>JAPDKE010000009.1 GCA_029258725.1 bacterium | reverse complement strand
CTGCAACGGGAAAGATAATACTGGTGAGGTGAAAAGGCAAATTTAAAGGAGAACGGTCCGTTATTAACGGTTAACCATACTGAGGCTTCCACAGGGAAGAACCCCGTGAGAAGATAGTGGGGGTATCTAAGATAATTACCCCGCTTGACATTTTTTCTTTGCTCCCTTACAATCCCCCAAAAGGAGGTGAAGATGAAAATAAAGGTTGATACCCTTAAGGGCTTTGTTAAGGATGTGTTTGTCAAACTTGGTGTTCCTGAGGAGGATGCAGGGATTACGGCAGATGTCCTTGTTGCATCCGACAGGAGGGGAATCCCATCCCATGGTGTTGCAAGGCTCAAAAGATACGTGGACGGGATAAAGAAAGGAATAATGAAACCAAAGGCGGAAATCAAGATAATAAAAGAAACACCAACAACCCTCCTTGTTTCAGGTGGAGATGGGCTCGGACAGCCCGTTTCATACAGGACAATGAAGCTTGTGATTGAAAAGGCAAAGAAGAACAACGTTGCATTTGCCGCTGTGAGAAACTCAAACCACTACGGAATTGCAGGATACTATGCAATGATGGCTCTTAAAGAGAACCTCATAGGAATATCCATGACAAACTCCGCTCCCCTGGTTGTTCCAACCCATGGGAAGGACGCAGTGATAGGAACAAATCCAATATCCATAGCAGTTCCCGCAGGTGAGGAGAAACCCTTCGTTCTTGATATGGCAACATCCACCGTTCCGAGAGGAAAACTTGAGGTTTATAACAGAAGGGGAAAGAAGATTCCCTTAGTATGGGCAACGGATGAAAATGGAATTCCAACAGATGACCCTGGAAGGGTTCTTGAAAACCTGCTTGAGAGAAAGGGAGGAGGACTGCTTCCCCTGGGTGGTGCTGAGGAAGAAACCGGAGGGCATAAGGGTTACGGACTATCCGTTGCTGTTGATATCCTCTCAGGTGTTCTCTCAGGTGGTGCCTATGGACCCCTTCTTTACGGAAAGAAGGGAGAACCACCCAATGTATGCCACTTCTTTGGTGCAATAAACATTGAGGCATTCATACCTCTTGACGAATTCAAAAAACTCATGGATGATTATATAAGGATACTCAAAGGAAGCACACTTGCAAAAGGAAAAACAAGAATATGGATACATGGAGAGAAGGAATTTGAGGCAGAGGAAAAATACAGAGAAGAGGTTGAGATTGAGGAGAAGGTCGTTGAGACAATGAGGGAGATAGGTAAGGAACTCGGTGTGGAGGTTCCCTTCTAAAAAGGAGGTGAGCATGAAAAAACTTCTTCCTTTTATCTTCATCCTTCTCGCATGCCAGACCCAGCCTGCAAAGCCAAAGTTCACACCTCCAAAGGATGGGAAAATCACAAAGGAAATGGCTGATAGATATGTGAAGGCTGCCCATTACCTGGAGCAAGCTATAAAGGAACAGGGGAAGATGGTGGACGAGTTCAGGGAGAAGTATAAAGACCTCCTTTCACCCGACCTCACGGAACTTGCGGATACCGCATTCCTGAGAAAGCATCCTGAGGTGAAACAGGACTGGGATGCCATACAGAAAAGGATAGAGGAGATAGAAAAGGAGGCTTATGAACGCGCGGGAATAACCGCGGAGGAGTTTGACTGGATAGCAAATGCCCTGATAGAGGAGAAGAACAAAGAGATACAGAAGTATGTTGAGGAGCAACTCTCAAAACTTAAGGGAGAGGAGGGCAAGCCCAAAGAGGTAAAGGGAGAAGAAAAGAAGTCTTCTTCTTAAAACAGCCCTTCTCAAAATCCACAGAGCGAAAATACCGGAAAGAAAGGCACAGAGAAAGGGGAGAGGCAGAAACTCTCCCCTTATTTCTTTTGCCTCAAGTATCCCGGCCCCAAGAACTGCCGGAATACTCAAAAAGAAGGAGAACTCAAATGCCTCATCCCTGTTTACACCGAGCAGGAGTGCGGTTCCTATCGTGAATCCTGACCTGGATATTCCCGGTAAGATTGCAAATGCCTGCGCAATCCCTATAAAAAGTGCCTCCTTTATCCCTATCTCCCTTTCCCCCCTTCTTCTATCCGATAAAAGA
The DNA here is from genome assembly GCA_029258725.1 of bacterium. Lineage (GTDB taxonomy): Bacteria > Hydrothermota > UBA3072 > JAPDKE01 > JAPDKE01 > JAPDKE01. The sequence continues at coordinate 69,684 of JAPDKE010000009.1, read as the reverse complement.
AGAAAAACCGCGGTGGTGAAAAATGTTAAAGGAAGAAGTTGATGGGTAAAGAGGGCTTCTATCTTATCCTTGAAGAAAACCCCCACAATCCCGGCAGGCACTGAACCCAGAATAATGAGCATGAAATTCTTTCCCTTGAGATAAGAAGGTATCCTTTTCCAGAAGAAAACAAGTATTGCAAGCAGGGTGGCAAGGTGGAGCATTACCTCAAGGGTTACATCCTGCTCCCCGAGACCGAGAAGATGTTTGAAAAAAACAAGATGCCCCGAACTTGAGACGGGAAGAAATTCCGTAAGCCCCTGCAGCACTCCCAGGAGGATTTCCCTCATATCCCCCCGAGGAGAAGACTTATAAACCCTCCAACCATCATAAACTTCAGCAATTTTTCAGACTGGGAGAAGGACTTCTCTGTGGGGAAGAGGGCTATGGAAAGGTAGAGTATGGGAAGGTCCACCAGGAAAAGGACCGCAAAAAGATATTCCCTTCCATAAAGTCTGTATGGAAGGGGTGTAAGGAGGAGGAGTAAAAGAAGAATGAATTTTACAACAAGAGAAGTTTTTGGAAAACCTATAACCTGCGGTATGGACCTTATGCCCCTTATCTTATCCCCTTCAATATCCAGTGCATCCTTCAGTATCTCCCTGGGAAGATGGAGAAGGAACGCAAAGATGAACGGGAAGGTTGAGAGGCGCACATTTCCTGCGGTCATTGCACCGAATGGGAAGACAAGGCTTCCCAGGAGTGCAACGGTGACATTTGAAACAATGAGTATCTTTTTGAGAAAGAGAGAATAAAGGATTAAAAGCACGGTAACCACCAGTGCAAAGATGAAGTAGGGTTTTCCCATGAAGAATGCAACAAGATTCCCACAAGCAAAAAGCGCTATGGAGAAGTAAAGGGCATTTTCAGGTTTTATCTTCCCTGAAGGAATGGGCTTTTTCTTTCCCAGTTTTTTATCAACCTCCCTGTCCATATAGTCATTGAATGCATTTCCCCCTCCGGCAATAAGAAACACGACCAGCGCTGCTATGATGGATAAGACATTCAGGTCCCCTGCAAGGACTGCACCGAGCATGGTGCATACCCCTGCAAAGATGGCATTGAAAGGTCTTATGAGTTCAATGTAGTCCCTCATTTTACCTTTGCCCCCGGTTTAACATTTTTTTCAGGAACAAGTATTGCAACTGTTCCATCAGACTCTGCAGCAAGCAGCATTCCCTGAGACTCAACCCCTCTTATCCTTGCGGGTTCAAGCCTTGTCACAACAACTATGAGCTTCCCCTCAAGTTCTTCTTCAGAATAATAGGGTCTTAGCCCTGCAACAAGTGTCCTCTTTTCATTCCCCAGGTCAACCAGGAGTTTGTAAAGTTTATCCGCCCCTTCAATCCTCTCCACCTTCTCTATCTTCCCTATTTTTAATCCGAGTTTTTCAATATCCTCAATCTTAACCATACCTTCCTCCTTTCCCAGCTTCTCCTTCTGTATTTTTATCCTTTCATCCTCTATCTTTGAATAAAGAACCCTCACCTCCCCAAGCGTCTCTCCTCCCTTTAAATTCCTTCTCCCCACCCCTTCCCATCTTTCAAATTTAACCCCGAGCATCTCCTCAACCCTCCGGGAGGAGAAGGGAATAAAGGGAGAGGACATGAGGGCGAGGTCATAGACCATGTTTGCACATACATTGAGAACCGTTTTGCATCTCTCCGGATTCTCCTTCCTCAACCTCCATGGAGCCTGATAATCAAAATACCTGTTTGCAAGCAAAGAGGCTTCAAGGAATGTTCTCAGTGCCTTCCTGAATGAGAATTTCTCTATCTCCTTCCCGGCATTTTCTGCATATTCTTTCATTTTTTCCATTGCCTCCTGGTCGTCCGCGGTAAAGGTTCCTGGCTCTGGTATCCTTCCTCCCATGTACTTCTTTATAAATGAAAGCGTTCTGTTGACAAAATTTCCATAGGAATTCACAAGTTCCTGATTCACCCTTTCCTGAAGTTCATCCCACCGGTAGTCCCCATCCCTGTCCTCAGGGAGGATGAGTGTGAGATAAAACCTTAGATAATCAGGATGGAACTCCTCAACAAACTCATCTCCCCATACTGCCCAGTTCCTGCTCGTTGATATCTTCTCCCCTTCAAGATTCAGGAAGTCGTTTGCAGGAACATCGTAAGGAAGAATAAAATCACCGTATCCCATGAGCATTGCAGGCCAGAATATCGTGTGAAATACTATGTTGTCCTTTCCTATGAAATGAATGAGTTTTGTATTTTCATCCTTCCAGTATTCCTTCCACAGATTTTCGTCCCCCTTTTCCCTTGCCCATTCAATTGTTGCAGAAATATAACCTATGGGTGCATCAAACCAGACATACAGAACCTTGTTCTCATACCCATCAAGAGGAACAGGAACACCCCAGGAAAGGTCCCTGGTTATCGCCCTTGGTCTCAATCCCTCCTTAAGCCATCCACGGGCAGAGTTTCTCACATTTTCCTTCCAGTGGGTATTCTTATCAATCCACTCCTCCAGTCTCTGCTGGAATTTATTGAGCATAAAATAAAAATGCTCTGTTTCTCTGAGATGAGGGGCTGAACCACATACCTTGCATCTTGGGTTTTTCAGGAGTTCTGGTTCAAGCCACCTTCCGCATCGTTCGCACTGGTCTCCCCTTGCCTCCTCATAGCCACAGTAGGGGCACTCTCCCTCCACATATCTGTCTGGAAGGAATCTTTTGCATGAAGGACAGTAAAACTGGCATGTCTTTTTCTTTTCTATAAACCCTTTCTCATAGAGTTTCAAAAAGAAGTCCTGCGCAAGTTTGTGGTGAAGCGGGCGTGATGTTCTTGAAAAGTGGTCAAATAAGATACCAAGGCGGTCAAATGTTTCTTTTATAATTTGATAGTATCGGTCAACGTATTCCCCTGGAGAAACTCCCGCCTTCTCTGCTGCAAGGGTAATGGGAACCCCGTGTTCGTCGGTTCCACTTATATGAATAACATCAACCCCGCGGAGTCTCAGATATCTTGTGTATATATCCGCGGGAAGGTATGCCCCTGCAAGATGTCCCACGTGAACCTTACCATTTGCATATATGAGCGCACTTGTTACAAGAACCTTTTCCATTCTTACATTTATTTATACCCATTCATATAAAAAGTCAAGCACTCTATCTTGAAAATTTTAATCCGGGGCTGTAAAATTTTTCCATGAAGATAATCCTGATACTTGCCGCAGGGAAAAGATACAGGAGGGCGGTGGAAAAAGGAAAAGTGGAAAGATACTATGCACCAACTACCCTCCTCAGGCTCAAATCCATAATCCCTCACGAACTCAATCCTGAGGTAAGAATAATAGACCAGGGAGTGGAACCGGTTCCGGAGGAGATGGATGCTGATCTTGTGGGGATAAGTGCCATTACCTGTGCGGCTCCTGAGGCATACCGGCTTGCAGAGAGAATAAGAAAAAGAGGAATACCCGTGGTTCTTGGAGGTTCACACCCCACACTCTTACCCGGGGAGGCATCCCGGTATGCGGATTCTGTGGTTGTGGGATTTGGGGAGGGAGCATGGAGAAGACTTTTGCTTGACTTTGCTTCCGGAAAACTCAAAAAAATCTATTGCGATTTTTCCAATCCCTACTCCAGAAGTTATCCTCCGCTGCACAGGAATCTCCTTTCGCAGAGATATTTCACCCGCAACACAATTGAGGTTACTCGTGGATGCCCTCATGCCTGTTCCTTCTGCGTGGTGAGCAGAATAAACGGGGGGAAAGGCTGGTGTATGCCGGTAAGAGATGCTGTAAGAGAGATAGAAATGATAGGAAGTCCGGTTGTATTCCTGGATGTGAATCTTTTTGCCTTCAGAGACTATGCTAAAAAACTCATGAATGAGATAGCACCTCTCAGGGTGGAATGGTATGCAGGGGCGACCCTGAATCTTGTCCAGGATAAGGAGATGCTGAAACTTGCGGAGAAGAGCGGCTGCAGGGGATTGCTTGTTGGTTTTGAATCGGTCAACCAGGAATCTTTAAACTGGATGGGAAAGGGATTCCACAGAAAAAAATACTTCTATGAGGCGGTAAAAATACTCCACGACCACGGGATGAGTGTGCTTGGATGTTTTGTTTTTGGATGTGACCCGGACGATGAATCCATTTTTGAAAGAACCGTGAGATTTGTGGAGAAATCCGGAATGGACCTGGTGAAATATTCCATACTCACTCCCCTTCCGGGCTCTTACCTCTTTGAGAAATTCAAAAAAGAAAAAAGATTGCTCACCCTTAACTGGGAACTCTACGATGGCGAGCACTGTGTTTTTCTTCCCAGGAACCTTTCTCCAGAAAAACTGGAGGAGGGACTGAGATGGGCCTACAGGATAACCTACAGGTTTTCTTCCATACTGAAAAGGACCCTGAGAAAGGGCTCCCCGTTCCCCCATGCCTTTCTTGCAAATCTTGTTTTCAAAAAACTTTCCTGTTCTGTGGAGGTATGAATGATAATCCAGAAAACAGGCTCCTTTTGCTTTGAGTGCAATAAAATCCATCCTGCAGAAATAGAGATAAGAGGGAACGAGGTTTACTTCAGGGTTTACTGTCCCCGTGGAAGAAAGGAGACAAGGATATCGGATGACGCAGAAATCTTCATGCATTTCAGAAGTCTTGCACCTGCATTTCACAGAAAGGGACACGGATACCGCGGGGCGTATCTCTTCAGGTATGTTGAGATTACAGATGCATGTAACTTTTCCTGTCCAATATGCTATGCAAATTCTGGAGGAAAAAGAAAGAAATTTGTGTCCTTAGAGTATGTAGAAAAGGTGGCAGAGAAGGCAAAAAGAGAAGGTGCTGTGGCACTGTGCATTACCGGGGGTGAGCCAACCCTTCACCCTGAACTTCCCAGGATGGTTGAGCTGTTGAAAACCAAGGGCTTAAGACCGGTAGTGCTTACCAATGGCTTTCTTTTTTATAAAAAACCGGAGATGATGGATCTCTTAAAGGAAAAGGGACTGTGGGGAGTGACGGTGCAGTTTGATACGTTCAATCCTCAAATCCATCGGATGATGAGGGGAAATGAATACATAGAGGAGAAGATAAGGGTGATGGAGATGGCGGTCAAGAAGGGATTGAGACTGAGCGTTACGATGACTGTTATAAGAGAAAATCTCAGAGAAATAAAGGATATTATTCTGCATGCGCTCTCTTTCTCCCCGGGACTTTATCTTATTAACATAAACATAGCGAATCCCGCAGGGAGATTCATGGCCCGGAAAAGCCAGCTCATCAATCGGGAGACGGTGATAAAGGAACTGATTTCAGATATGGGACTTAATGTGGAGGACTTCCTTCCCCTTCCCTCCGTTGCTCCTCTCCAGCTTTCTCTTCATCCTGACTGTGGAGCATTTCTTTTTCTTCTTAAAGACGATAAGAAAGTGATGCCCGTTACCCGTCTCGTGAATGTCAAGAACCTTTATCTTCGTCTTTCCTCCCTTCCCGAATCAACCCACCCTGTTTATTCCGTGTTGTTTCCGCTTCTCTCTCTTTTCAAATATACAGATCCCGGAAAGAGGTCCCTTCTTTTATCTGCGCTTGCAGGAACCCTGAAGGGGAGGGGAAAGAGAAATATTGTGACAGTTGCTATAGGTGACTTTCTTACAAGGGATTACATGGATGTTGAAAGGCTCAGGGTTTGTGGAGGTATTTTTCTGACACCCAGGGGAGCATATCCCGGGTGTTATTATGTCTACAAAAAATATGGAGGTGCATGGTGAAATGGCGTGACAGAATAAGATACAATCTTGTTACTCTGAAATACGGGATCCCATCCCTGAGAAAACTCCAGTCCCAGATGCTGGTTTTCCATTTGGGGCACGATAAGATAATAGGATGGGAAAATGGACTTCCGGTAAGAGGTCTCCTTGTGCCTGCAGAGTTCAGCCCTGCATTCGTAAATTCGGGTGCAAGGATGTTCAATTCCCTCAAGTATGGGCTTAGATATCCAGGACTTACAACCCTTGCAGTTACCGCAAGATGTAACTGCAGATGCAAACACTGTGCAGCAACAGTATATCCCGGAAAGGACCTTCCCGGAGAAGTATGGAAAAGAGTTATAGAGGAATCCATAATGCTTGGTGTGTTTACCATAGTTTTTGAGGGGGGAGAACCACTTTTACGAAGAGACCTTCCAGAACTCATTTCCCATGTGGATCAGGAATATGCTATCCCCGTGATTTACACCAATGGGTTTTTGCTTGAAGAAAGAATAAAGGAACTCAAAAGAAGCGGGCTCAATCGTGTATATGTGAGCATTGATTTTCCGGATGAGAAAAGACACGATGAACACAGGGGGTTGAAGGGTCTTTTTAAAAAGGCATTGAAGGGAATAGAGGCGGCGAAAAGGGAAAGGATGCTTGTTGGACTTTCAACTTTCTCCTCTCCTGAGAGATTTTCCTCAGGGGTGCTTGAGGAAATGATGGAACTGGGAGTGAAACTGGGCGTGAATGAAATCGCAGTTTTTGATGCCCTTCCTGCAGGATGCCTGAAGGAGAGAAAGGACCTGAAAAGGAGAGACAGGGAGTATGAAAGGAAATTGAGAGGGTTCATGGAAGAATGGTGGAAAAGGGAGGATGTTCCCGGGGTATGGTGGTATGGTCATCTTCGTTCCTTTTATGGATGCGGATGCCCTGCAGGAGTAACCATGTTTCACGTCTCCAACAATGGAGATGTTACACCATGCGATGGTGTTACCATGAAGTTCGGGTCGGTTCTTGAGGAGGACCTTGAGAGCATATGGATAAGGATGAGCAGGTATGGATGGAAGAGAAGGGAGGAAAAAGGACCGTTCTGCTGGTTGCAGGATGAGGAATAGCATCCTTTTGCTCATTCCTCTCTCTTTTTTGACCTTTCTCTCCATAAGGAGGATAAGCTTCTCCACGGACTGGATTTCCCTGGCCCCACCATCCAGATATTTGAAGGAATACAGAGAGATTGAAAAAAGTTTTAAAGACTTCACCCCGTTATTTGTGGTTGTGGAAGGATGGGATAGAGAAAAGATGGAGGGGGCGCTTGAGGAAATCGCAAAAGGGATAAGAGAAAGAGAGGATGTGGATGTGGAATACAGGATGGATGTGGATTACTTTCTCAGGTATGGAGTATATCTTATTCCGGATGATGTGTTTGAGCAATTGCTGCCCATGTTTCAGGAAAGGGACCCACTTTATCCTGTTTATCTGATAAATCGTTTTTCTGGAGAAACTGCTTCCGGAGATACCGCATACATCGTAAGACTTATTCACGCCACAGTGGAGTTTCTTGAAGGAAGATGCACAATCAGACAGTATCTCTGTAGCCTGTTTCTGCCCGATACCCTCTTTTTCTCTCCTGATGGAAGGCTGGGGTATATGGTGGTTTATGCGGAGGGAGAGAGCACCGAGGACCTTATACAATTCGCAGCCAGAGTGGAGAAGATGATGAAGAAGGTGGAAAGGAAATATCCAGGTGTGCATATAACACTTACCGGGATTCCGGCAGTGGCACTGGAAGAGAGGAGAATGATCGAAGAGAGAATGGGAATCCTGACACTGGCTGTGTTTGTGCTGATTTTTCTGCTCCAGGTATTTTTCCTCAGAAATTTAAAAGAACCTCTCCTCATGATGATTTCCCTTATTCCCGGTCTTTTATGGTCTCTCTTTCTTGTTTCTCTCACAATCAAAAATCTCAACATCCTCACCTCCATGTTTATTCCCATCATTGCAGGACTTGGAATAGATTTTGCCATCCATCTTACCCTTTCCTACAACCGTGAGGTTCAGGGAAAAGAACCGGAAAAGGCGGTAAAGGATGCCATTGGAAAGTGTGGAAAGGGAATAGTTCTCGGGGCTGTTACAACCTCTTTTGCATTTTTCTCTTTTATTTTTTCCGGATTTCCCATGTTTGGAGAACTTGGATTTATAGCCGGTTCAGGTGTTCTTCTCTGTATGCTCTCCGTTTTTCTTTTTCTCCCTCGCCTGCTTGTTATTTTTGTGAGAAAAACATCCCCTCCCTGCGATTTCCCCTCCATAATTACAGACCCTGTTCCTGCTTTATTTATCCCCCTTGCCTTCAGTCTTTTATTCCTGCTTACCATTACAGGATTGAGATTTGATAATGATTTGAAAAATATGCAACCTGAAGGACTCCAGTCCATGAAGGTGCAGGAGAAAATGGCTCAGAAGTTTGACTTGCATCCATTTCCCCTTCTATGCATTGCAAAAACCCGGAAGGAGGCAAGGGAATATACAGAGTTCCTTTCGGATTATGGCGTGGTGCAGTCTGCCCTGAAGTTTCTTCCTGAAAAAGAGGTTTTTGAGAAAAGAAAGAGAGTGCTGATGAAAAAAATGAGTCGTTCCAGGGATATGAAAAAGGAACTGGAAAAATTTGAAAAGAGGCTTTCCATTCTTTCGGTCTTTTTACCCGTTCCGGAGAAAATACACCTGGATTTTAAATCCCTGGAGAAAAGGAGAAGGGAGTTTGAAAGGTATGTGGAGGAGATAGCCGCACTTGAGATACCCGATGAAAGGCATCTTCCCGAAAATATAAAGGAAAGATATATAAACGAGAAGGGTGAGTATCTCATATACCTTTTCCCCTCCACCTCCACATGGGACCTTTTTGCAATTGAGAGACTGGTTAAGGAAATAGAAAAGAAAGTTCCATCAATTACCGGACTTCCCATAATAATGATCTCCATAGGAGAGGGAGGAAGGCGTGGAATTATAAAACTCGTGTTCCTTTCATTGCTTTTTATCCTCATCCTCACATCTGCAGGATTCAGGAGCATAAAATACGGGATATATTCTGTATTACCGGTGGTGCTGAGCATACTCTGGAGTTGTGGTGCACTTTCTTTCCTGGGGATGAAGTTGAACTTCATGAATATAATGGGTTTTCCTCTCGTTCTCGGGATAGCGGTGGACGATGCGATTCATTTCATTTCCAGATATCTGAAGGAAAAAGACCCTCTCAGGGCACTTTACCTCACCGGTCATGGAATTATCCTCACCACCCTCACAACAGTGGTGGGGTTTGGTGTTCTGTTCTTCAACCCATCCCGTGGATTAAAAAGCCTTGGAATATTGCTTGTCGGAGGATTTATATCTGCCTGTTACCTCACACTTTACCTCCTTCCTGCTCTATTCATTCTTTTAAGAAGAAAGTAGTTTTTTAATTTCCTTCTCTATTCCCTTAACCGGTTTCCCATTCTTTGAAATTCTCAGAAGCAACAATACAAGGTTTTCCCTCTCGTATCTGCTCAGGGTCATTTCATATTCCCTTCCCAGGTCAAGGACCCTTGAAAGAAGAGCGGGATCCCATGGGGTCGCAATTGCAACAAGGCTTGAAAGGGAGGTGTGTTTTACTTTCAGGACAGTTTTCCCTTTGAACCTTGAAAGGCACTCCCTTCCGAGTTCTATAAGGGTTGCAAGTTCATCCTCAGGGGCACTCACCCTGTAAAAATCCTCAATGGAATAATACAGTTCCCTCAATAAGAACTCATCCATATCCCTGAACCTCTCTCTCAATTTCATCAGTTTATCCACATCCATCTCCCTCATTCCCCTGTCAAAGTCCCTGAATCTTCCTATTCCCTTTTCAAGTATTTCAAGTAGTTTACTGTAAACCTCACCCACATCCCTGAAGTAATCGAGGTCAACCCTTGTATCAAACAGATGAACTGCTGCATTTCCAAAAATCTTGGGAGGTCTCACAGAAAGGACTTTTATCCCGCTTGTTCTGGTTATTCCCTTCAAAACACCCTCAAGTTCCTTATTTTTATCCGCAACCACTATTATCTTGTAATCCAGGAAAAACTCGGTTGATGCAACAAGACTTATGAATACCTGAGGGATACCAGTGCGTGTGAATTCCTTTACCAGGAAGGGAATTATCGCCCTCATGTAATGCTCAAATCCCCCTATGGATTCAATCCATCTCATACGCTCGGTTCTTCTCATTATCTGTATCCTCTTTATGTACTCCTCAATTTCAGGATGGATATCAGAAGGATACGATTTACCACGCGGGTCACTTATCTCAAGCCTTATCACTACAATTCCATCGGATGTTGTGAACTCTTTATTGAACTTCATCCTGAATCCAGGAACAACCCTGGATAATGCATCAAGAACATCCCTCAAGGAAAGGTCCCTTTCATATGCTGCAACGGTTATCCCTGTCAGGTCCTCCTTTAATGTTTTCAGATTCTCCACCCATACCTGTATGCTTCCTCCTGTTTCCCTGACGCGTTTCATGAGTTCGTGGTTTTTTATTATTATTTTGGCAATGTCCTCAACCTTTCTTTCTTCTATATAAGCCCTTGAACGGGATGCGAAGAACTTGGTTGCCTCCCCTCCAGGGCATATCAATGCGCTCAGCGTCTTTCTATCCTTCACAAGCTCCTTTATCTTTTCTATGGTCCTTGTGTAAATCTCTATCCTCTTTACCTCGGTTGCAAGCAGCAATTTCTTTGCAAAACTTCCAATGGAAATCTTTTCCAGCATAAGTGATAAACCCTCCATCTGGCTTCTGAACTTGATGAGGTCCCTTTCATTCTCTATCCTTATGGAGACGATCATTATCCCCAGATTCTTCTTCCCCCTCTGGACCTGATACCCGGCCTCATAGTAAATGTTCCATCCCCTCTCATGGACAGCCCCGGTTACAGCATCACTCAAACCGGGCCAGTCCTCACCCAGGACCCCAATTGCAACGGCGAGGGGGAACTCCTTCTTCCGTGGAATGTAAAACTTAACAAGGATTGGCTTTCTCTTCCTTCTCCACCCCTCAAGGAGGCGGTAAAAAAGCCTGCGTTCCTTATCCCTTGGAAATAGTTTCCTTGCCTCTTTAAACGTATCCATCAGTATGTGAGTGCATAAAGTAAGATATTAATCCCCATTTTTATCGCAAGTTCCCTTTTGAGTGGCGGGTCGCGGTGAACCTCCGGGTCCGCCCATCCATCGGATATGTTTGTGTTGTAGGTGTAGAAAAGGGCAAGCCTTCCGTCCATAAATATCCCGTATCCCTTTGGGGGTCCTTTATAATGCTCGTGTATCTTGGGTAAACCCTGGGGAAAGTCGTAAAAGATGTGGTATATGGGATGGTCAAAAGGAACCTCAACCAGCTTCCGGGATGGGAATATCCTCATTATCTCCCTTCTTATGTACTCATCCATCCCGTAGTCATCATCAACATATATAAAACCTCCATTTTCAAGGTACCTCCTTATGTTTTTTATCTCCTCTTCACTGAAGACAATGTTTCCGTGCCCTGTTACGAAGACAAAGGGATGGGAGAATATTTCAGGGTCCCTGAACGTTAAAATCTTTTCATGGGGGACAACCTCTATTCCGGTCCTTTTCGTGAACTCTTTTGCAAGGTTGGGCAGGATGGAGGGGTCGTTGTACCAGTCCCCTCCCCCGGAATACTTCAATCTCACAAGTTCTATCTGCATCAGAAGAAAAAGCATCATCTTCCCCTGGGATGGTAAAGTGCTATTGTCTCCTTCAGGTACTCCCTGTCCACATGGGTGTAAATCTGCGTTGTTGATATATCAGCATGCCCGAGCATTACCTGAACCGCCCTCAGGTCCGCACCTCCCTCAAGCAAATGGGTTGCAAAGGAATGCCTGAAGGTATGAGGCGTAACCCTCCTTTTCACGCCGCTCAGTGCAACCCAGTGCTGGAGCCTCTTCCAGAAACCCATCCTTGAAAGTTTCCCCCCGTTCCTGTTCAGGAATATATACTCTGTTTTTCCTTTTTTCAATACCTCTCTTCCATTTTTCATGTATTTTAAAAGCGCCTCCTTTGCATATGGACCCAGGGGGACAAGCCTTTCCTTCTTCCCCTTGCCCCTTACCCTTATAAATCCCTGCTCAAAGAATACATCATCCACCCTTAAATTCAGAAGTTCGGAAATCCTCAAACCGCAACCGTATAAAAGTTCAAGTGCCGCCCTGTCCCTTTCACTCATGGGGTCACAAGGATTACATGTCTCAAGAATTTTTAAAACCTCCTCAACCTCAAGAACATCGGGAAGAACTTTTGCAAGTTTCGGGGATTCAATGAGTTCTGTGGGGTCCCTGTCTATAAATTCCTCTCCCTCAAGGAATCTGAAGAACACCCTCAAAGAGGAAAGTTTCCTTGCAATGGAACGCGGTGAGAGCCCTGCCTCCCTCAGGGCATCCAGGAAGTTTTCAACATCCCTTCTCTCTATGTTTTTTACGGGTTTTTTGCACCACTCAAGCAACTGCATGACATCCCTTTTATATGCATCAACCGTATTCTCACTCGCTCCCCTTTCCGCCCTCAGGTAAAAAACAAACTCACGAACCTCAAATGGTAATTCTTTCTCCCCGGCGAGGTGCGTGGACATCATAGCCCCTCCTTGCGAGTTCCTCCCTCAGTGCCTCTATCTCCTTCTCTTCTCCATGCACCAGGATTATTCTTTTCACACCTGAGCTCTCAACATACCGGAGCAGGTCGTTTCTGTCCGCGTGCGCACTGAATTCATTTAAAACATAGACCGGTGCCCTCACCCGATGCGGTTCACCAAATATATTGACCCTCTTCTCTCCCTCAACAAGTTTCCTCCCTAAGGTATTGACTGCCTGATATCCAACGATAACAACCGCATTTCTCTCATCCTCAATGGAATTTTTCAGATGATGGAGTATCCTTCCATGCTCACACATCCCGCTTGCGGAGATTATCACCATTGGACCGTGCATGTGGTTCAGCGCCTTTGATTCCTCAACATCCCTTATATATTCAATTCTCTCAAACCCGAAGGGGTCCCCTTCCTCAAGAAACATTTTGTAGGTCTCCTCATCAAAACACTCAGGATGTCTCCTGAACACCTCTGTTACATTGGTTGAGAGTGGGGAGTCAACATACACAGGAATCTCAGGAATTCTTTTCTCATCTATGAGCCTGTGAATGCAGTAAACTACTTCCTGTGTTCTACCAACCGAAAATGCAGGAATTATAACCTTTCCCTTCAATTCCTCCGCCCTTTTTATTATCTTTTCCAGGTCCTTATAAGCCTCCTCTATGGGCCTGTGATATCTTTTCCCGTAGGTGCTTTCCATTATGAGGACATCCACCCCCTCTATCTGGTCAGGGTCGCGCAAAATGGGAAGGTGCGGTCTTCCCAGGTCCCCTGTGAATCCTATCTTTTTCCCGTCCATTTCTATTATGAGCTGAACAGACCCGAGAATGTGTCCTGCCTCAATGAACCGGACGGAGAATCCATCCTCAAATGTCTCGTAGTAATCCAGGGGTTCAAAAAACTCCATGGATTCTTCCGCATCCTTCATGGTATAGAGGGGCTCTATGGGTGGGAGCCCCTTTCTCTTTCTTTTCTTGTTCACGTATTCAGCATCCTTTTCGTGTATGTGTGCTGAGTCCCTGAGCATGTACTGAAGAAGGTCGATGGTTGCAGGGGTGGCTATTATTTTTCCCCGGAATCCATGTTTCACAAGATTTGGTATGTTCCCGGCGTGGTCCATGTGGGCGTGGGAGAGGAATAGATAGGGTATCTCACCGGGGTCGTAGGGGAAGTTTCTGTTTCTTTCTTCCGATTCCTTTCTTCTTCCCTGAAAGAGACCGCATTCAAAAAGGATTTTCCTCTTTCCGTCGCTTATGATAAACTGTGAGCCGGTTACAGTCCGGGTTGCTCCCCAGAATTCAATCTCCATCCAGCACCCCTTTTATTATTTTTTTAATCTCCCCTAAGTATGCAGGTTCACCATGTCCGGGATAGACAAGAAGGTCATCCTCAAGGTCAAACAGCATTCTCAGACTCTTTTTGAGTTCCTCAAACGAACCCATGAAGAGGTCCGTTCTCCCTATTCCCTCACTGGATACTGTATCTCCTGTGAATATGAATCCATCCCCAACTATGGCTATGCTTCCGGGGGTGTGTCCTGGAGTGTGGAGAATTAAAAGTTCCTCGTCGTTCAGGGTTATTTTCTCTCCTCCCTCAAGTATGCGGGTTGGGGGGGAGAAGATTTTTGGCTTTCCGAGAATGGAGGACAGGTTGAGGGTTGCGTCCGAGAGAAATGGAACATCATGACGGTGGATGTAGAGTTCAGCCCCGAATGCCTCCCTCAAAACCTCATTTCCCTCTATGTGGTCAATGTGGCCGTGGGTGTTTATTATTGCCTTTATCTCTATTCCCAGTTTTTTTACCTCCTCAACCACCCTTTCCTCACCGGGGTCAATAAAAACCGCCTCATCCCCGGATATTAAAAGATATCCATTTGCAAGGAAGTCTCCCAGAACATATCTTTTTATCTCCATTTCTCACCTCCATACAAACCATAAGAATACACATGCAGAACCGACGGCAAGGATGGTGAAGGGAAGCCCGAGTTTCACGAAGTCAAGGAAGGTTATATTGTATCTTTTTTTCCTCAGGAGTCCGAAGGCAACAAGATTCGCAGATGCACCTATTGGGGTTATGTTTCCCCCAACGGTTGCACCTATAACAATTCCGAAGGCAAAAAGATATGGTTCCATTCCCAGGGTATTTGCCATCTCCATACCAACGGGAATCATGGCCGTGACATAGGGAACATTATCAATAAAGGCGGAGAATGCAACCGATGCAACGACGAGCAAAAGGTATGTTAAAAAGACACTTCCTTTCGTGAAACCTCCAAGTTTCCGGGCTGCAAGCTCAATTGCCCCGACTTTTTCAAGCGTTCCAACCAGGATAAAAATTCCGCAGAGTATGAGGAGGGTTTCCCAGTCAAATCTCTTAAGAACCTTCCCATCCCTTCCCCTTACAAGAACCCCCAGCAATCCAAAAAGCATGGTTCCCAATCCACCAATCTTCTCAAACATTTCTCTTCTGGAGGACACAAGAACAAGGAAGGCGATGAGTCCGCAGAATAGAATGATGGGGAAAACATCCTCAATTTTCTTTTTTTCCATTTCCCCTGCCTTTTCGGTGTATTTTCTGAAAACATAATAGAGATAAAGAAAGGAAAAAAGAGCCCCTATCTCAACAGCAAAGAATATTCCGGGTTTTCCATGCAGGAAAAAGAAATCGTTGAAGGTGAGTTTGCAGAAATCCGCAAGGATAATGGAGGGGGGGTCTCCAACAAGGGTTGCCGTTCCCTGAAGGTTTGAACTTATGCTTATACTGACAAGGAATGGAACCGGGGACACCTTCATTCTTTTTGCAAGTTCAAAGGCAATGGGGGCAAGCAGAAGCACGGTTGCAACATTTTCCGTAAAGGAGGAGACAAAACCCGAAAGGATTGAAAGATAAAGAATTGCCCATCCCACATTTTTTGCCTTTCTTGAAAGAAAGGAGGCAACGGCAGATGGAAGTCCTGATTCAACAAGCAGTTCTGCAACAAGCAGGGTCCCTGCAAATATCCCGATTATATTCCAGTTCACAAGTCTTATGGATTCAAGCGGGGAGATGATTCTTAAAAGATAAAGCAAAATTATACCTCCCCACACCCATAAGAATCTTTTTTCTCTTACAACCGCAAAGGAGATGTAAACGCAGAGGAATATGATAACCGAAAGAATCAGTCTCCCCATTCGGTAAGCCCCCATCCATTGAATTCCACGATTCCAACATCAGGGGCAAGGTAAAGGGTATCGTGCCTTTCCTCGGTGGAGGAAGGAAGAGATTCCCGCTCGGTTATAACAAGCATGTATACGTCATTATATCCATTGAATTCCCCAACCCACATGATTTGGCTTTCTCTTTCCAGGGTAAATGGAACCGGGGGGTATCCCACATCAAGGGATATTTCCTCCTTCCACCTGTCTTCATCCATTAAAGGAAGCCTGAGAAAGGTGAAGATGCATGTTCCTGCATTGTAGACATCCCCCTCATGGAAAAATCTTATTTCCTTTTTTTCAAGCACAGCATCTCTGAGTTTCACAAACTCCCTGAATTCATTCCCAAAAAGGACCTGATAAATGGAATCCTGCTCACTCCACACCTCTATCCTGAGGACCCTTCCCTCTTTTTCATACTTCCACCACTTCCCCTCTTTAAGGGGAAAGTAGTCCCCGTAGAATGCTTTATTACAGCTCAATACCAAAAGAGAAAGCCATAAAATCCGGTGCCAGTGTCCCATCCAGTCTCTCCTCCAGGGTTATTTTAAGCACGATTTTTTCCCGTGGATAAAGACCTCCTGAGAGGTAAAAAAGAGGGAGAAACCCCCATTTTCTCATGTTTTCCCTCTCAAGCATGTAAAGAAATCCACCTCCCCCTGCCTCAACCCGGAGATTTTTATATTTCAACCCATATCCTCCGGTGAAGGGAAGGCGAAAGAAAGAAGTGCTGGAGGAGGTATGGTGATGAAGGGAGAGAGAAAGAGGGAAAGGTCTGTCAAAAGATACCTTCAGAAACTCCCCCGGAGGGAAGTATCTTTCACCCCATCCCATCCCTGCCTCAAGGGTTAAGGATAAAAGGAAAATCATAGAATCTCCATGTTGTCTATCAGCCTTGCCTTCCCCATTCTCACGGCAAGCAGGCACCTCATGGGTGACTTTTTCTCTTTTCTTTCTTCAAGGGTAACAGGGTCTATAAAGACTATGTAGTCAACCTCCCCTCCCTCACGCTCTATCATCTCCCTCATCTCTTTTTTCAGTTCATCAAGATTTTCCATCTCCTTTATCCTTTCCCTTGCATAAACAAGTGCCCTGTAAAGAACCGTCGCCCTTTTCCTTTCATCCGGGGAAAGATATGTATTCCTTGAACTCATTGCAAGTCCATCCTTCTCTCTTATTATCTTCCCGGGAATTATTTTTATATCCATATCCATGTCGTCAACCATTCTCTCTATAATCCTTAACTGCTGGAAATCCTTTTCACCAAATACCGCAAGATGGGGTTTTACTATGTGGAAGAGTTTCATCACAACGGTTGTAACACCTTTAAAGTGTCCCGGTCTTGATGCACCACAGTAAACCTCGCTCCATTCCTTAACATGCACCTCTGTCCTGAATCCCGGAGGATACATCTCCTCAACCGATGGATAGAAGAGAATATCGCATCCCCTCTCCTCAAGCAGTTTTTTATCCCTTTCCAGGTCTCTTGGATACTCCTCATAGTCCTCGTTGGGACCGAACTGGGTTGGGTTGACAAATATGCTCACGACAACAACATCCGAGTTTTTTCTTGCAATGTCAACGAGGGAGAGATGACCCTCATGCAGATAGCCCATGGTGGGGACAAACCCGATTATCTTCCCCTCTTTTCTCAGTTCCTCACTTATACGCTGCATCTCTTTTTTCTTTTCAACGATTCTCATAGCTCCAGAGAAAGGTATCTTTTTCCCGTGAAGGGCTTTTTTATCTCCTCTATTATCCTGTCAAGCAATTCCGGGTTTCCCACAACATCAAGGTTTTCTGCATTCACCATCAGGATGGGCGATTTGGTGTAGTGGTACAGGTACTCATTGTATGCACCTATGAGTGCTTTTAAATACTCCGGGTCCATTTCCATCTCATATGGTCTTCCCCTCTTTTTTATTCTTTTAATGAGGGTATCAACCCCTGCCTGGAGGTAAATAACAAGGTCGGGAGAGGGAATGTGGGAGGAGAGGATTTCGTAAATCTTCCGGTAGAGTATGAGTTCTCTTTCATCAAGATTGATATGGGCAAATATCCAGTCCTTTTCAAAGAAGTAATCAGAAACAACCGTTTTTGAAAAGATGTCTCGCTGGTTCACCTCAAGGAGGGAGTTATATCTTGAAAGAAGGAAAAATATCTGGGTTACAAATGCATATCTTTTCCTGTCCTGGTAAAAAAGAGGAAGAAATGGATTCTCATCAACCTCCTCAAGCACAAGTTTTCCCTTTATTCTTTCGGAAAGAAGGGTTGCAAGGGTGGTCTTTCCAACCCCTATGGGTCCTTCAACTGCTATAAAACGATATGGGACCATGGTTTAACTTCTCCTGTATCCCCGCATTTTTCAAGCAGTTCTCTTGCAGTGAGTCCTGTTACCGGGTCTTTTACATCCGGGGCAATCTCGCAGAGAGGGACCAGGAAAAATCTTCTTTCACGGAGGTGAGGGTGGGGAATCCTGAGGTTTTCATTTTCCACAATCCTGTCTTCATAAAGAAGAATATCAATGTCTATCTCCCTGGGGCCCCATCTTTCCCTTTCCTTTCTCCCCAATCTTATTTCTATTCTTTTTATTTCATTCAATAGCTCCTGTGGGGAAAGCCAGGTTTCAAGTGCGCATACCACATTTAAGAAATGGGGTTGATTCTTTACTCCCCATGGGGCTGTTTCATAAATGGAGGAGCATCTCAGTTTACCCAGTTTCTCAAGTTTTTTTATCGCTTCTCTTATAAACTCCTCCCTTTTCCCGAGGTTTGACCCGAGTGCAAGATAAACCCTCACATGGAGAGTATATTTTTAAAAGAGATGATTGTCAATCAAAAAGTCAACTTGACATTTCCAGATTTGTGATTAAATTATATATAGATTTATACCTTTTTCATTTCAGGTGGATTTTTCCTGTGAGGTGGACCATGCGTGGTGTAATGGGGATAGATAAAAGAAAAAAAGTATCGTGCGTTTTAAAAAAGACCCCCCCTCCTGCCGTGATTCTTGCAGCGGGGATGGGGAGCAGATTAAGAAAAAGAAATGGCGGTATTCCCAAACCACTCACACGATATCTTGGATTGACCCTCCTGGAGAGGGCTATAAAAACATGCATGCGTGCGGGGATAAGGGAATTTTATGTGGTTGTGGGATATAAAAAAGAAATGGTCAAAAAGCATGTTGAGGAGTTAAAAAAGAAGTACAGGGTTCCAATAGAGGTGATAGAAAATCCGAACTGGGAAAGAGGGAATGGAACATCCGTTCTTGCCGCATTGAGGCGCCTCAAAAAGCCATTTATATTGCTTATGTGTGACCATGTGTTTGACCCTGAAATAGTCAAAACATTTGTTGAAAGGGCGATGGAGTCAGGAACATCCCTGCTTGCAGTTGATCCAAGAAAAGACTGGGTCTTTGACCTGGAGGATGCAACCAAGGTGAAACTCAGGGGAGACAATATCGTGGATATAGGAAAGGAACTTGAGAATTTCAATGGAATAGACATGGGATTGTTTTACTGTCTTCCCGATTTCACCATAGCACTTGAGGAGGCTGCGGAGGAAGGGGAGTATTCACTATCTGCAGGAGTCAGGTTCCTTGCAGGTAAAAAAAGAATAAAGGCTGTGAAGATGGATGGGAGAATGTGGTTTGACCTGGATACTCCTGAAAGCATTGACCATGCAAGAAAGGTGGTTCTTGAGAGTATTTCCACCAAGGGTGAGGATGGATATATATCCAGATTTCTGAACCGGAAAATATCAACCCGCATTTCAGGATGGCTCGTGAACACAAGAATTACTCCGAATACAATAAGTGTTATAAGTTTTGTTATCGCACTTGCTGGTGCGTTTCTCTTTGGAGTAAAGGGTTATCTCTGGACCCTTTTTGCTGGAATCCTTGTTCAGTTAGCCTCCATAGTGGATGGATGTGATGGAGAAATAGCAAGGTTGAGGATGCAATCATCCCGATTTGGCGCATGGTTTGATACTCTCCTGGACCGGTATGCCGATATGGCAATAGCACTTGGTGTGACCTATGGATACTGGCTTGTAAACCCTCACCCCCTTGCATGGATAGGATGTGCAGTTGCTGTAACAGGATTTATCCTTGCAAGTTATACCAGAAAAGAATACGCACTGAGATATGGTGTTCCCATTCCATCCGGTCCTTTTGATAAACTGACAAAGAGGGACCTCAGGCTCTTTGGAATATTCTTGGGGGCGATCTTCAACCGTCCATTTCTTGCAATGGTTATTCTGGGAGGGATATCCCATATTTACATTCTTTCTCGTCTTGTTTCAACATATGTTTCAGGAAGGGAATTTCAGGGTTGACAGACAGGGTTTCTCATGATATACTTTTCAAAAACCCATAAAAAGGAGGTGGATGGATGATAAGAGAGGTCTTTGAGGGGAATGGCGGAACCAAGAAGGTGGATTGTGGATGCGTCTGTATTATGGGATGCAGGAATGAACATCTTCTTTCCATGACCCAGTACATCGGGTCTGCAAGACTTTCCCACGGCAATTAAAAGGAAGGGGGAGGCAGACCTCCCCCTTTTAAGTTCCCATGCTCATCCACAGATTTAAAACAAAAAATAATTTTTACGTGTACGATACCTGCACAAATAAAATCCTCCAGGTTGACAGGATTGTATGGGACATACTTGGAGGAGAAAAGGCAGGTTATGCTCCTGAGAAGCTGAAGGAGGCAGAAGAGGCAATAGAAAATGCAAAAAAATCAGGTTTATTTTCCCACTCTCCCCTCAAGGGTCTTAAATTTCCCTTTGAGACCATCCCGGAAAGGTTGAAAAATCTGCGGCAGCTTATTCTCAATCTAACAGAGAAATGCAATCTGAGATGCAGGTACTGCGTTTATTCTGGAAGTTATTATTATGAGAGAACCCATTCGGATAAAATGATGCCATGGGATGTGGCGAGAAGGGCAATAGACTATTTTCTCGAAAATGCCACAAAGGAGAAAAGACCGTTCATCACATTTTATGGAGGAGAGCCCATGCTCAATCCAGAAGTATTGAGGAAAAGTGTGCTTTATGCAAAGGAGAGAAGACCGGATGTAAGATTCAATTTTACCACCAATGGTGTATACCTTCCTGATGATATGCTTGACTTCCTTGTGCAAAACAGGGTGTTCTTTTCGGTAAGTCTTGATGGTCCGCAAGAAATCCACGACAGGTACAGGGTAAAGGCAAATGGTGAGGGAACCTTCAGGGATGTGGTAAGGACCCTGAGAAGAATAAGGGAGAAGGACGAAGAATACTTCAACACCTGCGTGGGATTTATAGTCACCATAGCACCTCCGTACGATTTACTTGCCATAGATGATTTCTTTTCCTCCTTTGAATTATTCCCTGAAACCTCCTCTATAGTGGTGAGTCTGGTTGATGAGAATGATACCACCTTTTTTGAAGGATGGAAGCGTGAGGAGCTGGAGGAGATGAAGATAAAGAACTTTGAGAAGGCAAAGGATAGATTTGTGGAACTCATAACCTCGGGCAGACGCTCTGCATTCTTAAATGGACTTTTTGATGGAAATCTTATACTCATTCATAAAAGAGAGATGACCCCTCTTCCTCCTTACCACTATCCCAACGGTATATGCCTTCCTGGAGAAAGAAGGCTTTTTGTATCCACCGATGGAAAGTTTTACATCTGTGAAAAAATGGGGGAAAGGCTCCCCATCGGGGATGTGGAGAGGGGGATAGACATAGAGAAAGTGGAAAATCTCATAAAAAGATTTATTGAGATAAGTGATGAGTGTCTGAATTGCTGGGCTGTAAGACTCTGCAATGCTTGTTTCATTGCTGCAAAAAAGGGAAATGAACTCTCAAGAGAGAGGAAAAAAGAAAACTGCGAGGGGATACGCTCCACCATAGATTTCTACCTTACCCTTTATACCGAAATAAGAGAAAAAAAAGAGAATGCCCTTGATTATCTCAAAAATGTGGAGATGGAATAGGTTTCCTGTTGACAAGGAAACAGTTTGTGATATTATCAGGGCATGATATGGATTCTCGCTCTCTTTCCTTATGGAGAAGTAATAGTTGATGTATGCGTAAAGGGGGTTGAACGGACCGATACCTCCCTTGTGATTTCTGCCTCCGGTCTCAGGATAGGGGAGATAATGACGGAAAGAAAAAGTGAGCGGGCAATAAAGAATGTGTATGCGCTCGGGCTTTTCTCCGATGTAAGACTGGAGGCAGAAAGGGAAGGAGGGGGTGCAAGGATATGGATAGTTGTTAAAGAAAATCCCATGCTCCTTGAGTGGAAACTTGAGGGAGTGAAAAAAATAAAGGAAAAGGAATTGAAAAAGAAGATAAAACTCATTGAGGGACAGATAATTTCTGAAAAGGACATATTCGATGCGGTCAGGAACATAAAAGAAATCTATAAAGAAAAGGGATTCCATGGGACAGAGGTTGAGGTGAGGAAAGAAGAACTTGAGGGGGCAGTGAAGGTTACATTTGTGGTTCACGAGGGAAGGAAGTTAAGGGTGAAAAAGATAAAGTTTTATGGAAACGAATCCATTCCGGAGAAGAAACTCAAAAAATTGCTCACCAACCACGAAAAGAACTGGTGGAGGAGGGGAAACCTGAATGAAGAGGCGGTTGAGGAAGATGTGAAGAAAATTGAGGATTATTACAGAGAACACGGATTTCCTGAAGCAAGGGTTGACTCATTTAAGATAAACGAGATTGAGGAGGGATGGGTGGAGATAGACTACTGGGTAAGCGAGGGGAAGAAATACTATTTTGGAGATGCAGTACTTGAAGGAATGGAGAAAATTCCAGAAGACATACTGAGGAAAAAGATAAAATGGAAGAAAGGCGAAATTTTCAACCGGAAAAAATTTGAGGAAACAATAAGGGATATGTATTCTGTTTATTCTGACAGGGGATACCTGTATGCAAACATATTCCCTGAGGAGATGATAAAAAAGGACACAATAAACGTAATTTTCAGAATACAAGAAGGTTCTCCGGTTTATGTGAGATTCATTGATATTAAAGGAAACACGAAGACGTTTGATAAGGTTATAAGAAGGGAATTGCTTATTTATCCAGGAGACCTCTTCAATCGCGAAAAACTCATAGAAAGCCAGTATAGGCTTTTCAGGCTTGGATACTTTGAGGACATAAAGGTTGATATGAGACAGCATGAGGATTCCGTTGACCTGGTCCTTACGGTTAAGGAAAAGCAGACCGGCTCTTTTTCTGCAGGTGCAAGTTATTCAGAGGATATAGGGCTTGCACTCAATCTTTCCCTTTCCGTTCCCAACTTCCTTGGAAGGGGACAGCTTGTGAGGCTTACCGTCCAGAGGGGCAAGAAGATAAAGGATTACAGTTTCGGATTCCTTGAGCCCTATCTATTTGATGTTCCAACAAGTGTTGGTTTTGACCTGTTTAATACCTACAGAACTTACGATTATTATGAATATGGAGAGATAGGGGGAAGGATAAGGCTTGGGAAGAGGCTTTACACCCCAAAGGATTACAGGATAAGCGCAACCTATACCCTTGAAGAGGTAAAGGTCGTTCTTGGAGAGAATGTTGATACCTCCTCCATAAGTCCATGGATAAGAAGTCAGGCTCATGAGGGATGGCAGTGGAAGAGTTCCATATCCTTCTCCATTGTAAGGGATTCAAGAAACACATACATGGGAGCAAGCAGGGGAAGTTATACCGAGTTTTTACCGGAGTTTGCAGGAGGATGGCTCGGAGGAGAGATTGCCTATCAGAAGTATGTTCTGGAACAGAGGTGGTTTGCAGAGTTTCTCCCATCCTGGGTTGCGGTTGTGAGATACAGAATAGGAATACTTGCAGGAATTGGGGGTAAGGAGCCTCCCTTGAATGAGTGGTTTGTTCCTGGAGGTTCCGGGGTTTGGGGTGTGAGGGGATACCCGGACAGGAGCATAGGGCAGGCTGAGGGGGGATGGGTTATAGGGGGAAAGAGTGCATTTGTATTCACGTTTGAGATACACAGAAACATATCAAAAACAGCCTATGCCCTTGCCTTCTTTGATGCAGGAGGGGCATTCCCATCCTTCCTGGATGCGAAGTTCTCGGACCTGAAAAGAGGGGTTGGGATAGGAATAAGGATTGAACTTCCCATGATGGGAATCATGGGATTTGACCTTGGATATGGAATAGACGCAAAGGAGGAGAAATGGCAGCCCCACTTCCAGTTAGGGTTTGTGCTCTGATATTACTCGTTCTCCTCTCCTGCACGGGTGAAAGTTCCCCTGAGGCACAACCCTATGAGGTGCAGGAAGTTGTGATACCCGTTGATTCTTTTTACTCATACTCCTTTATTCCCTTCACCGGTGCATCCTCAGTTCTTCTTAGCGGTGAAAAGAATGGATACCATGCAATAGCATTCATTGACTTTGACCTGGATACAATCCATTATGACAGTCTTTTGCTTGAATTTAAATTCGCTGAACCGGTAAATGGAAGCCTTTTCCTGAAAAAACTTGAGGGAGAATGGCATGATACCTCCCTCTCCTGGAGTGATACAGCCCTTATGGGTGAGGTGTACAGGGAAGTGAGTTTAAGTGGTGAAGATTCAGTAAAAATTGTGGTTGATTCATCACTTTTTGAATATGGATTTGCTGTTCTCTCCAATACATTTCTCAGAATAGAAGAAAGGAGCCTTCTTGCCTTTCATGGTGATGATAAAGAGACTTTCCATCCCTCACAGGATGCATACCTTATAGACCTTGAGGGAAGAGAGGATACGCTTTCAGGACTGGTCCTTGGGAAAGGTGTTCCATTCAGGGTTTACATCCACAAGCCTGAAATCCCGCCCTTCAAGGCAATGCTCCATGCAGGTCTTGTTGTTATCACTCCTGACTCTGTTTCAATTCCGGTTGAGATATGGGGAGATGAAAGATATCATACCGGAACGATAGAGGAAGGAGAAAGCGAGATAAATGTTTACCATGCAATAAAGGACAGCCTTGAAGGATTCACGATAAGGGTGCAGAACGAACTCGATGATGCATGGAAGGAGGAAATAGAGGTCGATTCCATGTTCCTTTACCTTATATACATTCCGGAGGAGGAGCGATGATACTTTTGCTTGTCTCCCTTTCCCATCTTTCTCAAACACCTGAAGGAGAACCCCTGGGTTCAGGGAACCTTACCGGATTCATACTTGAATCTCCTGCCCTCAAGGGTGAATTTGTGATAAATCCTGCCATTCCTCCAGGAGACTCCACCTCCTTCACCTCCCTCTTTTTCTATGGTTTTTCCTCATGCGCTCGTGGAACCAGAATCCCATCCATAGGGATTGAAATTCCTCTTCCTCTGGAGCTATTTGGAGGATTTTACATGCTTCAGGAAAGGGATTTTGCGTATTCCTATGTGCTTGGAGATACACTGTGCTTTGAAAGGGATACCCTTCTTCAGTTCTCAAGGGGAAAGGGAGAAAGGATTTCCTTTGCAGGTTTCTCAGGCTGGAGAAAGGGATTCTTTTCCTGTGGTGTTGCTTTAAAGTATGTTAAACTCTCAAGGGAGGATGAGATTTACATTGACATGCTTTCCTCCCTTGGAAGGGATTATGCGGACACGACAAGAAAAGATTCCTCCTGGCTGTGGATAACCCCTGGAATCCTTCTCAGTTTTCCATGGGTTGATGTGGGAATGGTTGCGACTGTGGGAGAGGAAATTGACTGGAATGCAGGATTATCTTTGAAATACAGAGATTTTTCCCTCCTCTTTCATCTCACCCCTGATGAAACCGGGCTGGGAGCCGGATTTAAAGGATTTATAGTCGGGTTTGAAAAGAGAAAGGACATGATTGAGGCTGGCACCGGTTTCCTTTTCCCTGTTGGAGAACATGAAATCTTTGCAGGATACAGGGTGATAAAGGCGGATGAGGAATACATCCACCGCATCTTTCTCGGCATGAGGTTCCGGGAAAGATGGTAAAAAAGGAGGTAACATGATTGCAATGCTTTTCCTGCTTGCACAGGAAGTCAAGATAGGATACATAGACTCAGGAAGAATCCTCCAGGAATACAAGGGAATAGCAGAGCTCCAGCGCCAGTATGAGAAAGAAGTAAGGGAGTGGCAGCGCAAGGCTGAGGAGATGAGAAGGGAGATAGAACAGATGCAGCGTGAACTTGAGGCACAGAGCATAATGCTTTCTGAGGAGGCAAGGCTCCGAAGGATGAAGGAGATAGAGGAGAAACAGCGTGAGTATGAGCAGTTTTTACAGGAGATATGGGGGCCTGAGGGGCTTGCAAAAAAGAGAAATGAGGAGATAATGAGACCTCTCATTGAAAAGATACAGAACATCCTCCAGACCATAGGAGAAAATGAAGGATTTACCGTTATTCTTGACATAGCATCGGGGGCTGTTGTTTATGCAAAAGAAGGGCTTGATTTGACGGACAGGGTTCTTGAGGAACTCAACAGGGAATATGCCGGAGCAGAGGAGGTTGAGGAGGTTGAGTTCTGGGTTGTGGAGTTCAAGAACGAAAACAGTGAGGCAATTGCGGAGAATCTTGGAGAAAGGATTGCAAATCTCATAATCTCGGCATTGAAAAATGCGGGGTTCAAACAGGGAAAAACAAACGACTACCTAACCGCAAAGGCGCAGGCTGGAGTATCAACAGAGGATGAACTCTATGAAGACGAAAACAAGGCAGTTGAAATGGTTGGTGCCTTTTCTGAGATAAGGGTGCTTGTTACAGGAGGGGTGAAAAAGGAAGGGGAAAAAATCACAGTGACCTACAGGGTTTATGATAAGAAGGAGGGGAAGAAGGTAAAGGAGGAAACAATAACGGTTGAGGGAGAGGAGTTAAAGACTCTCCAGGCACTCACCAACGAGATAGCAGGGAAAATAGCGGTTCTGTTTAAATGAAAATAAGGGAAATAGCAGAATTTTTGAAGGGAGAGGTCTCCGGCGACCCGGAGGTAGAAATTTATGGTTTTTCATCCCTTGAGGATGCAAAAAAGGGGGATATAAGTTTTGTTGCGGAGGGAAAATATGTAAAACTTGCAGAGAAAAGTGAGGCAGCGTGTTTGATCGTGCCATCCGATGTTAAAATAGAGGGAAAAAATCTCATAAAAGTAAAGGACCCGTATCTTTCTTTTATAAAGGCTATAGAAAAATTCTTTCCCCAGGAATTCTATTTTCCTCCGGGGAAAAATTTTTTCGTTTCCCCATCCGCATCCATAGGAGAGGGAACTGTTATGGGGGAGTTTTCCTTTGTTGGAGAAAACACAAGGATAGGGAAAAATGTTAAAATAGGCTCACTTGTTTATATAGGGAAAAACGTTGAGATAGGGGATGGGAGCATAATCTATCCCCGGGTTTCCATCCTGGATGGAACGATTATAGGAAGAAATGTTATAATTCATTCGGGAACAGTGATAGGGAGTGATGGTTTTGGATACATAAAAAGAAAAAAGTGGATAAAGATTCCCCAGAGGGGAAAAGTCGTTATAGAGGACGATGTGGAGATAGGTGCAAATGTTACCATAGACAGGGGAACCTTTGGAGAAACCAGGATAAAAAAAGGGACAAAGATAGACAACCTGGTTCACATAGCCCACAATGTTCTTGTAGAAGAAAATTCAATCATTGTTGCCCAGGTTGGCATTGCCGGAAGTGCAAGAATCGGAAAAAATGTTATCATTGCAGGACAGGCAGGTATTGGAGACCATACCATTATTGAAGACGGGGCAGTAATTTACGGAAAGGCAGGGGTTTTTGGAAGGGTAAAGAAAGGAGAACATATTTCAGGTTTCCCTCCCATGCCCCATAGAAAATGGTTGAGGGTCGCCTCTCTCCTGAGGAGACTTCCCGAGATAGTGGAAAGAATAAGAGGTAATCCAGAGGAGTGATGGGGCAATGTGCATCAGGAACCGGTAGAATGTAACCCTCATCTGTTCAGAATAGTGAGCCCATGGAGGTATCAAAAAGATAAAAAATGAAAAGCAAAGGTAAAAGATGGAAAAAAGCACAGGGATTTTCATGAAGGAATTTAAGAGCCTGTGGCGTGTTAAAAACATAAGAGAAAAAACAATGGGGAAGAAAAGGGACCACCTTACCGGATTTAACATTTCCTTTATCCCTTCCCACAATATCCGGAGTATCCGGTAAAGATTGCCTGGAAGATAAATCAGGTAAAGGAGATAATGGGCATCCATCCTTCCAGGGATTCTAATCCTGATAAGAAACCATACCAGGGAAGGAAGACAAAAAGGTAAAAGGAAAAGGCAGAGATGTTTTTTCCTTCTTTTCATGATGAAATAGGAGATAATAAAAAATGGGAGAAGAATGCCTTCATCCTTTGTAAAAAGACAGAAGAAGGAAAATAAAGACGCAAGAAAGAGATATCGTGATTTTCCTGTTTCATCAAATTTTACAGTCATATAAAGTGTGGAAAGAAAGTAAAGGGAAAGGGGAAGAGCCATGTATCCGGAACTTATTCTTGCCTCGGAGTTGAAATAAACAGGGAGAAATGCAAAAAAGGCCAAAAGAAGCAACCTATTTTCTTCCTTCATTATTGCCCACAAAAGATAAAGCAGAGAAAACCAGTAAAAAGGGAAAAGAATCATAACGCTTCTATCATCAACGCACCCTGCAAGTCTGTAAAAGGCAAATTGCTGGAGAGGCACAAGCCATGGGTATCTAAGATGTGCCGCAACCCTCCAGGGATGAAACAGTGCCCTTGCTCCCTCATAAAAGAATACCTTGGACTTGAACGCCCATATCACCATGGCATCATGGCGATAGACAGGAAAGGGAAGCGCCTGCAAAACAGAAAGAAGAACGCTTGTCCCCAGGATAAAACATACGGGGCGAAAAATCACATGCGGTTTCTTTGCCCTGGGTATTAAATTTACAGAAATCCAGGAAAGAATGGAAAAAAGAGATACCACAAAAATGGGAATGCATTCTCTTCCCGGAAAGAGAAACAGAAAAAGCCATACAAAAAGAGAAAACACCCCTCCACCCAGAGGTATGGAGAGGGCATTTTTTATGTTCTCCTTCTCCTCAGGAAGAACGATTCTGAGGATAAGACTGCCAAGACAGAAAAAGGAAAAGAGCCAGATAAAAAGATAAAAAATAATCATCTCACCTTCACCAGAGGAACATAGGGTGTTTTGTGCAGGAAATCCGGTGAGAAGATACACCAGTACATTCTCTGCCCTTCAGGTATTCTCTCCCACATATCTTCCGGGAGAGGTAAGCCGTTGATGACTTCCTCGACCCCTGAGAAAGGTTTTGACAAAATACCCAGGGACCAGTGTTCATCGGTTACGTGGATTATACCTCTTTTCCCCCCTTTCCATTTGATAAGTGGTGGGGATGAAAGAGTCTCAGGATGCATAACCACGGGAAGGAGGTTTTTAAAAAATACAGAGCGGGGAATGAAAACTGCGTCTTCTCCGGTAAAAAGGAAAAGATATTCAATTTTTTCCCTTTTCCACCACCTAATATCATCAACCCCTGCAGGGGTTAAGGGAAGAAGATAGCTATGATCGGGAAAAGTTATATAATTCAGCCTCCAAATAATATTACGCATTTTATCAGTGCATCCGTAAGGCATAAGCACGAGAAAATTTCCTTTTTCCACCCTTTTTATCCTTTCATAAATCTCTAAAACATCTCCATGTCCGCATCTTTCAAGGATATACTTCAGCGCCTTCTCTTTTTCCCATCCTGTAAATTTTAAATCAAGCACAGCAGAAGGGACCATTCTGAAAAAGAAAACAAGGGAAATAGCAATGGATACAATTACTGCTTTTTCAAACACTCTCTGCATATCCCCCTGAGATAAACCCTGCACTCAAGTATTTTGTGTCCGTCTATCTCATTCTTGTCAAAAAGCGCAGAACACTTTCCAACATCGTAAATCCTTCCGCATTTAACACAGAGAAAATGCCCGTGGGGTTCGGTATCTATATCAAACCTGGTCTCCTGTTCATCAATGGCAATCGGAATGACAAGCCCCTTTTTCACAAAAAGATTTAAGGTATTGTAAACCGTTGTCTTTGAAAGGGTAGGGATTTCCTTTATCAGAGCGCGGTATATCATATCCGCACTGGGATGTTCTTTTTGTGTTCCAGAAGATAGGAAAGAATTCTTATTCTGTGATAGGATGGGTTTATTCCATGTTCAATGAGTTTCTTTATCACATCTTCCATGGGTCACATCGTATTGAAGAGGTTCAAGATCACAGGTAACCCGAAAATGGAGAGAACCGTCCCGAGAAGCATCATAATCATGAGTATAGCCTTGCTCACATCCTGTGCCTTGAGTGAGCCAACGAGTTTCGGGTCCTGTGAAAGATATGCACTCGCGGCATAAAGCTCCTCACCAATTATCGTATAATCACATGCGGCTATGAAGAAAGGCAACTGGGCAACAGCATCAGTCCCGGCAATCTGTATTGCCCCTGTCATATTACCGGTCTCAGCAAGAATCAGGGACTCAGCATAGAACATACCCATAAAGAGATTCGTTGCAGGCCTCTCCCTCATCATTATTCCATCAACACCAGCAGCATAGGCAAACTGGGAATCGGTGAGGAAAAATACATTGTCTTCCCGGTATGCATCGGGTCTGCCTGCCTCAAGATATGCCTCCTTCACAACCTGCTGTGCAACTGTCATAACAATCGGGCCACAGTTTGGGACAATTATCGGCGTTTCATATTCCGCAGCCTTCTTCGCAACAGGCTTCAGGATATTTATTGCTGCAATTGTGGCAACATCTCCCATCCCTGAAAGACCTGGAACATAAAGTATTGGTCTTCCCATCTCGGTTGCCCTTCCAACCGCCTCATCAAGGGCATCAAGTCCTGCTATTCTTCTTATAAACAGGGTCCTCCCCCTTGCAGCCCTTACAAAGTAAACTATGAAAAAAAGATAGATAAAAACCGCAAAGAATATGTTGAGTTTTGAGGTATCAAATAACTGGGGTGATGCAGCTGCAGGAGGGGAAAATGCAAAATCCGATGTATCTGTCCCCACAACTGCCCTTACTCCGTAAACATACTCAACCCCATCCTCAACCTCATCATCCGAAAACTCTGTATCGTATGTTTTTCCTATGAGTTCAAGTGTATCTTTTTTCCTGTAAATAAGATAAACCTTCGCCCCCTCAACCTCCTTCCACCTTATTGTGATGGACCCTCCCTCATCGTTAGGTGTATCAAACGCCTCCACCCCTGCTGGAGGAAGAAGAAAAAAGAGATATATCATCTCCCACCTCCTGCCATCTCCTCAAGCAGTTTTATTCTCCTGTGTATGGGTGGATGGGTGCTGAAGAGATTTGCAAGCAGGCTTTCCTTTTCTGTCAGGCTTCGCCTGAAGGGGTCTGAGATGAAAAGATGTGCGGTCCCCTCATTTGCCACGCGCATGGGTTTTTTCCACCCTGCTATCTTCCTCAAGGCGGATGCAAGCCCTAAGGGATTCCTGGTGAGTTCAGCAGCAGATGCATCAGCAAGATACTCCCTTGCCCTGGATACAGCAAGGGCAAGCAGTCTTGCAAGGATGGGGGCTATTATCATGAGGACAAGCGCAATTAAAAGTATTATTCCATTCCCTCCTCTCTCCTCCCTCCTGCGTCTTCCTCCCCAGTAAAAACTGTGCCATATCCACCTTGCAAGTATTGCAATAACACCAACAAGAGAGGCAACGAGAGTCATTGTGAGAATATCATAGTTCCTTATGTGGGAGATTTCATGTGCTATAACACCCTGGAGTTCTTCCCGATTGAGCATCTTCAACAACCCTTCCGTTGCAGCAACATATGAATCTTCAGGATTTCTTCCAGTTGCAAGTGCATTGGGGGCAGGGTCAGGGATGACATAGACCCTGGGTCTTGGAATCCCTGCAGCAATACTCATCTCATGAACAACATCTATCAAAACCTTCTCCTCGTAAACATTCGGGTCTGCCTTCCTTGCACGAAGAGAGGCAAGGACAAGCCGGTGGCCATTGAAGTAGGAAAAAAGGGAGTAAAGAACAGCAAAAATAAAGGCAAGGGGGAGGAAAACCATCCCTCCCCCGAAGGCCTTATCAAAAACATAACCAAGCAGGGTTATGAGCCCGATGAAGACAAGGAACAAAAGGACGGTTTTTCTTTTATTGGCAGCCTGAACCTCGTAAAAACTTCTCATAGCGAAAGGTCAACCTCTGGTGCCTCCTTTTCCTCCTCGGGTATCTCAAAGAACTCCTCAGGTTTGAATCCGAACATTCCCGCTATGATGTTTGATGGAAAACTCTGGATTTTCGTGTTGTATCTCATCACTATATCGTTGTAGAACTGCCGTGCAAATGCTATCTGATTCTCCGTTGTTGTGAGTTCCTCCTGGAGTTTCAGCACATTTTCATTCGCCTTGAGTTCGGGATAGTTCTCAAAGAGGGCAAAGAGTCTTGTTAAAAGCCCTGAAAGTTCACCCTCAGCCTTTGCTTTCTCCTTCATTTCTTTTGCACTCACAGCCCTCGCCCTTGCCTGTATTATCTTTTCCAGGGTCTCCTGCTCATACTTCATGTATCCCTTCACGGTATTCACCAGATTGGGTATGAGGTCGTGTCTTCTTTTTAACTGCACATCTATCTGGTGCCATGCGTTCCTCACCCTGTTTCTCAAAGCAACAAGGGAGTTATAGGTAAGAACAAACCAGAGAATTATTACACCGGCAACTATAAGTGCTATGAGCATTATACCTCCAGCAGGACCTCCCTTATTCTTTCAAGCGCCCAGTCTATCTCCTCACGTTTGATAATAAGAGGTGGAGCAAACCTTATCACCTGTTTGTGTGTCTCCTTTGCCAGGATTCCACGCTCCTTGAGGCGTTCGCAGAAGGGTCTTGCATCTCCATACTCTTCCTTTATCTCAACCCCTATGAGCAATCCCTTACCCCTTACCTCCTTCACTGCAGGGGAGTTTATCTTTCTCAGTTCTCCCATGAAGTACTCACCGAGTTCCTGCGCCCTTTCAGGAAGTTTTTCCTTAACAAGCACATCAAGGGCAGCCATTCCAACCGCACAGGCAAGGGGATTTCCACCAAAGGTTGAACCATGGTCTCCGGGGGTGAATACATCCATTATGTGGTTATCCGCGAGGATTGCCGATACAGGATAAACACCTCCCCCAAGCGCCTTTCCGACTATCAGGATATCGGGCTTCACTCCCTCGTGTTCAAGAGCAAAGAGCCTTCCTGTTCTTCCAAATCCTGTCTGGATTTCATCTGCCATGAGGAGGACGTTGTGTCTTCTGGTTATCTCCCTCACCTTCCGGTAGTATCCCTCGTCAGGAACAATAACCCCACCCTCTCCCTGAACCGGCTCAAAGAGAAAACCAACGGTATTTTCCGTAATCGCATCTTCAAGTGCCTTAGGGTCGTTGTAGGGTATGAGTTTGAAACCTGGGGTGAAGGGACCAAAACCGTATCGGTACTGCGGTTCGGAGGAAAATCCCACTATGGTTGTCGTCCTTCCATGGAAGTTATTCTCGCATACGATTATCTCCGCTTTGTCCTTTTCCACCTTCTTCTTGAGATATCCCCACTTCCTTGCCGCCTTTATTGCAGTCTCAACCGCCTCTGCCCCGGTATTCATGGGAAGTGCCTTCTCAAATCCAGCAATCTCACAGAGTTTCTTGAGGAAAGCCCCCATTTTATCGTTGTGGAAGGCGCGGGATGTGAGGGTTATTCTTCCTGCCTGTTCCACGAGTGCCTTCACTATCTCGGGGTGCCTGTGCCCCTGATTCAGGGCTGAGTAGGCGGAGAGCATGTCAAGATACTTATTTCCCTCAACATCCCACACCCACACACCCTCTCCCTTTACCAGAACAACATCAAGGGGATGATAGTTGTGTGCAGAGTATCTCTCTGCTTCCTCAATGTATTTTTTTGTAAGTTCTCCCATTTCACCTCCTTATTCGTTTCTTACTGCTGCCTGTGCTGCGGCGAGCCTTGCTATCGGAACCCTGTAAGGTGAACAGCTCACATAGTTCATCCCAACTCTGTGGCAGAAGTCTATGGAGTCAGGGTCTCCACCATGCTCACCGCATATACCAACCTCAAGTTCGGGTCTTGTCTTCCTTCCCCTTTCAATACCTATCCTTATAAGGTCCCCAACCCCGGACTGGTCAAGGGACTGGAAGGGGTCATGCTTCAGAAGCCCCTTTTCTATGTAATAGGGAACGAATTTTCCAACGTCATCCCTTGAGAATCCAAAGGTTGTCTGGGTGAGGTCGTTTGTTCCAAAGGAGAAGAACTCCGCCTCCTCTGCAATCTCATCAGCCCTTATTGCAGCCCTTGGTAGCTCAATCATCGTTCCAACCATGTACTCAATTCTTATTCCCTCTTTCTCCATCACCTCCTCTGCAACCCTCTTCACTATCTCGCGCTGCAGCTTTATCTCCTCCTTCATGGAAACAAGGGGAACCATTACCTCCGGTATAACCTTCACCCCCTCCTTCGCAACCCTGCATGCCGCCTCAAATATCGCCCTTGCCTGCATCTCTGTTATCTCAGGATATACCACACCAAGCCTGCACCCTCTGAATCCAAGCATGGGGTTGAGTTCTGATAACTGCTCAACCTTCTCCTTTATCTTTTCAAATGGAATTCCCATGCGCTCTGCAAGTTCACGCTGTGCGCGCTCTTCCTTGGGGAGGAACTCGTGCAGAGGTGGGTCAAGCAACCTTATTATAACAGGATACCCATCCATCGCCCTGAAGAGCCCCATGAAGTCCTCGCGCTGCATGGGAAGCAATTTCTCAAGTGCCTTTCTCCTCTCCTCCTCTGTCTCTGCAAGTATCATCTCCCTCATCGCAGGAATTCTATCCTCCTTGAAGAACATGTGCTCCGTTCTTGCAAGTCCAATTCCCTCAGCACCAAACTTCCTTGCAAGGGATGCATCGTGCGGGGTATCTGCATTTGCCCTGACTCCAAGTTTTCTTATCTCATCAGCCCAGGTGAGAAGTTCATTCAATTCATCCGTAACCCCTGCCTCTATCTTTGGAACATCTCCAAGAATCACGTTTCCTGTGGTTCCATCTATGGTTATGACATCTCCCTTCTTTACGGTGACATCACCAACCCTGAACTCCTCCTGCTCATAATCAACAACGATTGCCTCGCATCCAACAACACACGGCTTACCCATTCCCCTTGCAACCACTGCCGCATGTGAGGTCATTCCACCCCTGGATGTTAAAATTCCCTGTGCCTTGTGCATACCTGCAACATCCTCAGGGGATGTCTCGTGCCTTACAAGGATGACCGGCTCCTTCGCCTCAACCGCCTCCTCAGCCGTAAATACAACCTTTCCCGTTGCAGCCCCCGGGGATGCTGGAAGTCCCTTTGCAATGGGCTCAACCTTGACTTTCGGGTCTATCATGGGATGGAGCAGCTGGTCTATCTGTTCTGGGGTTACCCTCATAATTGCCTCTTTCTTATCAATGAGCCCTTCCTTTACCATATCCACCGCAATCTTTACCGCAGCAAGTGCGGTTCTCTTGCCGGTCCTCGTCTGGAGCAACCAGAGCTTTCCTCTTTCAATCGTGAACTCTATATCCTGCATATCCCTGAAATGATTTTCCAGTTTTTTCCTTATCTCACAGAGTTCCTGGAATATTTCGGGCATTATCTCCTCAAGGGAGAGCTCATCCTCTCTTGTCTTCTGACGCTTTGTAAGCGGGAGAGGAGTCCTTATTCCCGCTACCACATCCTCACCCTGTGCATTGGTGAGATATTCACCGTAGAACTCATTCTCCCCGGTTGCAGGGTTGCGTGTGAATGCAACACCCGTTCCTGAATCCTCTCCCATGTTTCCAAAAACCATCGCCTGGACATTGACTGCTGTTCCCCAGTCATCAGGAATGTTGTGAATCTTCCGGTATTCAATCGCACGCTTGTTGTTCCAGGAGAGGAAGACCGCCCTTATTGCTCCCCACAGCTGCTCCTCAGGGGTCTCGGGGAATGAGAGCCCCTTGCTCTTTATGAGTTCCTTGTATTTCACAACCAGTTCCTTCCAGTCCTCTGCTGTGAGTTCGGTATCAAGTTTTACACCTTTTTCCTTCTTCTTTTCCTCCAGGAGTTTCTCAAACTCATCGTGAGGAACTCCAAGAACGACATTTGCATACATCTGAACAAATCTTCTGTATGAGTCGTATGCAAACCTCGGATTCCCTGTTGCCTTTTCAAGCCCCTTCACCGTCTCATCGTTCAATCCCAGGTTGAGAATTGTATCCATCATTCCGGGCATTGATACTCTTGCACCGGAGCGGACGGAAACGAGGAGGGGATTTTCGGGGTCTCCGAAGCGCTTACCCATCATGCTCTCTATGTGTTTCATTCCCTCCTTCACCTCCTCCTCAAGTCCCTCTGGATAGGAGTCATGTTTGTAGAAGTATGTGCAAACCTCGGTTGATATGGTGAATCCGGGAGGAACAGGAACACCAAGGTTTGTCATCTCTGCAAGCCCTGCCCCTTTTCCTCCCAGTATATCCTTCATTTTTGCATTACCATCTGCACGCTCACCACCGAAGAAATAAACATACTTCCTCATTCTCTCCTCCTTTCTGTTTTTCCCTATCATACAGAAAAAAGGGAAAAGTTCAAGGGTTCGATTTTTCTTACAAATTTTGTCACCTTGACAAAAATTTCCTTAGATTTTATTCTTTACAAAACAAAAAGTAAGGAGGTCCATATGCTTTTGAGTAACCTCATAAACGAGCGGAGAGTCATTCCGGAAGTGAAAGGGAAGACGAAAGAGGAGGTTCTTTCGGAACTGGTCCACGTCCTCAAAGAGGATGGCGTTGTTAAGGATGAGGGAGAATTCCTGAAAAAGATAAAGGAAAGGGAGAGTATAGAATCCACAGCAATAGGAGATGGAATAGCAATTCCCCATGCAAGGAGCGAGACCGTTGAGAAAATTGCAATAGCACTGGGACGCTCAACCCCTGGAATTGAGGAATGTGACTCAATGGATGGAAAGCCCGTTCACCTGGTTATAATGATTGCCGCCCCAAAGGGAATAAAGAAAGAATACCTCCAGACCATAGCAAAGGTTGCAAGGCTTCTCAGGAGCAGGCACTACCGGAATATGATAATGCAGGCAAAAAGTGAAAAGGAGATAATCCGTGCAATAGTTGCATTTGATGAAAAATACCCGGAGGAGGTGAGGGTAAAAACCCGGAAGGGAAGGGTAATACACAGAAAGGAGGAGAAATGAAGCACCTCATACAAACCGACAGGGAAATAGCAGAGGCAATTTACCGGGAGGCGGAGCGCCAGCACTCAAAAATAGAACTCATAGCCTCCGAAAACTTTGTTTCACGCGCAGTAATGGAGGCAATGGGTTCTGTCATGACCAACAAATATGCAGAGGGGTACCCCGGAAAGAGATACTACGGAGGATGTGAGTGGGTTGACGTTGCCGAGAAACTTGCAATAGAAAGGGCAAAGAAACTCTTCAACGCAGAACACGCAAACGTCCAGCCCCTCTCCGGGGTCCCGGCAAACCTTGCAGTTTATGCAGCCTTCCTTGAGACAGGGGATACATTCTTTGGACTTTCTCTCTCCCACGGAGGACATCTCTCCCATGGACACAAGGTGAGCATTACCGGAAAGTGGTTCAGGGCTGTCCAGTACACGGTTGACCGTGAGACAGAGCAGATAAACTTTGATACCCTCTGGAAGATGGCGAA
Source organism: bacterium (assembly GCA_029258725.1). Lineage (GTDB taxonomy): Bacteria > Hydrothermota > UBA3072 > JAPDKE01 > JAPDKE01 > JAPDKE01. Next base: position 32,375 of record JAPDKE010000009.1, on the reverse strand, counting down.
GGAGGAGAAGCCAAAACTCATAATGACCGGTGCATCCGCATATCCGAGAACCCTCCACTGGGAGAAGTTCAGGGAGATATGCGATGACATTGGAGCATATTTCGTTGCAGACATAGCCCACATAGCAGGGCTTGTTGTTGCAGGATTGCATCCAAATCCCGTTCCGATTGCAGATGCAGTGACAACCACAACCCACAAGACCCTCCGTGGACCGAGAGGTGCAATAATCCTGTGCAAGGAGGAGCATGCGCAGGCAATAGACAAGGCGGTCTTCCCCGGACTCCAGGGTGGACCCCACATGCACATAATCGCTGCAAAGGCGGTTGCATTCAAGGAGGCGATGACAGAGGAATTCAGGGAATATCAGCGCCAGATTGTGAAAAACGCAAAGGCATTTGAGGAGGAGTTCAAGCGCCTTGGATGGAGGCTGGTTGCAGGAGGAACCGATACCCATCTTCTTCTTATAGATGTGAAATCAAAGGGACTTACAGGAAAACAGGCAGAGAAATTGCTGGATAAGGCAGGAATAACCGTGAATAAGAATACAATCCCATTTGATACGGAAAAGCCCTTTGTTGCATCCGGGATAAGAATAGGAACACCCGCAGTGACAACGAGAGGAATGCGCGAGGAGGAAATGAAAAAGATAGCAAGATTGATTGATAAGGTTCTCACCCATCCTGACGACGAGCATGTGATTGAGGAGGTGAAGGGAGAGGTCAAGGAACTCACCGATGCATTTCCTCTCTATCCCGGGATAAGGGAAGAGCTCCGTAAGGGTCTCGGTCTCTGATGATAGAGGTCCGGGAACTATACAAGACCTATCGTTCTCCCTTTCTCAGGAGAAAAGTACCTGCACTCCGTGGGCTTTCGTTTTCGGTTAAAAAAGGAGAGATATACGGTCTTTTGGGACCAAACGGTGCAGGAAAGACAACCTGCCTCAAGATAATAACAGGGCTTTTGAGAGCGGATAAAGGGGAGGTGAGGGTTTTGAATAATCCTCCCTCCCCTTATCTTATGAAAAATATAGGATTCCTTCCCGAAAATCCCTTCCTCTACCGTCATCTCACAGGATTTGAACTCCTCTCCTTCTTTGGAAGACTTTACGGGATAACCGATAAAAGACACATAGAGGAACTCATAGACAGGGTTGGACTGCGGGATGCAGGGGACAGAAAGGTGGGGAAATACTCAAAGGGAATGATACAGCGCCTTGGATTTGCACAGGCAATCCTCCACGACCCTGAACTCATAATCCTGGACGAACCCCTTTCAGGACTTGACCCTGTTGGGAGAAAGGAGATAAAGGACATAATACTTTCCCTTAAGGAAAGGGGAAAGACCATTCTTTTCTCCTCTCATATCCTTCCCGATGTTGAGGTTGTGTGCGACAGGGTTGGAATAATAGTTGGGGGAAGAATGCTCGGGGAGGGAGAACTGGACCACATAATGGAGCGGGAGATAAGGTACTACGAGATAGGGATAAGGGGGGTTAAGCCATCGGTGTTTGATAACCTTGAGGTGATGAGAGTTATAGAGAGGGGAGAGGTCGTGTATGTGAGTGTGAGAAAGAAGGAGGAAAAAAACAGGGTACTGAAACTTGTAATGGAGAGGGGAGGAGAGATAGAAAGCGTTGTTCCCCATACCCTTACACTTGAGGAATACTTCATGGAGAAGGTGAAAGATGAAAAGAATATGGGCAATAGCATTTAACACATGGCTTGAATCCGTAAGGGATAAGGTCCTGCTGGTCCTGGGAGTTTTTGGATTTTTCCTCCTTGCTGCAAGCAGGATATTCATCCCCATCGGTGCAGGGGAGGGGGGGAAGATAATATGCGATTTTGGGCTTGCCTTCATTGAGATAATCAGCATCCTTGTGGTTGTCTTCATAGGGACAAGAATTGTTTTTGAGGAGATAGAAAGAAAGTCCATTTATCTTGTTCTTACAAAACCTGTCAAGAGATGGGAATTCATCCTGGGAAAATACACAAGCCAGGTTATGCTGGTTGGATTTTTACAGTTTTTGCTTTTCGTTTTCTTCTCCATCTTCCTCAAACTCTATACCCTCTTTCCGGTAACTGAGATATGGAAGGCATTTTACTTTTTCTTCTTTGAGGCGTGCCTGGTTATTGCGGTTGCAATGTTCTTCTCAAGTTTCACAACACCAATCTCAAGCGGATTCTTCACCTTATTTTTCTACTTCATAGGGCATGCCACAGCCTTCCTGAAAGAGTTTGGAGAATTTTTAAAAATCCCATCCTTCAAAATCCTCATGAACGTGCTTTACTATGTTCTCCCGAATTTTTCCATCTTCAACATTAAAGGAGAACTCGTTTACAGGATACCCACAGACCCTCTTCTCTACCCCCTTGCCTTTTCTTACTCCCTTCTCTACTCCACCGTCCTTTTACTCATTTCCATTGCATTCTTTGAGAGGAGGGAATTCCCATGAGGTGGCTCTGGGTTATTCTCCTGTGTGTTGTGCTTTTCTTCATTGAGAAAGAGGCATTTGAGCACCTCCCCGGGAAAGGAAAGGAGGAACTGCTTTACTTTCCCAGAAGAAAATTTGCATCTTTTGTGAGTTCGGGATATGAAAACCTGTGGGCGGATTTTGTCTGGCTCAAATGCATCCAGTACTATGGAAAACACAGGTTTTCAGACAGGGATTTCAGATATCTCTACCATATCCTTGATGTTTTAACCACCATAGACCATCGTTTCATCCCGGGATACACCTTCGGTGCCTTCCTCCTCTCTCATGATGCCAGGGAAGTGGAGAATGCAATAAGTCTTCTGAAAAAGGGGATGTGGGCAAATCCTGAACTCTGGCAGATACCGTTTGTTCTTGGATTTGTTCATTACCTCTACACAAAAAACTACCACGAGGCAGCAAGATACTTTTACCTCACTGCAAGATATCCCAATTCCTATCCCCATGCATCCGTCCTTGCGTCCTACTGCATGGTTAAGGAAAAAAGACCGGAGGTTGGAATAAAGGTCTGGAGTTCACTTTATGAGAAAACACGGAACAGGTACATGAGGGAAAAGTGTGTTGAGGGGATAGAGAAGATACTCACCTCACTCCTCAGGGAATTTGAAAAAAAGGAGGGGAGACTGCCGAAAACTCTGGGGGAACTTGGTGTTGAGATACCCTATCTTGAAGGTGTGAGGTTTTTCATTGACAGGAAGGAAAGAAAGGTAAAGGCGGAGGTTCCATGGTAAGGTATGGAGAGAGAATATCAATTGAGGACTGCATAAGGGTGGGAAAGGGTGAGAGGGTTGAGGCGGCTCCCGGGGCAAGAGAGAGGGTGGAGCGGACAAGGGAAAGGCTCTCACGGTGGGTGGAGGAGGGAAGGATAATGTACGGAATAAACACGGGGTTTGGCAAACTTGCATCAACCCGAATACCCGGAGATAAGCTTGAGGAACTTCAGGAGAACCTTGTTCTCTCTCATGCCTCCGGAACGGGAAATCCCCTTTCGCCTGAATTGGTGAGAATGGCAATGTTTATAAGGCTCCATGCACTCTCCCTCGGATACAGTGGCACAAGATGGGAAGTTATCAAATTGCTTGAGGAGATGCTCAACCGTGGTGTTGTTCCTGTTGTCCCCGAGAAGGGGTCGGTTGGTGCATCAGGAGACCTCGCCCCATCTGCGCACATGACCCTTGTGCTCATAGGGAGAGGCGAGGCTTTTTATGGTAATAAAAGGATGCCCGGGAAAGAGGCACTTGAAAAGGCAGGATTATCCCCCATTACACTTGAGGAAAAAGAGGGGCTTGCACTCCTCAATGGGACTCACTTTCTTTCCGCAATAAACTCATATGCGGTTCATGAGTCTCTTAAACTATGCGACCTTGCAGATGTTGCACTCTCGGTATCCCTTGATGCAATAGAAGGAAATCTTTCCGCGTTTGACCCCAGGATACAGGAACTCAAGGGTATAGAGGGACAGGTGAGAACGGCGGAGAACGTGAGAAGGGTTCTTGAGGGGAGCGGGGTTGAGAGGGGGAAAAGGGTCCAGGACCCTTACTCCTTCAGGTGTGCACCCCAGGTTCACGGGGCGGTGAGGGAACTTGTGGAGTTTGCAAAAAGAAACGTTGAGAAGGAGATAAATGCTGTTACCGACAATCCACTGGTCTTTGAGGATGGTGTTCTTTCAGGAGGTAACTTCCACGGCGAACTCATGGCATTCACTGCGGATATTCTGAGGATGGCTCTTTCTGAACTTGCCTCCATATCGGAGAGAAGGATATACATCCTCATGGACCCTTCCTTCACCTCCCTTTCACCTTTTCTTGCGAAGGAAAGCGGGCTCAATTCGGGATTCATGATACCCCATGTTCTTGCAGCAGCCCTTGTTTCAGAGAACAAAATCCTCTCACATCCATGCTCGGTTGACACAATTCCAACCTCGGGGGGTCAGGAGGACCATGTCTCCATGGGAATGGGAGGATGCCTGACACTGCTCAGGGTCCTGGAGAATGTAAGGACTGTGCTTGCTGTTGAATTCCTCTCAGGGCTTCAGGCACTTGACCTTGCGGGCAGGACCTCAGGAGGGTTTGTTGAGAAGATAAGAAAAATGGTGAGGGAAGAAATCCCGGTGATGGAACGTGACAGGGAAATTTATAAGGATATAGAAAAGATGAAGGAACTTCTGGAGGGGATATGGAGGGAATGGGAAAACTTTTAATTCTCACAGGTTTCATCCTCATAATCCTTGGTCTCTTCCTTGTTTTTTCGGGAAGGATACCCTACCTGGGAAAACTCCCGGGGGATATAAGGGTGGAGAGGGAAAACTTTGTATTTTACTTCCCCCTTGCCACATGCATCCTCCTTTCAATCCTTCTCACCCTCATCCTCAATCTTGTGATGAGGAGGTGAGGTGGAAAGGAAACAGGGGGTTATAAAGGGAACGGCTCTTTCACTCACGGGAAAGTTCGGGGGAGGGCTGTTCCTTCTTCTTTTCCACATGTTTGCAGCAAGAATACTCCCCAAAGGGGAATACGGGCTTTTTCAGGTGTTTTTATCCCTTGTTTTTGGCTCTGTTGTGTGTCTTACATCCGGAATAGCCGATACAATGAGGAGTCTGATTGCGTCCACGGAGGCGGTGAGAGGGAATGTGAAGAAACTCGTGAAGGATGCAGTGAGGTTTCTGGGTTCCTGGCTCGGGGTGGTTCTCCTTGTCACAGGTATCCTTTTCCGGTTTATCCTGAACCGGTTCTTTGACGGCAACCTTACACTTCTCATCCTTTACTATTTATCAGTTTCAGGAATGTGCTTTCTTTTTTTAACCCTTGCAGTGTACTCAGGACTGCGCGAGTTTCACATGCACATGTTCGGAAATCTCATCTATCATTTTTTGTTCTTCCTGCTTTTTCTTATTTTTGTCCATCCCATGGGTGTTGATGGATGTGCACTCTCCCTTTTTCTCTCAACCATTATAACCCTTGCAATTTTTGGATACCTTCTACGGGGAAGGTTACCAGGGGAGGGGGAGGAGAGGAAAATCTGGATTCCTGCGTTGCTCATGATGTTTGCAAACCTTTTTGATATATTTCTCCTCAGGGGAGGACCTGTTTTTATAAAAATCCTGGGAGGAAGCGAGGGAAACGTCCTTGCGGGAAGATTTGGGGTTGTTTATTCCCTCCAGAACTTCCTTCGCTCCGGCTTTATTGCCCTTTACACAGCACTTCTTCCCAACCTCTCAGCAGCAGAAAGACTTGGGGAAAAGGAAAAGGTAAAAAGATATGTTTTTAAATCCTATGGAATTGCACTCACAATTATAATCCTCAACATTTTTGTATTTTACTTAGCAGGAGAAAGAATAGTAAAAGTGATGTATGGATGGGATGTGGGAAGGTATGAGATAGTCCTGATAACCTCCTTCATGAGCTTCTACATAATGGGGAGGCTTGTAAACAGGTTCTTTCTTGCATCATCCCTGTATGGACCGCTCATCCTTTCCTCAGCCTCCGGTGCGGCAGCATTTCTTCTTTTCCTTCTCTCCCCCATTCCCATGCCCTGGAGGGCTGAAGGGGGACTTGCTGCTGGTGGGTTTGTTTACTTTGTGATTTCCTCCTTGACTTATTTCATCCGTAAGGGTAAAATGATAAGGTATGAAGAGGCTGCTGAGCGGACTGAGACCAACGGGTAAGATACACATAGGAAACCTCTACGGAGCCCTATCAAACTGGGTGAAACTCCAGGAAGAGTATAGGTGCTTCTACGAGGTTGCAGACTGGCACGCACTCACAACTGCATATCAGGATACGAGCAACCTGAGAAGTCTTATAAAGGAAACAGTGATAGACTGGATTTCGGTGGGGATAGACCCTGAAAAATCAGTTCTTTTTGTCCAGTCAGAGGTTAAGGAACATGCAGAACTCCATCTGCTGTTCTCCATGCTCGTTACGGTTTCCAGGCTTGAGAGAAATCCAACCCTGAAGGAAATGGTCCGTGATATGGAACTCCAGGAACAGGTTTCGTATGGATTGCTTGGGTATCCGGTTTTGCAGGCAGCGGACATTCTCATCTATCGTCCGGATGTTGTTCCCATAGGGGAGGACCAGCGCGCCCATCTTGAACTGACAAGGGAGATTGCAAGGAGGTTCAACCACCTTTATGGAAAGGTATTTCCGGAACCCGAACCCATTTTTTCTTCCTTCCCAAAGGTTCCCGGAATAGACAGAAGGAAGATGTCAAAAAGTTACGGAAACGCAATATTTGTTGCAGATGAGCCTGATGAGATAAAGAAGAAGGTAATGCAGGCGTTTACCGACCCTGAAAAGATAAAGAAAAACGACCCCGGACATCCTGAAGGGTGTGTGGTATTTGCATACCACCAGATTTTCAATCCCGGGGTTTCGGAGCTTGAAAAAGAATGTAAGAGAGGAAATATTGGATGTGTTGCATGCAAAAAACGCTGTGCGGAACTCATGGCAAAGGCGCTTGAGCCCTACAGGGAAAAAAGAAGGGAGCTTGAGCGTGAGGATATAGAGGGAATATTGAGGGAGGGGGCGCGGAGGGCAAGGGTGGTTGCAGGGGAGACAATGGAGATGGTAAGGGAGGCGATGAGATTATGGTAAAGAGGATAGTTCTCTTTTCTCTTCTGCTCTTTTCCGGTTGCAGGATGGGGGAAAGGGAGGTGGTTATTGTATTCAGACCAAAACCCCTCACCCTGGACCCGCATGCACAGAAAATAGCATCGGTTCGTGCATTGCTTGAGAATATATACGAACCACTTGTTGTTTACACCCCTTCACTCCGTATTGGTCCCTGCCTTGCAGAGTACTGGGAGACACCAGACGATACCACCTGGATATTTCACCTGAGGGAGGATGTTTACTTCCATACAGGAAAGCCCTTCACAGCATACGATGTCAAGGCAACCATGGAGAGGATAAGAGGCATGAAGGGGTCTCCCTATATAGACAACATCTCTCCTATAAAGAGAATGGAGATAAAGGACCCATACACCATCGTATTTTACCTCCACCGTCCCTGTGTTACATTTCTCAATAAACTTGCTACCGTGTTTATTATTGCAGAGGATTCACTTACCGGGACCGGACCTTATAGGATTGAGGAGATGAAGGGAGATACCCTTATTCTCTCTGCGTTTGAGGCTTACCGTGAGCCCCTGGATGTGAAAAGAATAAGGATAATTTTCTTTGAAAGCAGACCTTATGCGGCAAAACGGTTTGTTGAAGGGCTTGGTGATATCATGTATCGCTTTCCATTCAGTTACGTAGAGGAGGCAAGAAAAAAGGGAATAAAACTTGTTCATTTCAATCCCCCTCACATTTTCCTTCTTGGATTCAATCTGAAAAGATACCCTGTTAATGACCCCAGGGTGAGAAAGGCAGCTGCACTTGCAATCGACCGGAAAAGGCTTGCTCTTGGAAGAGGGGAGGTGGTGGATGGATACATTTCTCCAAATGCGGAGGGATATTCCCCTGAGGTTCATGCTATTTCCTATAATCCATCCATTGCCAGGAGATTGTTGAAGGGAAGGAGGGTCGGGTTTACCCTGCTCATTACCCAGGACCTCAAGGGCATGGGGGAGGAGATAAAGGAGATGCTTGCACGGGCAGGAATGGATGTGAGACTGGAACTTCCCAGGGATAACAAGGAGTTTTTCCATAAAATTCTTGGGGGAGAGGTTGATGCCTTCATTGTGCTGTATCTTAACGAGACAGGGGACGGTGGAGATGCGCTTGCATCCCTCTTCCATACCAGAGAGGAAGGATGGGGAGGTGAAAATTTGTTTTACTATTCCAATCCACGTGCCGATTCTCTTATTGAGAGTGTCTTTGGGGTAATGGATAGAAAAGAGAGGAACGCCATTCTCCTTGAGGCTCAGAACGTTATCCTTGAGGACCTCCCTGCGATTCCTCTGTTTTCTCCATTTGAATATCATGCTGTTAGAAATGGATATGAACTGATGCCCCATAATGCGATGAGCCTATGGCTGAAAACATTAAGAAGACGCCGTTAGTGCTTCTCTTACTTTCCTGCACATTTACATTCACCGGAGGGGGAGAGGGGAGTGTGTGCGTGGAGCCCATGGAGAATTTGACCATGAAATATGGGCTTGAGGAGGTATTCACTCAGGAACTGGTAAATGCCTTCCTCTCGGATGGGAGAATGAAGGTGACCTCCTGTGATGCCTCCGACGCTGTACTTGCCGGGAAGATAACAGACTACTCAAAAAGCCCCTATGCATATACTGGGGAGGGAGAAATAAGGGAATATAAACTTGAAATCTCCCTTGAAATTGTGTATTATACCCAGAAGGGAGATACGATAAGGAAGAAACTCACGGAATGGGCTACCTATCCTGAGGGAGAAGAAGAGGAGGAAGGGATAAAAAGGGTGGCGGAAAAGGTGAAGGATCGGATAATCCTTCTTTTGCTTGACCGGTGGTAGGAAATGTGGTAAAATTAAGGAGGTGAGATGACCTGGACAAAGAATGAGATAGTTGAAGAACTGATGGAGCGCACCGGGTTGCAGCGGAATGAGGTGGTGGTGATTGTGGAGGGAGTGATTGAGATTATCAAGGAGGCTTTGATAAGGGGAGACAGGGTGGAGATAAGGGGATTTGGGGTCTTTGAGAACAAAAAGAGAAAGAGAAAGAAGGCGAGGAATCCGCGGACGGGTGAGGAGGTGATCATTCCTGAAAGGATGGTTCCCGTTTTTAAGCCATCCCGCAAGTTGAGGGAGGCAGTTGAAAAGGGGGGGTAGATGCCCTGTGGAAGAAAGAGGAAGCTCAAGAAGATAAGAAAACACAAACTCAAGAAGAGAAGAAAGAAAATGAGACACAAGAAGAAGTAGGGTGCACCCGTAGCTCAACTGGACAGAGCGGCGGATTCCGGTTCCGCAGGTTGCAGGTTCGAGTCCTGTCGGGTGCACCATCCAGAAAGTTATGACTGTTGATCTTGATACCTTACTGAAAAAACTTGTTGAACTGAACGGAAGTGACCTTCATTTACATGTCGGAGAACCACCCATTTACCGGGTGGATGGAAGATTGATAAGGTCTGAACTTCCTCCATTGAAGCCAGAAGATACAAGGAATCTTGTCCTGCCAATAATGACAGAGGAACAGAGAAAGAGGTTCAGGGAGGAGCTGGAACTTGACCTTTCCTACGAGATTCAGGGACTTGCGAGATTCAGGATAAATCTATTCTTGCAGCGCGGAAACATCGGGGCTGCAATAAGGCTTATTCCTCTGCATATAAAGACCATAGATGAGTGGGGGCTTCCCCAGGTTCTTAAAAAGATTGCTCTCCTTCCCAGGGGATTTGTTCTTGTTACCGGTCCAACAGGAAGCGGTAAATCCACGACCCTTGCAGCAATGATTGAGCACATGAATACACACGTAAGAAGGCACATTATCACGATTGAGGACCCGATAGAGTTTGTATTTGAGGACAAAATGTGCACCATAGAGCAGCGTGAACTCGGGGTTGATACACTTTCCTTCTCCGAGGCTCTCAGGAGGGTTATGAGACAGAATCCGGATGTTATAATGGTTGGAGAGATGAGGGACCTTGAGACAATGAAACAGGCTTTAACTGCTGCTGAGATGGGAGCCCTTGTTCTTGCAACACTCCATACAACCGATGCAGCCCAGACTGTTGACAGGATAATAGACGTATTCCCTCCGGAGCAACAGCACCAGGTGAGATTGCAGCTTGCAGCAACCCTCCAGGCTGTTATTTCTCAGACCCTTCTTCCCCTTGCATCCGGCAAGGGAAGAATAGCGGCGTTTGAGATACTCATAGTTACTCCTGCGGTGAGAAATACAATAAGGGAAGGAAAGATAGAGCAGATTTACACAATAATCCAGACGGGAGCAAAGGAAGGAATGAGACTGCTTGACCAGTCCCTTAAGGAACTTTATCTCAGGGGTCTTGTAAACTACGAGGATGCACTTGCAAAGGCATCAAACCCTCAGGAGTTTGAAGAATCAGTGGGGAGGTTGTGATGGATATAGGAAAATTGTTAAAGGAAATGAAGGAAAGGAATGCCTCTGATTTGATTTTAAAACCAGGTCGACCACCAATTATGAGAATTTATGGAGACCTTGTGGACATCAATGCTCCCCCTCTTACAGATGATGAGGTTGATAAGATAGCACAGGCAATAATGACCGAAGAACAGCAGAGAAGATTTGAGAAGACGATGGAGATGGACCTTGCGGTAAATGTCCCCGGGCTTGCACGATTCAGGGTTAATATATTCAAACAGCGCAGGCATACCGGGATAGTATTCAGGCTCATCCCGGAGAGAATTCCCTCCCTTGATGAACTCGGGATGCCTGAGATTCTAAAGAAGTTTGCAATGAGGCCCAGGGGGCTTATTCTCGTAACCGGTCCCTCTGGATGTGGAAAGTCAACAACCATTGCTGCAATGGTTGACTACAGAAATGAACATGAGGCGTGTCATATAATAACCGTTGAGGACCCGATAGAGTTCATTTACAGGAACAAAAAGGCAATCATTGACCAGAGAGAGGTGGGAAAGGATACAAGGAGTTTTTCAAATGCGCTCAAGTATTCCCTGAGGCAGGACCCGGACGTTATAGTCGTTGGAGAGATGAGGGACCTTGAGACCATAAGCCTTGCAATAACTGCGGCAGAGACCGGACACCTTGTTCTTTCAACCCTTCACACCCACGATGCAGTCCAGACCATAGACAGAATTATAGATGCATTTCCACCCCACCAGCAGCGCCAGATAAGGTTGCAGCTATCCGCAAACCTGGTGGGGATTGTGTCTCAGATACTGCTCAAGCGTGCGGATGGGAAGGGGATGGTTGCTGCAACAGAAATAATGGTATCCATTGCCGCTGTGAGAAACCTTATAAGGGAGGCAAAGACCCATCAGCTTCCTTCCATCATTCAGACAAGAACAAAGGAAGGAATGAGGACCTTAAACATGTCGCTTGTTGAACTTGTCATGAAGGGAATTGTTACCGCCGAGGAGGCGGCAAGAAAGGCACATAACCCTGAAGAATTTAAGGAATTACTCATGAAGGCAAGAAGGGTGAAGGTTGCAAAATGACGCTTGACATGAAACTCTCTTTAAGGATAATAAAAAGAAAAACCATGGGGGTGGTAATATGAAGAAATATGTGGTTTTATCCCTTTTTCTTGCACTCCTTCTCTATGGAGGAGTGACGGGAAAGATAGTGGGAAGAGTATATGATGCAGAAACCGGAGAAGGACTCCCTGCTGCCAATGTGATAATTGAGGGAACAGTTCTTGGAGCAGCCACTGACCCTGATGGATACTTCATCATTCTGGATGTCCCTCCCGGAGTTTATTCGGTTACCGCAAGGGTTATAGGATATGAGCCGATGACCATTGAGAATGTGAAGGTTTCCGCAGACCTCACCACAACCCTTGAGTTTCCCCTGAGACAGACAGTAATTGAGAAAAAACCAGTGGTGGTTGTTGCAAAGAGACCGATAATCAAAAAGGACCTCACGACCTCGGTTGCAATAGTGGGAAGGAAAGAAATAGAAGCAATGCCGGTAAGCAATGTTCAGGACATAGTGGCACAGCAGGCAGGATCTGTTAGAAGGGGTGGGCAGATACACATAAGGGGAGGAAGAGCAGGTGAGACCGTTTACATGGTTGATGGAATAGAGTTGAAGGACCCGATAACCGGTGCCTACGATACCCATGTCCCCCAGATATCCATTGAGGAGACATCAATCTATACCGGTGGATTTGGGGCTGAGTTTGGAAATGCACAGTCAGGAGTGATTAATATTGTTACAAGAGAAGGAAGAGCGAAGTTCTCAGGAGACCTGATATACAGAACGAGTGATATGAGATTCCTGGGAAGAGATATCCACCGTTTCTTTGACAGGGACAGCACTGAAAACCTCCACAGGTTTGAGTATGCACTTTCATTCCCCATCATTCAGAAAAAGCTCAGGGCGTTTGTTTCAGGAGAACTTGAGCGCACAGATGGAAGGTGGATCCATACAGATTCAAAGAGATGGACATATTTTGGAAAGATTTCCTGGGCAGTCACTCCAAAGGCAAAATTTGCACTTGAGGGTCTCTGGAACAAGAGAAAAAGACACTTCATAAACGCAAGGTGGATTTACCATCCTGATGGACTGCCAGATGTTGAGGACTACAGCAATCTCATAGGTCTTTCCTTCACCTATGCTCCCAGTGCAAAAACTTACATGAAACTTGTCTATGGAAGATACATGACCCAGCTCTTCTACAATGTTTTTGAGGATGGAACCGTGGATGCAAATGGGGATGGATTTATTAACCCCACGGACCATGACACCACCATTTACAGGGTTAACCCCTGGACAGGTGAAGTGGATACCTTGATTTATCCTTCAGACCTTGACGGGGTGGATGACTTTGCCGATGTGGACTGTGATCAGAATGTAGAAATAAATGGTGTTGAAACGGACCTCTACTGGCCTGAGCTTGACTATCCATTCACCAGGTACCAGGATGAGCATGGATATTATACCTCCGGATACTACCGGATTGCATGGCACAAGGATAGAAGTGTTGTTCATACAATAAAGGGAGACCTCACCACCCAGTGGACCAAGCATCATGAGATAAGGACCGGATTTGAGGTGAAGATATACGACCTCTTCTATTACACCGCCGACATGGCATCCGGTGGAAACGTTTACATGGAATACTACAAGGTAAAACCCTGGGGTGGGGCACTGTTTGCTACGGACAAGATGGAGTTTGAGGGACTGGTTGTGAATGCTGGAATGAGGCTTGATATATTTGACCCCAGGGCGGATTATCCAGCAGACCCATATCATCCGGTTACTGACATATCCACTGGAGGAGAGATACTCAATCCTGTCAGGGCTCCGATGAAGCACAAGTGGAGCCCGAGACTTGGGGTGTCCCATCCAATAACTGAGAGGGACCAGCTCCACTTCACCTATGGACACTACTTCCAGATACCGCGTCTTGCACTCCTTTACAGAAACATGAACTATGACTTCTCCGGTGCATTCCCGCTTGTCGGGAATCCCAATCTTGAACCGGAGAAGACAGTGTCCTATGAAATAGGAATCAAGCATGCATTCAGTGACCATCTTCTCATAGATGTGACCGCATTCTACAAGGACATATCAGGTCTTACTGATACCGAGGCTATCTTCTACTCCGCTGCGAACTACTACACAAGGTATAAAAACGCAGACTATGGAAGTGCAAAGGGATTTGAGGTTACCTTCAAGAAGTTCAGTGGTGGTTTCTGGCCTCATGTTTCCTGGAACCTTGTTTATACCTATCAGATTGCAAGGGGTAAATCTTCATCCGAAAGGCAGAACTACGAGTTTATCTGGGCTGGATGGGTTATTCCCACAAAAGAGCACTATCTTGACTGGGACCAGAGACACACCATCACCTTCAACCTTGCGTTTGAATTCCCTCAGGGTGAGCCAATGTTTGGTGTAAGGGGACTTGACAACCTTGGAATAAGCTTTGTTGCAAACTATGGAAGTGGATTTCCCTGGACACCGCCTTCCAGGAGTCTTATACAGCGTATAAATGAGGAGCGGATGCCTCCCACCTTTAATGTTGACATGAAGATTCACAAGGATGTTAAGGTTGGACCTGCAACCATCTCCTTCTTTACAGTTGTTCACAACCTCACCGACAGGAAAAATCTGCTTGATATAGCAGACGAGAACTGGTACTATGCGTTTGGTGACCCTGAGGGAAGATGGCACAACATTCTTGTGTGGTCCGAGAGAAGGCTTATAAGGGTTGGAATAGAAATAAAATGGTAGGAGGTAAATTATGAGGAAGTGGCTCATACTCATGGCACTTGTTGCCCTCACCCTCCCTGCAAGGTCCCGCAGGGTGGTGAAGGGAGACCCGGGGCTGGATGACTACAAGGTCCACACCATAGGAGAACTCTGGAGTGCGGTTTCAAACTTCGGTAACTACGGAGACCCGAACTCCACCAATACCGGAAGACCCTCCTACGACTGGCCCGGTGGAACCCACAACTACTACCTCTGGGAAGGAAGATTGTGGATAGGGGCAGCAGTGGGAGGGGAGACACTCGTATCCCATGCCGACTATGGAGACTATGAGTGGCATCCAAGTGAGGACTATCCTACAGGATGGGGATACATTGGTCCCCGGACCTCCATGTACGATATAAACGCAGTTTTTGATGACTATGCTGACAGCAAGGCACTTGGACTCAAGGTCTTCCAGAAGGCGATGGCATGGTCCATGGAACCCTACAATTCCATATTTGCATACGAACTCAAGGTTACATACGATAAGACCAAATTTTACACCGGTGCAGGACCCGATGCACTTGAAAATCTGTATGTTGCATGGGTTTTTGACGCGGACGTGTGCAACGAGGACCCGACGGACTGCCACATAGATGACCTTGTGTCCTTTGATGGATGGGTGGCTGGAGAATGGAAGGATTTTGAGTATACAAGAATACCAACCGATACCCTTGTTGTTCTTTCCGATACCGTTCTCAGGGGTTCTGACTCCATTCCAGACCAGTACACAATCTGGGGTGATGACCCGGATGAGAGGGTTGTTGTGAAGATAAATGGAGAGACTTACATGCACACCATAGGAACAAATGACATTGTAATAAACGGAGAGGTTGTTCAGTCAAAGCCCTTCTACAGGAAGGTTCCAATTGATGGAGGAGCGGATACGTTTAATCTTCTTATAGGTGATACTCTGGTATGGAGTGGAGGGAAAAAGGTTGTTCATGTTGAGATAGTTCCCAGAAACATGTCCTTCATCTTTGACGGAGACAATCCTGCAGAGCCCGGAGATGATATGGGTGAGGGAGGAGCATGTGCAGGAAGGATATTTGGAAGGATTGTGTATGCACCTCCTTCTCCTGCGGATTCGGTATGGGTTACAGAGGATGGAGATACATGCAGGATAATAAGGGCATTTGCACATCAATGGTGGAACTGGGAGTCTGACCCAGGAACCGACATCCAGAAGTACAGATACATGAATGCAACCCATCCGGATAACTTTGGTCACAGGTTCATGCCCCATCCATTTGATGTTGGAGCCCCAACATTTGACTACAGGTTCATGCTTGTTGCAGGACCTTACACCCTTGCACATGGAGATACTCTGAGGTTTGTGTATGTTGCGGGTGTTGGTCAGGGAATGAATGGAGGAGAGGATACATACTGGGGAAGGGGATACAGGATGGGTGCAAGACACTATGCAGACTGGGGTCTTGTTGCATACTACAAGGGTGCATCCCACTCCGACCCCTATCATCCATCCGCGCCCAATGAGGATGTTCACTGGTTGATTCCGGTTCCTCCCGAGGTTCCTCACCTGGTTTATTCTGCAGCGGGAGGGGTTGTTACCCTTACATGGGATGATATAGCAGAGACCACACCCGACCCCATGGATGGAATGTATGACTTTGCGGGGTACAGGGTTTACAGGAGTGCATACAGACCCAATCAGTGGGAGCTCCTTGCAGACTTTGATACAGCATATGCAAGGGAGCATGGTGGATATCCTCACACCTATGTGGATTCCACCGCAATCCCCGGTGTTGCTTACTACTATGCGGTTACTGCATACGACCTGGGAAGACCAGCAACTGAAACAACCCCTGCGCTCCCGCCGCTTGAGAGCGGAAAGACAAACTACAAAAAGACGGAGACCGGAGCTCCCATCCCTGTTTATGTAAAAACAGAAATGAACTATCCTGAGATAGACTGGGATGCAATAAAGGTTGTTCCCAATCCATACTTTGGTTCTGCAAAGTGGGAGCTGGAGCCTGGTTCCGAATACATGAACAAGATACAGTTTGTAAATCTTCCTCCAAACTGCAGAATAAAGATATATACCATAGATGGAGACCTGGTTATAGAACTCAAACATGAAGAAGGAACAGGGGATGTGTACTGGAATCTTCTTTCCAGGAATAATCAGGATGTTGTGAGCGGGATTTACATATACAAGGTTGAGGCATACGACCAGAACGGGAACTTTATCGGGTCCAAGGTTGGGAAGTTCATGATATTAAGATAAAGGAGGAAGAAATGAAGAAGGCAATACTTTTGCTCGTCTTTCCCCTTGTTCTTCTCCCCCAGTTTGCGAAGGTTGGAACTGCGGGTGCACAGTTCCTGACAATCCCGGTGGGAGCAAGGGCAACGGGGATGGGAGAGGCATACATTGGTGTATGTGAGGATGCAACCGCATGCTTCTGGGACCCTGCAGACCTTGTTCGGATTGACAAGGTGAGTGTTTTCATAGGTGGATTCCAGTGGATAGCAGGATTTCAGCATGTAAATGTTGCTTTTGCGAAGAGACTTAATCCCGTGTCCGTGGCAGGTGGGTTTATAACGGTTTTTGATTCAGGAGAGATGGAGGAGACAACCATAGAAGAATACGGGACCGGAAATTACTTCTCCTACAAGGCGTATCAGGCAGGTGTTTCCTATGCAGCAAGCCTTACCGAAAAATTCTCTTTTGGATTGAATCTGAAGGTTCTTGGTGAGATATACGGTCCCTATTCCTCAACCATTGCATGGGCATGGGATGTCGGAACCATATACTTTACAGGATGGAAAACTCTCAGGTTTGGAATGTCTATTTTCCACTTTGGTCCTGATATAAAACCATCAGGAACCTACATCGACTGGACCAATGGAGAGCCTGGAGATACAATGGAATACAGCCCCTATCCATTGCCCATAACCTTCAGGGTTGGGGCTGCAATGGAGGTTTATCAGACAGAAAACATGAGGGTTACACTTGCTGTTGATGGAGTTCATCCCAACGATAACCTTGAGGGATTGAGAATTGGTACCGAGATTTCCCTTATGGATATGCTCTTTGTAAGAGGAGGATATGCATTGCAGAAGGATGAGCAGGATGTTTCCTTTGGAATGGGTGTGAAATACAACATCTTCAATATAGACTACTCCTTCACGAATATGGGTGCTCTTCCTGACTGCCACAGGATGGATGTAAGCATAAGTTTTTAAAAGGAGGTAAAAATGGTGCTGCTCTTACTTTTCTCTCAGGTTGAAACTCTATGGTCCTTTGACTGGGGATTCTTCAAGGCAAACTACCAGGTGAATGCTGTTCTCAGGGATTCGACAGATAACCTTTACATATACACAGAGGAGTCTGAGTATCCCATAAAGAAACTTTACGTTCTTGGTGGTGTCCTTTACGCCCTCACTGAGAATGGTATTTATTCTTATTCATATGATGCCGCTACGGGAACAGGAAAATGGAGCATTATTACCGGGGATGACGAGGAGGAATCCTTCATATTCCAGACACAGGACCTTTATGCAAAGCAGGTCTCTTCCTCAAAAGCTGTAATAGTAGGAACCTCCAGTGGAGCCTATTTCTCTCTTGACGGTGGTGTCAGGTGGTCCGATGGAAATGAATATCTGGAAAGCAAGAATATAAAGGCGGTTACGATTGTTCCTGATACTGTTCCACTTTCCAGGTATTATTACTTCTTTGCTGTTTCACAAGATGGGTATGTCTATCAGTCCAATAAAACGCCTCCATTCCGCGGATGGACTCTCATAACAAGAAAGATTTATGAAACAGACCTTGAAGCCGAAACCTATGGCACAGTACCTGGGGGATGGAGTGAAAATCAGGTGGAGGATGAGGCACTGTTTGATATAAGGGTGGATTCACTTAATGGGGAGCAGGCACTCCTCCTCTTTGGAAGCCATACAAACGATACCACTTCGGAGGCTGTTTCTATCACCTACTCCTTTGATCCTGTTCCTGGGATTATGTGGAAGTTCTCTTTCTTTGCGGAGGATGCTGGATATTACTTCACTCAGGATACGATATATGATACAGTTATTGTCCAGGATGGAGATACCTTCTACTTTGATACACTCTTCGTGAACCAGCAGGAGCACTACAACTCTGGTCCTGAATTTGTGGTTTACGATGCGGATGGCAATCCTGTTGCAGAAATAGGTGTTATTAGCGGTAAAATTTCATATTATTCTGTGGATGAGGGATGGAAATCGATGTACACCATTGATAAAGGAGAGACCTATCCTCTTAAAATCGAAATCTACAATGGGAAAGGTAAGGTTTACATAGAGAATACCCTCCTTGGAGAGTTTGATCTTCTTTCTGCTGGAGATGTTGCAGGAATAGCATATCGTGTAAACACAAATTCTTACACCACATGGGTTGACAGCATACAGGTTTATGCGCTTCCCTCTGTCCCTGGAGAGATTTACGATGTGGTTGAGGTTGCAGGAAAGGTAGATATTCTTGTATCTTCCTCCGAAGGAATATACACATGGAAGGATGAAAATGATGGTTTTGTGAAGGTTTCTGATGCGGTTATGATCTCAATGAAATGGAGCAGGACGGATACTACCCTCTTTGGGATAGGTGAGGATGGTGTTTACGTTGCCTCTGAGGATTATTCAACCTGGACGAAGATACTTGACAGGAACGATGTGCTCACCGTGGAGGCACTCAATAAGGACACAATATGGGTTGGGCTGAATGGAGGTGGTATTCTCAGGACTCTGGATGGAGGAACAAACTGGGTTGAGATAAATACAGGGTTTGCAGACTGGGGATGTGTTGAATACACAGGGGTTGTGTATGATATATATGCCTTTGATGTTGACTCTGTTTACGCAGGGACCGGTGAGGGACCCTACTTCTTCAATGGAGAAAAGTGGGTAGAGGAAGGAAAAGGCCTCTATGCCTGGTTTATCACACCTTCCATGATAGACCTTGTGAAGTATGTGCTTGAAGAGTACACACCTCCTGAGACCGATTGTGGAGGATTGCTCGATTTCGTAGCCACCTACTTTGGAGACCTCCCCGACTATGACAGGAATCCCAGGATAAAGATTCTCATGCAGGATATAAAAGATGGATATAACTGGGCTCATCCCTATCATATATACGCATACTTTGACCCGGTGAATGAGTATCCACAGCTTGTGGCAGATTCCATCTGGGGAGACAGTGTTTATATGTCCAACTTCTGCGAGATGCTTTATGTTGATGTGGGAGAGCTTGATTATACTGATACATCCGCTCTTGTTTCAGCCCTTACAGAGCCTCTTGTGAGAATGGTAATGTTCAACTATGATCCTGAGGAACTGGGTTCAAGAAAAGGATTCAGTGACGGTGGCACCCACTCTCCGTTCGTGGAAGGGATTGCAGCCCTTGCAGAATTCCTTGCTGTACATGGGATATCCCATGACACTGTAGTAATTATCGATAGCAGTAACTACTCACTACCATCCTCTAACAGTTTCACCTTCTGGGGCGATCAGAGCTATGGAGATGGTTCACCGAATACGGAGAGTGAGAAGACCTTTGCATACCTCTTTGCAATGTATATCTACGATAAATTCGGTCTGGATGGGATAAAGAACATTGTGCAGGATACACTCACCGGGATAGAGGGTGTGGAGAACGCCCTTGGGGCATCCTTTGAAGACCTCTACTCCGGGTTTATCCTTTCCTGTGTTACACATGAAATTGATGTGCTTCCAAATGTTTCCGTTACCATGCCCCTTGTTTCTCCGGGAAGGGCGGATAATTATCCTTATAGCGGAGAACTTGCGGAATGGAGTGTGGGTGCATTGAGGTTCCAGCATGGAGATCTCTACACACCTCCAAACCAGAACAGTCCAATAAGGTTTAATGGAGACGATACCGGCGGCTTTATGGTATACTGCGTGTATATAGATTCGCTTGGAAATGTTTTGGAGATAGACACGATAGCGCTCAACGAATATAACGAAGGGGTAATGGAAATATCTCAGTTCTTTGAATATCCGGATACTTTCCATATCCTCGGTTTCCTTGTGATTTCCAAAGCATATGAGGGCGAACTGGAATGGGTGATAGACGATGACCTTGAATCTGCTACATATCTCAGGACCATTCTCTTCCAGAATCCATGTGCCACTGAAAAACTTGAGCTCTACATCTACTCAAGTGAAAGACTTTACAGGAACCTTGTGGAGACACCAGATGTGGAAGTGAAATATTTGGTGGATGAGACCACAACCGTTACTGAGGACCTTACATGTGATATACTTACAGAGCCTGAAAATGACAGCATTATAAAGGTGATATATCGCACCTCCTACATCTTCTCCGAACCCGGCTCCTACACAATAGTGGTTAAGGGAGAGGACCTTGCCGGGAATGATATTACTCCTGATTCCACAGAGCTTGAGGTTATCTTCATGATAGCATCCGAAGAAACCACGGTTGCTGCAAAGAGTGGAAATGTGAAGGTGTATGTACCAAAAGGAGCATTCACAGAGAATGTATGGATGGTTGTTGCGGAAAACAAACATGGAATATACATCGGTCCTCAGGTGCCTCTTACAAAGCCTGTTGAGATATTCTTCAGGGCACCAGAAGGATACTCAGTTTACAGAATGGAAAGTGGTGTTCTTGTTGAGGTTCCTGGTATAAGGGTATCCGATGGAATAAAAGTGACAACAGACAGACTTGGAACATTCGTCCTGAAGGAAGGAAGGGTGGAGAAGAGAGCGGTGTTTGGAATAGTCTCCATCAATCCATCCATAACCTCCAGGTCTCCCGTGGTTCTCTATGGTGTGCCGAGAGATATGGAGGTAAGGATGGATCTCATAAATGTGGCTGGAAGGGTGGTAAGAAGACTTGTGGATGGAAAGGTAAGGGCAGGATATCACAGTGTAAGGATAGATACGGATAAACTTGCTCCAGGACTTTACTTCGTGAGAATGGCTGGTGATGGAAATGAATCTGTAAAGAAAATGATACTTGTGAAGTGAGGAGGTAGAGATGAAGAGGATACTTGCATTTTTACCGCTTTTACTTATAATAGGATGTGGTGAGGAACACAGCCCACCCGTGGGACCCTATCCAGAGATAGATAGATTACTGGAAACCGGGTGGGAGGCATTCAAGGCAGGCGATTTTGAACTTGCAGAGGCGAGGTTTGACTCAATACTGGGAATGGATGTGACCGTGCCCGATGCGTATCTTGGACTCATATGGGCACAGACAAGACTGGGAGAGTATGAGGATGCTGAAATGAACTTCGCATATTTACTTGCAGTGGAAGGCAAAAGACCTGTGGTCCTTAAACGTTCGGTTGATCTTGATCCAGATCCATCGGATACCTTAGGATTGACCTTACTTATACCCGATACCAACCTGGTCAGTCCCTATCAGTTCACGGTTACATCCAAACACCTTCTCTCCGAAGAGATACAGGTGGATACGCAGGTTGTGCAGGAGGGAGACTCCATCTACGTGGTCATTGAAGTTGATACGGTGAGGGAGTATGGTGAATTTGTATATGACATAGTGGACTGGGATAAAGGATGGATAAAACTTGCCTGGAGTGATGAGAACGATACTACCCTTATTCCCATCACCTCTGATGATGAATTGGATGTCTGGTACTATGCAATGGAAAGAGAAGGGACCCCACTCCAGATTGATGGATATGCTGCGATGTGCGTGATGTATACAAAAGCTGAAGAATACAGTGAAGCAATAGCACATGGAGTTTCTGCTCTCCGGATGGATCCAGAATATGAATTTTCGGTAATTCCTGAATATCTTGATGCAGATAGAATACATCTCTTCCTCGCCCATTCCTATTACAACCTTGGATACTACATGAAGTCACTTTCTGAGGTGCAGGCTGTGGATCCGACTTTTGTACCTGACACAACCTCCCCAACCTTCCTTTACGAACTTGAGGAGAAAATCGTATCCCTTCTTTCCGGGGAGGGAGAATAATAACCATCAAACAGGAGGTGCTTTATGAGGCGTTTGCTCCCGCTTTTTGCACTTTTAATGGTCCTCCCGCTCGGTGCAAGGTTTGTTCCTGGTCTTGACGGGAGGGCACCGGAGAAGGGAGTCGTTTTTGAGGAATTCCCGGTGAGGCACGGCTCCCTTCAGGAGTTTCCCACCACCAAGGGAGTTGAGTACTGGTACATTCTCGACGACGGTGATCCAGACTACTACTGTGGAAGACCGACGGTTGGAGATACCCTCGGAACCTGGTTCATGCCTGTTGCAAAGGGATGCATTCTGAGTGCTGCTTATGCAATCAACTACGACAACACCGCTGTGGTTGAAGTGTACATGACCAAGGTTGTTCCCGACTTTGATCCGGATGTCTACGACTGGTCCAATATCTCTGGAGGTACACCCGGTCCAAGACCCATTCCTCCCTCTGCAAACTTTGTGTTCGGACCTTATGAGACAACCGTTCTCCAGTCCGCAGGATGGCAGATATTTGACTTCTACTCCGTTGTTGGTGACACATGGGCGCTTGATGTTCAGGATACCATTTTCGTCGTTGGATACATCATGACCACAGCGGGTGAGAATTCCATGGATCCTCCCATGCTTGGAGACAGGTCTTTCACCCGTCACGACCTCATCTACATACAGGATCCAGGTGCAAGCGGTAATCCTTCTGGATGGTACTACTATTACAGCGGTGGAAGCTTCATGATGAGGGCAAAGGCATACCTCTACACGAACCCGCCTCCAATGATAACCATGGAGAAAAAAGCAGACACCTACCTCACAACCCCGATAACCGTCTCTGCAATCATAGAGGATATAGGAGTGCCTCCTGACTCCGCTGGTGTTGCGTGGGCAAGACTTTACTGGATGTTCAATAATGACCCCACAACCACCGACTCTGTTGACCTTACCCTTGTGAGTGGAGATTCTGCATATGGAGTGTATGAGGGAACCATTCCTGCAGGAAATGTGGGAGATACTATCACCTACTGGATGAAGGCAGGAGACCTTCAGGGCAATGTGATACTCCCTGACTATACACCTGAGTGGACCTATATTATAAGGGAACCCACACCCGGTGCCGACGTGGTATTTTATCTTGGAGACAGTTACTATGGAGTATACACTCCTGATGCAATGTCCAATGTATATCAGGCATATGATCCGTGGTATCCTGAGGAGTATCACGGATTGCCTGATTCCTCTGTTATCTTCTCCTATCCTACCATCGTGTGGATCTCCTGGGGTGGAGAAGGGATAGAGGAAATAGAAACAAACCTCAGGAAATACCTTGATGCCGGCAATAACCTCTTCTACTCCGACCAGGATGGAGCATATCCGTTTGTGGGAACATATGACGACACAACCATTGATGCAGGAAACTTCCTTTATGACTATCTCCACCTTACCGAGGTTTACGACGACTTTATGCCCGGGGACTCCCTCCAGGCAGTGAACGAAATTTATGGAGTGTCTGGCGATCCTATAAGTGATTCATGGTCAGCTACACCCACCTACGTTGCACCTTACATTAACATATCCTACTGGCTTAACTACGCCGGAATGATGATGACAGATGGGACACCCGTTGAGAACTTTACATACCTCACCGGTGAAGCCAACGGAATGCACTACACAGATGCAACTGCAGGATACAAGACTGTGTTCCTCTTCTGGCCCTTCTGGTACATGATGACCGCAGATACATCCTTCGATGTGGAGTCCCAGAATAAACTTGTGGCGAATGTCCTTGCTTACCTTGGTCACGCTGTTCCTCCTACCATACTTTCCTACACCCAACTCCCCACCACCATGGCAGCACCGCCTCATGTTGTAGATGCAGAGGTTACAATATATGTGAGCGGCGTTACCATTGACAGCGTAATTCTTGAGTGGACCCAGGGTGCAACTACTGGAAAGGTTTCTATGACCGAGGTTGCCACCGGAACATACGAGGGTAGTATAGATGGAATTACTCCGTCCTGGACAGATCCTGTTACCTACACCATCACCGCCTATGGTAGCAATGGAACCTCTGCAAGTGTTTCCTCCTCCTACTACTACCTTGCACCCACAACAAACATCCTCTATGTGAACGACTCCTACTATCCTTCCTACTTCGACTACTCTGCAGCACTCACCCACAACGGATATGCATTTGACTACTACGAGGTCGCAACGCATGGTGCGCCTGACACTACCATCTTCAGAAAGGCAAACTACGACATCATTGTCTGGAATGCAGATATGGGATGGGAATCCATACTTTCCCAGGCATCCAGCGACAATTACCTCGCCAGGTTCCTGGATGAGGGTGGATACCTTATGCTTACCTCAGACGAACTTCTGGGTGTATGGACAGACTGGGTTGATGCGGCATTCGGTCCAGGTGACTTCATTTACGATTACCTGGGCGTGAACTATGTGTACAACGACATCGGACTCGATACCCTCATTCCTGCCGGTGATCCGTGGAATATCGGTGCTGATAGCCTTGTCTGGGCTCCTTGGTGGTATGACTTCACCGACGGTCTTGGAATTGACACCACCATTGCTGAGAAGCCGTTCCCAATTTACTACGATGGAAGCGGAAACATCGTTGGAGTTGGAAGGAAAGTCTACGGAAAGTATGCGGCGATATTCTATCCATTCGCGGTGGCCTATCTTGACTCTGCTTCCCAGGATCTCCTCGTTGCCAAGACCCTTGCCTTCCTCCAGGGTGTGCCACAGAAGAAGTCCGCAAAGTTCTTCCTCTCAAGAAGCATGATAACCAGGGACAATGCTGTGATAAGGTTCGGAATACCGACTGCAGGACACGTAACACTTAAGCTCTACGACGTGACTGGAAGAGTGGTGAGGACACTTGTTGATGCAGACCTTGCAGCCGGAGTCCACCAGGTGAAGATTGACGCAAAGAGGCTGCCCGCGGGCGTCTACTTCTACAGACTCGATACCGGAAAGAGGAGTGCGACCGAGAAACTCATAGTGGTTCACTAAAAAGGACAGGGGGTGGGTCAGCCCACCCCCTTTTTATTTTTATGATAATCCTTGCCTCAACCTCGCCAAGGAGGAAATGGATATTTGAGGAACTTGGAATAAGATTTGAAATTGAAAAACCGCAGATTGAGGAAGAGCCCTATTTTCCACCCCCGGAGGAATATGTTGTAAGACAGGCAGAAAGAAAGGCAAACTCAGTGAAAAGGGATGGGATAATATTTGCATTTGATACCATTGTAATCCTTAATGGAAAAATGCTTGGAAAGCCGGAAAATGAAGATGAGGCATTCCGTATGCTTTCAATGCTGAGTGGTGAATGGCACGAGGTTTATTCAGGATTTTATGCCGGTGGAATCAAGGGGTATGACTGCTCAAGGGTGAAGTTTAGAAAACTTGAACCGGAGGAGATAATGGAGTATATAAAAACCGGTGAACCAATGGACAAGGCAGGGGCTTACGGGGCGCAGGGGTACGGGAAGAGGTTCATTGAAAAGATAGAAGGGAGTTATGCAAATGTTATAGGATTGCCTGTTGAGAGACTTCTCCCTGTTCTTGATGAACTTGGTATAAAATACACTTTCAACCCTGAAAAATGGAGGTTTGAATGAAATTCAAAACGGTTGAATGGATGGATGGGAAAATAAGGATACTTGACCAGACCCTTCTCCCTCTTGAAGAAAAATACCTTGAACTTGAAACACCCGGGGAGGTGGGAAGGGCAATAAAGGAGATGAAGGTCAGGGGTGCACCCTTGATAGGGATAGTTGCAGCCTACGGGGTTGCCCTTGCATGGATGAAGAAACTTGATGTTGAGCGTGCGATGGAGGAGCTGAGAAAAACGCGCCCAACCGCATACAACCTGTTTTACGCACTTGACAGGATGAAAAAGGCATATGAGGAAGGAAAAGACCTGGTTGAGGAGGCTCTATCAATCCATAAAGAGGATGAGGAAATATGCAGAAAAATAGGGGAGTATGGTTTTTCACTTCTTTCAGGCGATGAGATAACAGGAATGACCATATGCAACGCAGGGGCGCTTGCAACCGGAGGAATGGGGACCGCACTCGCTCCTTTTTATGTTGCAAAGGAAAAAGGAAAAAAGGTCAGGGTATTTGTTCCAGAAACGAGACCCTTCCTTCAGGGTGCAAGGCTTACTGCATGGGAACTTTCAAGGAATGGGATAGAGGTGTATCTTGTATCCGATGGAGCAAAGGCGCATATCCTGAGAACCGAGAAGGTTGATATAGTGATAACCGGCGCGGACAGGATTGCGATGAATGGGGATGCAGCAAATAAGATAGGAACCCTCGGGCTTGCTGTATGTGCCAATGAGTTCGGGGTTCCGTTTTACATTGCAGCTCCCCACACAACCTTTGACCCGGGTATAAAAAGCGGGGATGAGATTCCCATAGAGGAGAGGAGCCACGATGAGGTATTTTACTGCGGAGGCACAAGGATTGCACCTGAGGGGATAGGGGCAAGGAATCCTGTTTTTGATGTTACACCTGAAAAATACATACATGGATTCATAACCGATGCAGGTATAATAAAAAAGCCCTATGATAAAAACATACCTTCTCTTATTATGCCTCTTCTCCGTGGAAGAGGATGATTTTCTTCCCCCTCTTCCTGTTCCCGTCTTCCACGAGGGACCCTCTTTCTCTTTCCCGGTGAAATTCCGGGCTTTCTGCGGGAATGGATACGGGAGGGTAAGAATAAGAAAGGGATGGGAATGGGCTGATGTGAGGGTTTTGCCCCATCCCTCCCTTCACCTTCACTTTACCGGACTGAAGGTTCACTGGGTTGAGGGAAGGGGAGGTCTGGTGGATATTCAGGGAAAATACTTCTATCTCGGTGGTGTTTTTGGAAACGGAGTGGTGACAGAGGGTAAACTTTTAATGCCCGTTAAAGGCTGTCTTTTTTCATGTGGATTTATCGGAAGGGGAGGGGAGGCTGGCTTTTATACCGAAAGGCTGAGAATTCGGGGAGGTTACAGGAAGGTTCCCTTTCTTTCCGTTGGTTTTCTTTTTAAAAATTTCATGGTGGAGGGAGGAAGGTGGTGGATAAAGAGGGATGTTTACCCCGATACATTTCCCTCTTATGGTCTGTTTGAAGGCGTGAGAATAAGAGCACCGCTTTTTGACTGCCTTTTTGGGAGGGAGTATATATGTTTTTCCCTTGAACTCCCATGGTGCTGGGGAAGGGTGGAGTATGATGGTGAGATTCACTGGAAGGGAGGATTTGAGGCAGAGTGGAAAATTTTTTATCTTGATTTTGATACCGGGACCGATGGATGGGGAGTCGGGATAGGATTGAATACCGTGTTTTTCCCCTATGTGAGATACGAAAATAAAAGATTCATCTTTGGGGCAGGGTATGGAAAGATATAGGAAAGGATTTCTTTACACTGCACTCATCATATTCCTTCTTTCCATAAAGCCACTGATTTCCCTTTCTCTCTCCGGAGGCGAAAGGGAATTCATAAATGTAAACACCGCCTCCCGGGAGGAGCTCACTCTTATTCCCGGGATAGGAGAGGTTACGGCAAAAAGGATTGTTGAGTTAAGGGAGAGGAAGGGGAGGATAAGAAGTCTTGATGAACTCCTTGAGGTAAAGGGTATAGGTCCTAAGAAACTCGAGATTATAAAAAAATACGCAAAATGCGAGTGAGGATTTTTCCGGTGAACCATGAACCGCATTTATACCCTCCTTTCCGCAGTGGGGGATTCCCCCGTACATACTCTTCCTGCTTTTATCCCGGGGAGGAATTCGGATTTTAAAGAGGAACACCACACCCAATTTTATTTGACATGAGTTAAATTTTGATATAAATTTTTAATATGGTCGTGCTTTTATCAATTCCCATTTACATCTCCTTCCAGTGGCACATGCACCAGCCGATTTATGTGCCTTACTATGATGCCGTAACAACCATCTATTACAATGGTGTTCCATCAGGACCTTCTTTTTCCTTCTCCCTTTCAGATGTATGGACCCAGAGGGTCGGTCCCTATACCTCCTGGCCCACGGATGCTATAGAATACGGCCTCTCTCTTCCTTATCTGGGCGCCCAAGTGAGTCTATCGGGTTCTCTTATAGAGAATCTCAACAATCTTGAGTATAATGGATGGAACAGCTGTCTTTTCTGTGGATGGAAGGATAGATATGTGACGGGGATTAACTACACCACCTCGGGAGGGAATCCAAGGCTTTATCCGGTTCTGTTCCCATACCACCATCCTGTCCTTCCCTTGCTTCCGGATGAGGATGTGCTGCTTCATCTGCTTATATACAAGGAATTATTGCAGAGAAACTTCAATATAACCACCCGTGGACTGTTCCCTCCAGAGTGTGTATTTGCGGAGTGGATAATTCCCCCTCTCAGAGAGGCGGGGATTGAGTGGGTTATAATAGATAACATACACCTGTCAAGAACACTGGAAGACTATGCATGGAATGGCGGAACAGGAGTGGTTGAGCCAAACAGGGCCGATGTGTTAAACGGAAGCCTTTCCTCCTGGCCAAATTCAGGATGGGTAAATCTCCACAATGTATGGGCTCCAGAGCCTGTGGCTGCAGGATTTGCTCACAGACCCCATTATGCAAAGTATATAGACCCTGAAACCGGAGAGAGTAAAAAGATAATAGTGGTTCCTGCAGAGTGTTATATGGGAAATGAGGATGGAAGAGGAGGATTTGGAGCCCTTGATTACGAACAGGTGATGGGGCAGCTTTTCCCTTATAACACCGACCCATCCCATCCAGTGCTTGTCCTCCTTCATCACGATGGGGATAACTATGGTGGAGGGACCGATTCTTATTACCATTCTAATTTTGAGAATTTTGTCTCCTGGGCCACAGAAAAACAGGATAGTTTTGTACCAGTAACCATAGAGGACTATCTTTCCCTCTTTCCACCGGATCCATCGGATGTGGTTCATGTTGAACCTGGAGGATGGATAGGGTCCGGATGCCTTGACCCTCAGTTTTCAAAGTGGCTGGGATATTCAGAGGATTACAGTCCTGATTTGAATTCCTGGGCTGTTATTGTAGCCGGTCATAACTGGGTATGGACTGCAAACCTGATAGAGCCATACACAAGCATATCGGACATAATTGATAACACGGGAAATGCAACCTCTCAGGCATTCCATGATTATCTTGCCTCGCATACCTCCTGCTACTTTTACTGGGAGGAGAGCATAGACGACACCATCTGGAATGCAAATCCTACAAGGGCTGTGAATCTTGCAATAGACCATATAAGAGATGTGGTATCAGGTGGACCCGATAATCTGGGGCCCTCCATATTTTTACCCCAGAGAACCCCATACAATCCAGGAGGAACCGAATTCGGCACAGCCCAGCCCAGAGATTTTGAGGTATGGACTCTCATTTACGACCTGAGTGGAATAAAGGAGGCAAAGTTATTTTACAGAGCGGATGAAGATGGGGTGGTTGATAGCCTTAATTGCATATATTCATGGGGAACATGGGATTCACTGGATATGTCGTGGGAGACATGGGATTCAAGAACGGATCCGGCTCCCTATTATAAAGCAAAGAGATACTATGCAGTTATAAACGGAAGAGAAAATGTTTTGTACGATTACTATGTAAAGGCTGTTGACAGTCTGGGTAACGAAAGCAAATCCAGGATAATGCATGTGTATGTTGGCCCGGGAGGGGGTGGTGGGAGCGTTTCATGGACCCCCTCAAATCCAACCCCTCAGGATACAATAAGAATAGAAGTCCAGTCGGACAAAGGCGGATATCTTCACTGGGGTGTAAATGGATGGAAGTTGCCCCCGCAGGATTACTGGCCACCAGGAACCACAGTATGGGAGGATAGCTGTGCCGTTGAGACTCCTCTTTCCGGTTCATCCCCCCTCTTTTACATAGATATAGGACCCTTTATAAATGGAGATGTTGGGGTTGTTGATTTTGTTATTCACTTTGAGGATGACACATGGGATAACAACAACGGGAATGACTACCACATAGTTATTCAGGGGGTAACAACCTATGTGATGGACGGAGAGCTCGACCCCGTTGCATCAAAAATTTCAGAGAATGGCGGAGCATCCCTTTACGCCCACTTCGATGGTGAGAACCTCTATCTTGCCACCGAGGCCCCTGGAGGAACGGAAGACCGGTTTATCATACTTTCCCTTTCCCCCGACACTTTAGTTCCTTCTCCCTGGGCAAAATCAGGGAAGGTTGGAAGGTGGGATTTCTTCCTTGGTGGGGAAGGGACAAATGGGTGGTCCGGATGGTTTGATGAAAATGAAAGTATTGTGAGTTTCCCGGAGAGTTCAGGAACTTACCTTGAAGGGGTGATAAACCTTGAGGATGCATTTGGCCATATCCCTCAGGTTATATACCTTGCGGTTGGCATATACGAGACCGGGGATGGGGGAGACCTTATTGGGCAGGTCCCTCAGGGAACAGGCTCCCCCCAGGACATAGAGGAAAGCGATTTCTATGCCTTCCAGCTCTCGGGCATAAGAAGACATCGCACTTCTCGAAGGGTTCTTTCCGGTCCTTCTTTGATAGATGTGCTTGGAAGAAAAAGAGAAAAGGGAAAATTGCCTCCTGGAATCTATTTCAAAAAGGTAGAAGGAGGCTATAAGAAACTTATGATAATAAAGTAGGTGGCTTGCATTCCCGAACTGAAACAACCCCACTTCTGCCCTCTCATTTTTGAGGAAAATTCGTTCGGCTCTTTGTCAAGAATATCTGATGGATTTTTGAGAGGCTGTTTTTAACGAGGTTTTTGATTTTCATGCGCAGAACTCATGGTCCCCAGGACTGAGGAGCATTTTAAGGGTAAGGAAGAAGGTAAACATCTTCTATAAAGCCCGATAACCTGGATAACCCCGGATGTTTATTATACACCCATTTTACACTTGACATTCCCGGAAAAAAGAGATACATTCTTTTTGTATTTCATTTTATTTTTCCCTTACCCATGCCTGAATTATAGCAGAGAACAACAATCCCTTTTTAACTCCCTTCCCCAAAATTACCCACAAAAATCGCTCAGATTAGGAATAAAGGGTATAGCCTCTGACCCTGATGAATACAATAAGGTTCCATTTGATGGCTTTTATCTTTACTGGAGGCAGTATGTTGAGGAAAATTAAACTCTTGACAAATTTGATAATTCTGGAAAAAATTGAGAGGGAGGATGAAATGAGAAGGATAATATATGCCCTGTGTCTCTTTTTTGCTTTTTCGCTTTATTCTTCCGGGTTTACCCTGGATGATGTGGTTAAGGCACTTGAGAGGAATTCTTCTCACCTTAAGGATATGAGTTGTGAGGTTGTGGTTGAGACTGACCTGGGGAATGAGGTGAAGGTTCAGCGTATGAAGTTATGGAGTAAGGGTGAGAAGTTGCGGATGGAGATGGATGGGGGCATGTGCATGGTCATGGATGGCGAGAGGGTGATGATGGAGACTTCTCAGGGGAGGAGTGTAATGCCCATGGGTTTTGGAGGCAGAGTGGTAAAGACGAGGATTGAGTACAGGAATGTTAAGATTAATCAGGGTTTAAAGGACGAGCTCTTTTACATTCCTGAAGGAGGTAATGAGGAGAGAAAATAAAGGGAGGTAAATATGTTCATGCTTTTCTTTATTTCTCTTCCTTTTGATAACCTTCCAGGTGTTCCCCAGACTCCTTATGTTCCAGCCAGTTATGATTCTTCCAACATGCGGGTGGTGGGGAACTGGCCTTTTGGTCCTTCTTATGCTGTTGCTTATGATCCTGTGAGGAATCTTGTTTTTGCAGGTTCTGGATGTGGAGTTTATATTTTTGATGTTTCTGATCCTGATACCTGTGTAAAACTTTCCGATGATATTCGTACTATGGGAAATGTACTTCAACTTGTGTATGATGAAGGCAAGCAAATTCTCTATCTTTCCTGTGGAGATGGAGGCATAGAGGTTTGGGATGTTTCTGTCCCTGCTGAACCTGTACTCCTTAAGAGGAAAATTTACGATGGCATCTTTACTTTTCGTATTGCTCTTTATGGAGACTATAT
>JAPDKE010000025.1 GCA_029258725.1 bacterium | reverse complement strand
TCTTCCATCGCTTTTTCCTTTCTTCCATGGAGATGGTGATAAAATGGAAGAAGAAGGGAAATATGGGTGATTTTCTCTCCCCTGTAAATCTTTATAAAATCCAGCAGGAACTGTTTCTTGGGATTCTCAACTCCTTCCAGCACTTCCTTCGCCTTTTTGAATTTTCCCTTCATGAAGTAAAGTTCACCGAGATTGTAAAGAATTCGGTGCACCTCTTTTTTTTCATTCCATGCCCTCATGATTTTTAAGGCCTCAGAGAGAAAATATTCTGCCCTTTCCAGTTCTCCCTTTTCTATGGAAATTATACCGAGATTTATAAGCATGCTGCCTTTTCCTTTATCACCCTTAACCTCCCTGTATGCCTCGAGTGCCCTGCGATAATATTCTTCTGCTTTATTTTTAATGCCTTTCATATGATACACCATTCCCAAAATTCCATACAGCCCTCCTTTTTCAACGGATGGTAGAAGATCCTTTTTTACAATTTTCTTTTCCAGTTCAATAATGGCATCGTAGTTTCTCTGGTAAAAATGAAAGAGCATCCAGAAGTAAAGATAATTCATGGGGGCATTATCAGGAATTCCATAAGTTTTTATAATCTTCTCCCCCTTTTTTAATTTTTTTTCCATGCTATAATACCTTAGAAGTTCTCCAAGAGCACGATATCTTAGTTTCTTTTTTCCCATTTTAACAATCTCTTCTAGGATTTTACATGCTTTTTTTCTACCCGTGCGAAGAAGAAAAATACCTTTCAAGAGATTTATATATTCGCTCTTAAAAGACACCTCTGAGATTAACCTTAAGGCTTCCTGGGGGATGTTTCTTCTATCATAACATACTGAAAGCAAAATCTTTCCTCCATCATCCAGCATCTCCTTCACAGGCAGAAGGTAGCCCATTGCCTCTGCATAGTTTCTTCTCCTCATCGCCTCACATGCTGCCCTTAGAGAGACATACCTTACTTTATGAGGAGGGAATCCTCCTTCTCTTATATGATAGGCGAGGAAAGATGCAGGAAATTCAGATGCCACCTCCACAACTTTCCGGTGAAATCTCTTCCTTTCTTCAGCAGAAAACGAATTCAGTAAATATTCTCTCAGCAATCTGCTTCTTATCCTCCATTTGCCTTCCTCAGGATAAAGAAAACCCTTGAGAAGGAGAGAATGTGCCATAGAAAATGCATTTTTTACACCCAATTTTTCCATTACATCAAGAGGGATTTCCTTTTCAAAAATGGATGCAATTTGCAGAAATTTTTTCTCATCAGCACTAAGTGTCCCGAGTCTTACCTCAAATATGTTTTCAATGGACCCGAGGTCAATTTTTTCTTTTAATCTGAGTTTTCTCCTTCCCCTTTCAATGTATCCCGATGAAAGGAGAAGCCTTATTATCTCCACCACCGCAAGGGGAAGACCACCGGAAAGAGAGAAAATAAAATCCACAAGTTCCCTTTCAGGGCTTCCCAGGGCTTTTTTTAGAAGTTCTCTTATGTGCCTTTTTTCAAGCCTTTTGAGTTTTATAACCTCAAAATCTCCCGTAAGAGGGATACCTGATGTGGCGAGGAGCCTTCTTTTTGAAGAAAGAAACTCCTCAGGATGAGGATAATGCACATCCACATCGTCCACAAACTCATACTCAAAACCTCTTATATAAGACCTTATCCTTATTTCCTCGAGGAGCCTTGTCTTTCCAAGCCCTTTTTCTCCTTCAATTACTATTGTTTTCCCTTCTTCCATCAAAGAAAGTATTTTCTCAATCTCCTTTTCCCTTCCCACAAGGGGGGGATAAAAGGAAGGAGGAACCGGAATGTTCTCCGGGTGAATGTCCAGGTCTTCCATTATTTCTTTTACACTCCTGTACCTTCCTTCCGGATACGGATGAGTCATCCTCAGAATAACCTTCCCCAGTTCCTCTGGAATTTCAGAATTTATGCTGGAGGGAATAGGGAGTTCATGCATCTTCTTTTCGTATATCTCCCCCGGATTTCCGGTAAACGCCCTTTTTCCGGTAAGAATTTCCCATATTATCACTCCAAGGGAATATATGTCACTTCGGTAATCTGGTTCTCCCACAAATGCCTCTGGTGCAGCATATTCAGGTGTTATAAGTTCCTTTGCATATCCGGGGTCAATCAGTTTTATCTCTCCTCCCGGGGTGACAATAATATGCTCTGGCTTAAGGTCCCCATGAAGTAGAGAACGAGAATGAATGTGAAGAAGAGCAGAAAGAATTTGGGAGAGATACTCTTTAAAACGGGGAATCTCTTCACGAGAAAGCGGGGAGGTAAGAACCCGGTCAATCCTTTCTCCTTCTATCCATTCCATTATATAGCATGCTTCCCCGTCTTTTTCCTCAATCCCAAAAACCTTCACCCATCCTGGATGGTCAAGAGAAGAGAGGATCTCATACTCCCTTTTTATGAGGTCTTTGTCCCTTCCACACTTCACCCCGTAAAATTCTCCATCTATGCATACTTTCTTCATACTACCTCCAATTTTAACACAGCCCCTGCAACTTTTCTTTTCCAGAATACAGCCTTTCCCTTTATTTTTACCTTTTTACCATTCCACTTTATGGTTTTCTGTTTCACATCCTTCAAAAGATAAAGCTCCTCCACCACGTCCTGGAAGAATGTGTCCTTCATTCTTATTTTTTCCTTTCCTTCAATCTTTTTAACCATATCGGCAAATTTCCGGGACATGAATATCTTTGAGGCATTAAAGTCAACGAAAGCAACCGGCTCATCAATTCCCTCCATGAATTTGGCAGTATACATGGCATACTCTTCCATCCTTTCTTTATAATATTTATGGAGAGAAAATCCGGCATTGATTATTGCCTTTATCCATTCCTTCTCGTCGGGCTCCAGTTTTTTTGGCAGGATTATCTCAAACTGGAATCCTTTTACTTTCATGAGAATTCTTGTAAGTTCAGGACCTCTGAACATTGGTCGGGGTTTTATTTCACCAAGTTTTATCCTCAGCAGGTTTTCCCTGAAATAGTCAAAGCCGAGTCTTTCAAGGACTGCATTGAGATCTACAGGATGGAACGTGATATGGGACACATGATAGAATACATCGACCCCCTCCAGTTTCAGAAGATACCCCACAAATGCAACTCTTTTCACCTTTCCTATTTCCTCTCCTGTTGCCCTGAATATTTCTCTATAAAAAACCAGGTCTTTCATCAAATTTAATTTAAAGGATATGAAAAAAATGTCAAGAAAGATGTGACCGAAAAATCTCGTAAGTAAGCGGACTTTTCCTCAGTTGACAGGATGGGCAGTATATAGTATAATACTTTCGATGGGTAAGGTGCTGGTGGTGATACCCACCTACAACGAGAGGGAGAATATAGAAAAAATAATAAAGGAGGTTTTGAGACAATCTCCTGATATTCATGTTTTGGTCGTTGATGACAATTCTCCTGATGGGACATGGGAGGTAGTGGAGAAGATAAAGAAGAAGGAAAAGAGGGTGGACCTCATAAAAAGACCGGAAAAAATGGGATTGGGGACAGCGTATGTTGAGGGATTCAAATATGCCTTAAAAAACGGATACGATGTGGTTTTTGAAATGGATGCGGACTTTTCTCACGATCCAAACGATATCCCCAGGATTCTTCAGGAGCTGAATGGATACGATATGGTAATAGGGTCAAGATACTGCAATGGGGTCTCTGTGGTCAATTGGCCCATGTCGAGACTGCTTTTAAGTTATTTTGCAAATCTCTTTGCCCGGAAGGTTACAGGTGTTCCAATAAGAGACCTTACCAGCGGTTTCAAGGCGATAAGAAGGAGAGTGCTTGAGAAGCTCAATCTTTCAGAAATAAGGTCTGATGGATATGGTTTTCAGATAGAAATACATGTGAGAGCATACAGAAAGGGCTTTAAAATAAAGGAAATACCCATAATCTTTGTGGACCGACGCTCTGGACACTCAAAGATGTCCAGAAGGATAGTATGGGAGGCGTTCTGGCTTGTCTGGTGGCTCAAACTCCAGAGCCTTTTGAGGAAGATATGAAACTTACCATAGGGATAATAAACTATCATACCTATCCCTTTTTGAGAAACCTTCTCCGGTCCATCCACCGGAATCCTCCTTCTTTTCCTTATGAAATTATTGTGGTGGATAATGGAGACAAGGTTGATGTAAAAAAACTCCTTCTTTCAGAATTTCCTGAAGTCAAGGTGATAAAGAACCGCATAAATGTCGGTTATGCAAGGGCATGCAATCAGATTTATCCAAGAGCAAAGGGAGAATACATTCTCTATCTCAATCCTGATACGGTGGTTCTAAAGGATTCCCTGAATAATCTTGTAAAATTCATGGATGAACATCCTGAGGCAGGTGCTGCGGGGGCGAAACTTCTTTATCCCGATGGAAGTCTGCAGTACTCCTGCAGGCACTTTCCGAATTTCTACAATGTTTTTTTCGGAAGACAGTCAATTTTCACAAGGTATATTCCCAATAACCCGATAACAAGAAAATTCATGCTCACCGACCTGGATTATTCAAAGGTTCACAGGGTGGACTGGGTAATAGGTGCATCAATGATTTTGAGGAAAAAGGTTCTTGAAGAACTCGGTGGGTTTGATGAAAGGTTTTATCTCTATGTGGAGGATACGGATATATGTTACAGGATGAGAAAAAAGGGGTGGGAGGTGTATTTTGTTCCAGACAGCGTGATATACCATGCACTCGGAGTTAGTGTAAAATATGCTCCTTTTCGTGCAAAGTTTTACCATAACCTCGGGATGTACAGGTTTTACCTTAAACACTATCCCATTGCGCGTGTGCTTATTCCTGTTCTGGCAATGGGATTGCTCGTCAGGATTTCTTTGATAGGGCTTTCAGAGCTTATAAACAACACAAGGGGGAGGTGCGATGGTAAGACAAAAACTGCTATTCTCCACCTGGGTGATAGTGATACATGACCTCTTTCTCATAACCCTTGCGTATTTCCTTGCATTTTTCCTGCGGGGAATAATGCCCCCCTCTCAGCCTCTATTTCGCAGTGAGTGGTATCTTTCCCACTATCTACATGTGTATCCATTTTACCTGATTTTTACAATATTTTTCCTTTACTTCTACCAGCGTGCCTATCCCCTTTCTTTCCCCATAGATAAGATAGATATTTATAAGAGAACAGTAAAGGCTGTGGCAGAGGCTGTAATTTCTCTTATTATAGTATTTTTCTTCACCTATACCTTTCAGCAGAGCAGAATGTTTATTGTTCTTTACACCTTTTTTGCCACATTGTTCCTTCTTCTGAAAAGGCATTTCCTCTTTAAAGGTAAAGAACTTAAAAATCCATGCAGAGTACTTATTGTGGGGGATGGAGAAAAGGTTGAGGAGATAAGAAAAAAAATGGAGGAGCAGAAGTTTCTGGGATTTGAGGTGGTGGGAATCCTTCCGATGAAAGAAATAAAAAAGTTAAAAGAGATTCTTGTATCCGAACCAGTAGACTGGGTTCTGTTTGCAGAGGTCAATGATAAAAACAAAAAGAAAATAGAAAGTGCGATTCTTCTCTGCGAAGAGATGGGAATAACATCCTCATGTTTTCTTGAAATGAACATCTCTCCAAGAATAGCAAAACTTTCTACTGAACTTTTATTTGATACACCTGTAATCACTTTTCATACCATCTCTGAAAGGCATTTTGAACTCTTTGTCAAGTACTTCATGGATAAGATAATAGCAATAATACTTTTAATTTTAGCTGCTCCGGTAATGATACTTTCTGCTATCCTTATAAAACTTACTTCCAAGGGACCTGTCCTTTTCAAACAGGAGAGATGCGGGCTTAATGGCAGAAAATTCATACTTTACAAATTCAGAACCATGTACGTGGGGGCGCATAAAGAGTGGAAAAAATTATGGAAATACAATGAAATTAGAGGACCCGCATTCAAAATAAAGAACGACCCGAGAATAACCGGAATAGGAAGGATTCTGAGAAGATACAGCATAGATGAGCTGCCCCAGCTTTTCAACGTTCTCAAGGGAGACATGTCCATTGTGGGACCGAGACCACCTTTGCCTGAAGAGGTTGAGATGTACGAACTCTGGCACAGAAGAAGTCTCTCCATGAAGCCCGGGCTCACATGTCTCTGGCAGATAAGCGGAAGAAGCGACCTTTCTTTTGACGACAGGGTGATACTGAATCTTCAGTACATAGATAACTGGTCTCTGTGGCTTGATATTATAATACTTCTTAAAACCATCCCTGCAGTTTTTTCAGGAAAGGGTGCCTATTGATGATTTTGCTTTCGGTCATCCTGATAGACCCCTTCTCTCCGGGTGTGATTCTGGAAACCGGAGAAAAACTCGTGGAAGAAGGAAAGTATGATGAGGCTTTAAGGCTGCTGGAAAGATATCCGTTCAGGAAATCCACAGAATACCTTTTCCTGAAGGGAAAAATACTGCTTTTAAAAGGAGAACCGTGCCGTGCATGTTCTCTTTTTGAGAAAATAAAATCTACCAAAGAAGGAAGGTACTGGATGGGAATTTGTTTGATGGAGATGGGGAAATATGCAGATGCTGAGACAGTTTTTAAAAATGCCCCTCCTGAGATTCTTTTTTTTCTCACACTGCGCAGGTCTCCGGAGGATGCAAGAAAATACATGAAGGATATGAAAAAACCATGGAAAACCCTTGCACTTGCCCATTACTATTACCGCACTGGAAATCCATGGGCGGCGAAGAAATACTTTTCAGAGGTGATTGAACTGCCAACCGCAGAGGAAGGGTATCTTCTATCATGCATAAGAGTGGGATTGTATGATGAGGTGATAGAAAAGACGGAGAAAAAAAAAGACCCCTTTTTTCTCTTTCTGCGAGGGAGTGCACTTTACCATAAGAAAAGATATTCCGGAGCACTTGCCGCTTTTGAGAGGGCGGTGAAAGAATATCCCTTTCATTCCCTCTATTCTATCGGATGGTGCTATTACAGAAGGGGTCTCTACCGCAGGGCAGGGGATACCTTTAAAAAAATTGAGAAAAGCGCTCCTTCCTCCTTGCTTCCTTATGTTATCTACCGCGAAGGAAGGGCATACCTCAAATACGGGCTTGTAAAAGAGGCAATTAAGTGCTTTAAGAGAATAATTCGGGAATTTGAAACCCATTCCCTTTCGGATGATGCACTGCTTCTCCTTGGAAAAGCATACATGGTTGTTGATTCTCTGGAGAGTGCATATCTGGTATTTGAGAGACTGGTGAAGGAGAAAGAGAAAAGCAGGTGGGTCCCCTACGCAATGAAACTCATGGGAGAAATAAAGGAAAAAAAGGGAGAGAAGGAGGAGGCAGTGAAGATTTATGAAGAACTGGAAAAAATGGATTTACCTCCTGAGCTCTTGGACGAGATAAGGTATCGCAGGGAATACCTGAAATATGAGCTCGGATATTACCGCACCCTGCTTGAATTCAGAAAAACATTTGTGAGAAAATATCCAGAAAGTCTCAGAACCACTTCGCTTCTCAGAGATATAGCAAAAACCTATGAGAAGTGGCACAGGTATTCTGAGGCTTTGAAATACTACCAGGATGCAGCACAGAGAGAGAAAAAGGATGGTAAGGTGGAAAGCCTCCTTGACATGGCACGCATTTATATGATAATGGGAAAATGGGAGAAGGCTGTGGATGTTGTGAGAGAGGCACTCCGGATTAAGGAATCTCCGGAACTCTGGATCAAACTTGGAAATATATACCGGGAGGCAGAAAGATATCCTGAGGCTATAGAATCTTACGAAAAGGCAATGAAAGAGAAAGGGCATCTTTTCTGGGAGGCGGGGATAAAGATAGGGGAGATATACCGGAGGCTGGGAAAAAGAGAAGAGGAAAGGCTTGTTTTGAGGGAACTGTTAAAGAATGAGCTGCCATCCCCGGTTCTTTTAACTGTATATCGCATGCTTTATGAAAACATGAGAGAAGAAGGAATGTTTGAGGAAATAAGGGACCTGTTTGGGGAGGCTGAGGGGAGATTGGAAGGGGAGGAGAGGGCTGAGATATACCTGCTTCATGCAGACTTTCTGTGTGAACAGGGAGATACGTCCTCCTTCAGATACTATCTTATGGCAGTGGATGCATTTGGAGAGGAAAGGGAAAAGATAGGAAATACCTTCCTCAAGGCATCACAATGTGCAGAGAATCTTGGACTGGATTCCCTTGCCAGTGAATACAGAATAAAGGGAGAAATCTTCTTAAAAAGGAGGTAAAATGGAACGCATAGTAGAATGTGTGCCGAATTTTTCTGAAGGAAGGGATATGAGTGTAATAGAGGCAATAGCGAAGGAAATCAGAGAGACGGAGAATGTGAAATTGCTTGATGTCGACCCCGGAGCGGATACAAACAGGACTGTTATAACCTTTGTTGGAACACCCGAAGGTGTTAAAGAGGCGGCTTTCAGGGCTATAAAGAAAGCATCGGAACTGATTGATATGAGAAATCACAAGGGAGCCCATCCAAGGATTGGGGCGGCGGACGTTGTTCCCTTTGTCCCTGTAAGAGGAGTTACCATGGAGGACTGTGTCCGCCTTGCACATGAACTTGGAAAAAGAGTATGGGAAGAACTCAGGATTCCCGTTTACTTCTATGAAGAGGCCGCAACAAGACGCGAAAGAAAGGACCTCTCAAACATCAGGAAGGGAGAATACGAGGGGTTGCCAGAGAAACTGAAGGACCCTGAATGGAAACCCGATGTGGGTGACCCGGTATTCAATCCAAAATCCGGGGCAACGGTAATAGGTGCAAGGGAATTTCTCATTGCCTACAATGTGAACCTCAACACCCGTGACCGCAAACTCGCTCATAAGATAGCCCTGAGGGTGAGGGAAAAGGGAAGAAAGAAGAGGCTTGAGACAGGGGAGAAGATACACATTCCCGGAAGATTGAAGGCGGTAAAGGCCATAGGATGGTACATAGAAGAATACGGATTTGCACAGGTCTCCATAAATCTGACAAACTACAAGATAACCCCCTTGTGGAAGGTCTTTGAGGTGGTTGAGGAAGAGGCAAGGGAACTTGGATTGAGGGTGACAGGAAGTGAGATTGTGGGACTCATTCCCAAAGAGGCTATTCTGGATGCAGGAAGACACTTCCTGGAGAAGCAGGGCAAGTCAAGGGCTGTGCCTGAGGAGGAGATAATCCACACCGCAATCCTTTCCCTCGGTCTTTCCGAAATCTCCCCCTTCAAGCCAGAGGAAAAGATAATAGAATATCTCATAGAAGAGGAACACCCTCTCATAAACATGAACCTGAGGAAGTTTGCAAATACCCTTTCAGAAGACTCCCCCACCCCGGGAGGAGGAAGTGTGGCGGCATTGCTCGGTTCTCTTTCAGCATCTCTCCTTTCAATGGTCTCAAATCTTACCTTTGGAAAGAAAGGATATGAGGAGGTGTGGGAGAGGATTGAGGAGTGCGGGATGAAGGCGCAGGAACTGAAGGATAAATATCTCATGCTGATAGAAAGGGATGCAAAGGCGTTTGACATGGTCATGGAGGCGATGAGGTTACCAAAGAAGACGGAAGAAGAACAGAGAATAAGGGAGGAAAAGATAGAGGAGGCAACCAAACATGCGACCCTCATCCCTCTCGATACCCTGAAACTCACCCTGGAAGTTCTGGAGGTTTCAAAACCTGTGGTTGAACATGGAAATGTAAACTCAATTTCAGATGCAGGGGTTGCCCTGACAACCCTCCTTTCATGTGCCGAGGGCGCATACCTCAATGTTCTCATAAATCTTCCGGGAATAAAGGATGAGGAGTTCAAGGAAAAGACGCAAAAAGAGGCAGAGGAGATTCTTGAGCGTGTGAGAAGGGAGGTTCCTGAATTGATGGAAAGGGTGAAGGAGAGGATGTCATGAGCAACAATGGCAGGAAATGGCAGGCATTGAAAGATACCCTTCTTGCCCTTCTTTTCCTGTATATCTTCCTTGTGGGAATTAAACTTCTGGGTGGCTCTCTGAAGGGTTTCGGGAAGGGTTTTGCGGAGGCACTCATAAGGACAACATCCAATCCCTTCGTGGGTCTCTTTATCGGAATAATAGCAACTGCAACCATCCAGTCATCTTCAGCAACAACCTCCATAGTCGTGGGGTTTGTCGCAGCGGGTGCGTTAAGTGTGAGGAATGCCATTCCCATAATAATGGGAGCAAATATAGGAACAACCGTGACAAATATACTTGTTTCCCTGAGCCATCTTACAAGAACGAGGGAGTTTGAGCGTGCCTTTCCTGCTGCTGTTGTTCACGATATCTTCAATCTTCTATCCGTTCTTATCTTCTTCCCCCTTGAATATTACCTCCATATCATAGACCGCATTGCAAATATGCTTGCAATGGCTTTTAAAAATGTTGGAGGAGTGAAGTTTACCTCCCCTCTCAAACTCATAGTGGCCCCCGTTGCCCACCGGATAATGGATGCGATGCATCATCATTATCTCATTTCCTTTCTCCTCTCCATTGTGATGGTAATCTTTGCACTTGTTTACCTTGTGAAAATCCTGAGAAGGGCATCAGCAGGAAAGTTTGAGATACTCATAGACAGATACCTTTTTGCAACTCCTTTCTCTGCATGGTTTGTGGGGTTCGCACTCACGGCATTTGTTCAGTCTTCATCGGTTACAACATCTCTGGTTGTTCCGCTTGCGGGCGCTGGAATCCTTTCGGTTGAAAAGATATTTCCCTATGTTCTTGGAGCAAATGTGGGCACAACACTCACGGCAATCCTTGCCTCCTTTGTCACCGGCTCCATCCACTCCATCCATGCAGCCTTCTGTCATCTTATATTCAACCTTCTGGGAATATGTGTATGGTATCCTTTAAGGAAGGTTCCCATAACGGTGGCAAAAAAACTTGGAGATGTTGCAGGAAGGAAAAAATGGCTTGCTCTTCTTTATATACTTGTTATTTTCTTCATAATCCCTGGAATCTTTATACTTACAGGAAGGAGGTGATGGGATATGTTCAAGAAATTCATTGAGTTCTGGAAAACCTCGGACCTTCTGAGTGTTGCCTATGGTGATACGGAGAAGATGCTGAGGATTGCGCGTGACATGTTTGAGTACTCCATGAGGGTGATGATAGAGAAAGAGAAGGAGAAGGAAGACATCTATAAGAAGGACAGGG
The DNA here is from genome assembly GCA_029258725.1 of bacterium. Lineage (GTDB taxonomy): Bacteria > Hydrothermota > UBA3072 > JAPDKE01 > JAPDKE01 > JAPDKE01. The sequence goes on along the minus strand of JAPDKE010000025.1, from coordinate 63,409 downwards.
AACTCAATGAACTTCAGGTGGGTGTGAGGAGAAAGGTTCTGGAACATCTTGCCCTGAATCCTGCGCAGGACATAACCCCTGCTTTAACCCTTATTACGATAGTAAAGGACATAGAAAGGATAGGAGACTACTCCAAAAACGTGATTGAGCTTGCACACAGGTATCCGGACCCTCTCAAAGGAGGTTACATAGAAGAAATAAAGGCAATGGAACGCAAAGTCCAGGAGAACTTCCAGAAGGCAATAAAGTCTTTTATAGATGGAGACAGGGACAAGGGAAGGGAGGTGATGGAGTCCCATGCTGTTATTGCAAGGGAGTGTGAGGAGATGATAGATAAGATAATGGAGGATGAAACACTCTCTGCGAAACTTGCGGTTATTTACGTTTTGCTCATAAGATACCTGAAGCGTGTGAGTGCGCATGTAAAAAATGTTGCCTCAAGCGTGGTAAATCCATTCCCCAGGGTTGACTACAAGCCGGAGGAGGAATGAGGATAATAAAGAAGTACTCCAACCGCCGGATGTATGATACCACAACCTCAAAACCCATAACTCTGAGGGGGATTGCCGAACTTATATCCCGTGGGGAGGAGGTGAAGGTGGTCGATCATGAAACCGGGGAGGACATAACACCCCTTACTCTTGCCCAGATAATAATGGAACAGGAGAGAGGGGCGATAGGTGCGGGGTCTGCAAAGCTTTTGCTCTCGGAATTGATAAAGAAGGGAAGAGAAAGGGTAAAGGAGTTTGTGGAGAAGTCAATGCTGCTTGCAGTGGATGCCATCGCACTTACAGGGGAGAGGGTAAGGGAACTCATAGATGAGCATGTGAAAAAGGGAAGAATAACACGTGAGGAGGGGGAGAGGATTTTTGAAACCATAACCAAAAGGATAGAGGAATCAAGAAAGGTGCTGAGAGAGGAGATTAGGTCTGTGATAAAGGAAGTGATTGAAGAGATGGAAATTCCATCACGTGAAGAGGTGAGGGAGATAAAGGAAAAAATTGACAGCCTCAATCGCAAGTTGTCTCTGTTGCTCGATGCACTGAAGAAGATGGGGGAGGAGTAAATTTTCGGGTTGACCCGGGAGAGAAAATGGAGTAAAATTGAAATGAGAAAAAAGAAAGGAGGAGGAGATGAAGGTTACATTCACCACCCGCCATTTTGAACCCACCCAGGCATTAAAAGAGAGGATAAACAAGAAACTCGGTCGTCTGGATAAGTTTGGGAGGATCGATCACCTGGAGGTTGTTCTTGAACTTGATGGAAGGATAAGGAAAGCAGAACTTATCGCAAAACTCAGACATGAGGTTCTCACGGCAAAGGGAGAGAACCATAACATCTACAATGCATTTCTCACCGCATACCGCAAACTTGAACACCAGCTCAGGAACTACGAGGAACGAATAACAAGCCATCACAAATGAAAAAGATAACGGTCTCTGAACTTATAAGGGACAAGGGAGAAGAACTCGGTATTGAAATCCTTGCCGGGACGAGGGGAACAAAGCGAATAATTACCGAGCCCCATATCACCCGCCCTTCCCTTTTCCTTGCAGGATATGAAAAGGACTTCCCGGAAAAAAGGATACAGCTGCTTGGAAGAAGAGAAATTGGTTTTCTCCAGGAGATAGGGGAGAAAAGAAGGGAAAGGCTGGACAGTTTAACAACCCGGAAGATTCCCTGCATCATCATATCATGTGGACTTTCTCCTCCGCCAGAACTTGTGGAATTCTGCACCCAGAGGAATGTGCCCCTTTTAAGAAGTTCGCTCCCCACAGCGGATGTTGTAAGGGGGCTTTTTTTCTATCTTGAGGATAAACTCGCACCTGAGGTTATTGTTCACGGGACCCTTGTTGATGTTTACGGGATAGGCATTCTTTTCACGGGAGAGAGCGGTATAGGGAAGAGCGAGACTGCACTTGACCTGGTTGCAAGAGGACACAGGCTTGTTGCGGATGATACGGTCCGGATAAAGCGCAAGGGTTCAATACTCATAGGTGAGGGAACCGCAAAATCAGAACTTCTGAGACACCACATGGAAATAAGGGGAATAGGGATTGTTGACATTGCAAGCATGTACGGGATAAAGGCAATAAGATTGCACAAAAGGGTTGAGGTGGAGGTGAAACTCATAAGATGGGACCCGCAGAAGGACTACACGCGAACCGGTCTTGAGACCGAGCATACAAATATTCTGGGAATAGAGATACCCTATGTTGAAATTCCCCTCGTCCCTGGCAAGAACATAGCCGTTCTTGTTGAGGTTGTTGCCCTGAATCACATGCTTAAATTGCTTGGATACGATGCTGCAAGGGTATTTGAACATGAACTCATAAGGGTGATGAGAGAGGAGGCAAAGAGATATGCAAAACTTGAAGAGGATACAGAATAAGGAGGGAATATGCTTGAAGGCTCCATAGTTGCCTTATCAACCCCATTCACCGATGATGGTGTAAATGAAAAAACCTTAATAGAACTTTTTGAACTCCACAATCACTCAGGGACATCCGCGGTTTTAATTTTCGGTACAACAGGAGAGTCACCGAATATAAGGGAGAATGAAAGAAAGAGAATGATGGAACTGGCAAAGGAGCACCTGAAAATCCCGGTTATTGCAGGGGCAGGAACGAATTCAACAGAAAAGACGATAAAACTTGCAAAGGAGGCGGAGAGTTTCGGGATGGATTATCTGCTGGTGATAACCCCCTACTACAACAAGCCAACCCAGGAGGGATTGTACCGGCACTTCAAAGCGGTTGCAGAGGAGGTATCCACCCCGATAATAATCTACAACGTTCCTGGAAGAACAGGGGTTAACATCCTTCCTGAAACCGTTGCAAGGCTTTCAGAATTCAAGAACATCGTTGGAATAAAAGAGGCAAGCGGAAATCTCCTCCAGATGACCGAGATCATATCCATGACCCCTTCCGATTTTGTTTTGCTTTCAGGGGATGACATGCTCACCCTTCCCATTATATCCATAGGAGGGAAGGGGGTGATATCCGTTACCGCAAACATAGCCCCGAAAGAGGTTGCTGAACTCTGCAAACTTGCCCTCTCAGGCAGGTATGAAGAGGCAAGGAAACTCCATGAAAGGCTTTACTACCTCTCAAAGGCAATGTTCATTGAGACAAATCCAATACCCGTAAAAACTGCACTTTCAATGCTCGGTTATGATATGGGTCCTCTAAGACCTCCTCTCTGCCCGATGAGGGAGGAAAACAGGGAGAAACTGAAAAAGGCACTCAAGGATTTTGGGCTTCTCTGAGATGAAGATTGCTCTTTTACTTCCAGGGGGTGATATATACCGTTACAGAAAGGGAACTTTTAAGAAAGCCCTCAGATATGCTCCCCTTACCCTCACGACCCTTGCAGCCCTTGTTCCTCCAGAAATAGAGGCAGAAATAGAAATATACGATGAGGGTGTGGAGGAAATACCCGAGGACATAGATGCGGATATTGTCGGGATAAGCATCATAACCGGAACCAGTATCCGTGCATATCGTATAGCAGACAGGCTGAGAGAAAAAGGAATAACTGTGGTTCTGGGTGGGGTTCATCCCACCCTTATGCCTCATGAAGCCTCTCAGCATGCTGATGCAGTGGTTGTGGGGTTTGGTGAACTCACATGGCCACAGGTTCTGAGGGATTTTGTTACAGGAAAACTCAAAAAAATCTACGTTGCAAGAGCATCAACCGAAATAAAGCATGTCCCTGTTCCCAGGAGAGACCTTCTCAAAAAAGAAAAATACGCAACCATAAACACTGTCCAGGTTACAAGAGGGTGTCCCCATCACTGCAAGTTCTGTGTTGTTCCTGTTGCATGGGGAAGGAGAACATATTACAGACCGGTAAGGGAGGTGATAGAGGAGATAGAGAAACTTGAGGGAAAGGAGGTTGTCTTCCTTGATCCCAATCCAATAGGGGATAGGGAATATGCGAAAAAGTTTTTCCGTGAACTTATCCCCCTCAAGAAACTCTGGCTTGGTCTTGCAACCACCGAGGTTACCGATGATCCTGAGGTGTTTTCTCTCATGGTGAAAAGCGGATGCAGGGGATTGCTTATAGGGTTTGAGTCCGTTTCCCAGCTTTCTCTCAATGAGGCATGTAAGGAATTCAGCGTGGTTGGACGTTATGGAGAAATAATGAAGAAACTCCACGACCAGGGTATAGGAGTTATGGGGACGTTCGTTCTGGGATTTGATACCGATACCCCTGATGTTTTCGAGAGGACGCTTGAGTTTGTAAACAGGATACACATAGACCTGCCAAGATATTCGGTTTATACACCATTTCCCGGGACACCTGCTTATAAAGAACTTGAAAGAGAGGGAAGAATATTAACCCGGGACTGGAGCCTCTATGATGGACAGCATGTGGTTTTCCGCCCAAAGAACATGTCTCCGGAGAAATTGCAGGAAGGGTTGCTCTGGTTATGGAAGCATTCCTATGGCGTTCCATCCATCTGGAAGAGGCTATCGGGCTCAAGAACACTCCTTTCACTTTCTCTTCCACTCAACATTGCATACCGGATATACGCAACGAATCTTCCAAAGTATGTGAGATGAAGGTTACCTTCATCCTTCCCGCTGTGGGCAAGAAGGAAAACGATACCTATGTGGACTCCTGGAAGATGGAGCCCCTTAACATTCAGACCCTCTCCTCTCTTACCCCTCCTGATGTTGAGAAGGAATTTTTTGATGACAGGATAGAACATATTGACTATGATACAAAAACGGACCTTGTTGCAATAACTGTTGAGACGTATACTGCAAAGAGGGCATATTTCATAGCATCGGAGTTCAGGAAGAGAGGAATACCCGTTATTCTGGGAGGATATCATCCCACACTTGTTCCATCCGAGGCAAAGGAATATGCAGATGCGATATTGATAGGGGAGGCTGAAGGGGTATGGGAAAGGATAATTGAGGATGCAAGGAAAAAAAGACTCAGAAAGGTTTATCGTGGAAAGAGACTTCCAATGGAGGGTGTGTTCCCGGACAGGTCCATAAATGGGAAAAGAAAATACCTCCCCATTACCCTGGTTGAGACGGGAAGAGGATGCAGGTTTGCGTGCAACTTCTGTTCTGTTTCTGTTTTTTATGAAAGAACAAGGAGAAAAAAGGATATAAAAAAGGTGGTGGAGGAGATTGAACGGTCAGGAGCGAAGAATGTGTTTTTTGTGGACGATAACCTTGCAGTTGAACCCGCATGGCTGGAGAAACTGGCAGGGGAGCTCATTCCCCTGAAAATAAGATGGGCTGCGCAGGCAACGGTACTCGTGGCAAAGTTTCCAAAACTTCTGGATGTGCTTGCAAAAAGTGGATGCAAGGTGTTGCTCATAGGGTTTGAATCGCTCAATCCAGAGAATCTTGAGGCGATGAACAAACGATGGAATATGAGTCTTGGTGACTACCATGAACTTATTAAAAGGATACATTCAAGCGGGATATTTATTTACGCAACCTTTGTTTTTGGATATCCTCACGATGATATGGATACAATAAAAAGAACACTGGATTTTGCACTCAGGGAAAGATTCCTCATTGCTGCCTTCAATCATCTTGTTCCTTTCCCCGGAACCCCTCTTTACTCAATGCTTGAAAAGGAGGGAAGACTTATATACCGAAAATGGTGGCTTGATGATGGTTACAGATTTGGGGATGTTGCATTCAAACCCTGGAGGTTATCCCCTGAGGAATTGAGAGAGGGATGCTATTATGCAAGAAGGGTTTTCTTCTCCTCCTCCGGGATACTCCGGAGATTTCTCGGGAATCCGGAGGTGTTTAAAAATCCCTTCATGGGATTCCTCTTCCTCACCCAGAATCTTTTTGGAAAAAAGGAATTTGAGAGAAGGCAGGGACTCCCGCTTGGTAAGAACCTGGATACAGGGAAAAAATGAAGGTTGTTTTTATAAAGCCTTCTCTTACCGGGAAAAAGACATCCTGGACCATTGAACCTCTTTCCATTGCCGTTCTTAAATCCCTTACCCCTCCTCATGTGGAGATTGCGTTTTATGATGATCGTATAGAAAGGGTTTCTTTTGATGATGGGGACCTCATAGCCTTTTCTGTGGATACCTTCAGTGCAGGAAGGGCTTATGAACTTGCGGATGAATTCAGAAGAAGAGGAAAGAAAGTGGTTATGGGGGGAGCACATCCCACCCTTGTGCCTGAGGAGGCGCTTGAACATGCAGATGGGGTGGTTATTGGTGAGGCAGAGGGAGTATGGAGGGAGGTTGTAGAGGATGCAGCACGCGGAAGGCTAAAAGGAATTTACAGAAAGCCTGTTAACGACCTTTCGGGAATATTTCCTGACAGAAGCATCTTCCGCGGGAAGTCATACCTTCCGGTATCTCTTGTTGAGACAGGAAGGGGATGCAGGTACCGATGCAATTTCTGCTGCACCTGGAAACTCTATCCCCAGAGAAAGGAGAGACCTGTGGAGGAGGTGGTGGAGGAGTTGAAAAGAATAAAAAGAAAAATAATTCTTTTTACGGATGATAACTTCACTTCCAGTCCTGAACATGCAAAAAATTTGCTTGAAAGAATAATTCCCTTAAAGAAGAGATGGCTTGCACAGGTGGACGTGAGAATGCTTGACGATAGGGAGTTTCTTTTGCTCCTGAAAAGGAGCGGATGTCTTGGGGTTCTTGTGGGGTTTGAATCAGTAAGTTCCCTCTCAAGGAGAGAGATGGGGAAAGGATGGATAAGGAAGGAGGTGGAGTATTACCTTGCAAGATTGAGGGAGATGAGAATTCCGGTATTTGCATCGTTTATATTTGGATATGGTGATGATACGGTGGAGACAGTAAAGGAGACCATGAAATTGCTTGAAAGGTTTCCGGTTGCAGTTGTTGGATTCAATGTGCTTATACCCTATCCAGGAACCCCGGTGTATGAAAAATTGAGGAAGGAAAGGAGGGTTCATGAAAAATGGTGGCTGAAAAGGAACGCCTTTCCTGGAAGGGTATTTTTTGAACCTGAAAGAATGGGAAGAGAGGAACTGGAAAGACTATGCAGATGCGCAAGGGAGAGGATGTATTCGCTTCCTTCCATTATAAGGAGAATTCTGGAGATTGCGCGCACTCAGGACACGTTTGCGGTTTTTACGGGTATTGTTATCAACATGCTTGCAGCCTTTGATGTGAGGAGAGGATGGAGATAGAGATAAGACCTGCCACGGAAAGGGATGATGAAGAACTCATGGAAATAGTGGAGGAGGTGTCCCTTGAGGGTGGGATTGAGATGGTTTATGCGAGGAGACCCACCTTCTTCCGGGGCGCATTTATTGAGGGATACTCTGTTCAGGTGCTGGTTGCGGAGGATAAGGAAAATAAAAAGATAGCAGGGACCATCACCAGGGCAAAGAGAAAGGTGTGGTTAAATGGTGAGGTGAGAGAGATAGGATACCTGAGCACACTGAGGGTGAGAAGGGAGTATCGCGGAAGCCCGGCATTTTTTAAAGGGCTTCTTTTTCTTAAAAAACTGCACGAAAAAGATCCCGTCCCTTTTTACCTTGTAAGTCTCATTGAGGGGAACAGTTATGCCTACAGAATGGTAAAGGGAAAAGGAATTCTTCCTGAATTCTTTGAATATGGAAGTTACATAACCCATGCGGTCTTTCTCAAAAAAAGAATAAAGGAGGGAGATGTGGAGGTTGTGAGAGGCAGTGAGAACATGCTGGATGATATTGTGCTATGCATTCAGAGAAACGGGAAAAGGAGAGAATTCTATCCCTATTATACTCCCGAAGATTTTGGCACTCCTCTTTTATACGGTCTTTCCCCGGATAACTTTTATGTCGCCATAAAGAGTGGGAAGGTGGCTGGAGTCCTTGGAAAATGGGATCAGAGAGATTTCAGGCAGTTCAGGATAGAGGGATACAGAGGATGGATGAGGGGTATAAGACCGTTATACAATACGTTTGCAAAAATTACAGGTTATCCTGTGCTTCCTCCACCTGGTTCCGTGCTCAATTTTTTCTATGCCTGTTTTCCAGCAGTGGATGAGGATGACCCACGGGTATTCTATTCTCTTCTTTCCAGACTCCACAACGATGCTGTGGGAAAATACTCCTACTTTGTCATTGCATTTTCCCCCGATGATCCATTGCTGCGGGTCCTGAAAGGGCTGAGAAAGGAAATATACCCTGCAAAACTTTATATGGTTGCATGGGAAAGACCCGAAATAAAAAAGGGAATTCCCTATCCGGAGGTGGCAATACTATGAAGGGAAGGATTGTAAAGGTCCAGGAACTGGATGAAAGGGATATAAAAAGGATGTTCGGGATCTTCTGTGAGTATTTTGAAAATACCACCCTTGAGAATTTCACCAGAGACCTTGAGAAAAAGGAGTATGTTATCTTGATTGAAGAGGCAGGAGAACTCCATGGATTCACAACCATTGCCCTCTATCACGTAAATGTGGATGGAAAGGATGTAAGGGTAATATATTCAGGGGATACGATTGTGGAAAGAGAACACTGGCAGGAACTCGCCCTCTTCAGGACGTTTGGAGGTTTTATCCGTCCACTGATGGAAGAAGATATTCCCCTTTACTGGTTTCTCATATCCATGGGATACCGGACCTATAGACTCCTTCCCCTTTTCTTCAATGAGTTCTACCCCAGGTATGATGCTCCCACTCCCCCTTTTGAAAGGAAACTCATCCGGATCATGGGAGAGATGCTTTTTCCTGCCGAATACGACGATGAAACAGGGGTTATAAAAAGAAGAAAGGAGAGATTGAAGGAAAAATGGAGGGGGGTGAGTGAGAGGGTGAGACGGGACCCTCACGTGAGGTTTTTCCTTGAGAAAAATCCGTATTATACCGAAGGGGAAGAACTCGCCTGTATTGCAAGGGTCTCCCGGGAGAATCTCACCCGGTACGGAAAAAGGATGGTGGAATGAAGGGTGTGGTTTTTGCATGCAATTCTCTCTGGGTTTTATCCTGCTATCCTTCCTATCTCAGGTTTCTCAGGGGATGCGAGGATTTAAAAAAGACCCAGACATCCATCCTTTTAAGGATAATTAAAAGAAACCGGGATACCGAGATAGGAAGGCTGTTCGGATTTGAGAAGATAAACAGCCCGGAGGATTACAGAAAAAAGGTCCCTCTAACCTCATACAAATTTTACGCTCCCTACATAGAAAAAATATGCAGGGGGGAAAAGCAGGTTCTTACGCGGGAGAAGGTTCTTTTGCTTGAACCCACAGGAGGGAGCACTGCTCCATCAAAACTCATTCCATATACCCCTTCCCTCCACCGTGAATTCCTCTCTGGAATTTCTCCGTGGATATATACCCTCTATACAAAAAGACCCGGCCTGCTTGCAGGAAAGTCATACTGGGCGATAACGCCTCTTTCAGGATATGAAAAGCGATGCAGGGTACCGGTTGGATTCAGGGAGGATATCTCCTATCTCGGTAACGCTGGAAAATTCTTTATTTCACCCACCCTTGCTGTTCCATCTTCAACAATTCTTTCACGCAATCTGGAGGAGGCTTTATATCTCACGGCTTTTTATCTCCTCCGTGAGGAAAACCTGGTTCTCATTTCGGTATGGAGTCCATCGTTTTTACTTCTCCTGCTGGAGAGAATAAAGAAATACCGGGAAAAACTTTTAAGTGAACTCCGGAAATTTTCGCCTGATAGAGCCAGGTGGGTGGAAAGGTGTCTGGAGAGGGAAAGATATGACCTCATATGGAAAAGACTCTCCCTTATAAGTTGCTGGACCCAGGGATGGGCATCCAGATTCCTGCCGGAATTAAAGAGAGTTTTCCCGGGCGTTGAGATACAGGGAAAGGGACTTATAGCCACCGAGGGGTTTGTAACATTTCCATGGAGGGATGGATATGTTCTTTCAATCAATTCCCACTTTTTTGAGTTTTTAAAGAACGGTGAAAGTTACTTTGCATGGGAACTCAGGGAGGGAGAGAAGTATTCAGTGATTATAACCACCGGAGGAGGGCTTTACAGGTACATGCTTGGAGATGTGGTTGAGGTTACGGGATTTTATAAAGGTGTTCCCATGCTGGAGTTTGTTGAAAAGGAGATGGTATGTGACATGGTGGGAGAGAAACTCAATGCATTTCATGTGGAGAAAAGTATAAAGGAGGCACTTGATAAATTCTCCATTTCCTCCTCCTTTTACTTCCTTGCCCCTGATGAAGATAAAGGAAAACTCTTCTACACACTTTTCATTGAGACGGACAATATTCCACAGGGCTTTGTGGATTTTCTTGAGCGAAAACTTTCTGAAAACTATCACTATCGGTATGCAAGAAAACTCGGTCAACTTGCTCCTCTGAGGGTCTTTCTTATAGAAAAGGGAGGAATGGAGAGATACATTCAAAGAAAGGTGAAATCGGGTAAAAAACTTGGAGACATCAAGCCCCTGGTTCTTGAAAAGGAGAAGGGATGGAGAGAGACTTTTCGGGGAAAATTTCTGAAAGAATAAGGCGGGCACAGGAAAGTATAAGAAAGAGAGTTATTATTGCTCCATACACCGGGAAAATAGAATTTATTGGGGGATGCGATGTTGCATTTGGAGAGAAGTATGCGTATGGGGTATGCGTTGTTATGAAGGAGGGAGAGGTGGTTGAGGAGGTATGGGTGAGGACGCCGATAGAATTTCAGTACATTCCCGGATTTTTCTTTTTAAGGGAGGCAAAGCCTGTCCTGCTTGCATGGAGGAAACTTCTTGTAAAGCCTGATGTTCTTATTATAGATGGGCACGGGATAGCGCATCCTGAGGGTGCAGGTCTTGCCTCCCATACAGGGGTTGTTCTTGGTGTTCCGGTTATAGGATGTGCCAAAAATCTCCTTGTTGGTGAGTATGAACCACCGGGAGAGGAAAGGGGTTCATGGAGTTCTGTTTTTTATAAGGGGAAGAAGGTGGGGGAGGCAGTGAGGACCCGGGATGGGGTTAAACCGGTTTTTGTTTCCCCGGGGCACAGGATCGACTTTGAAACTTCAAGAAGAGTTGTTCTTAAAACCTCAAAATACCGTATTCCCGAACCTCTGAGGCTTGCGGATATTGAGGCAGGGAAGAAAAGAAAAATTTTTACATCCTGAAAAACCACCGGGCAGTTTTATCTCTCCCCGATTTTTCACTCCAGGATTTCCTGGGAATGCAGTTTAAAAAGATTTCTATCTCAAACAGAACCGCTTTTGCGCCTGCCTTTTGAAATTTGATTATATGGATATCCTTCCAGCATCTTGGAGGATTCATCGCCTAAATTTATTTTCACGGTAGTATGCATATCCCATTCCTATAATTCCAGAAAATATGAGAATCCACCGTCTGCTGCTCAGCAATGCCGTGGCAAAACCATTAAAAAGGAGAACCACCATAAAGGTTGCATACCCAAGAGCCCATACTGTATTTTCTCCGGTTTTCATCCAGTAAAGGAATTTTTTGAGCACATGGAAGATAAAAAGAAGAAAAATTGCAAGTGCGGGTGCTCCCATCTTCCAGAGTATGTTTATGTACCACGTATCAACAAAGTATATGGGGGTGATGAGGAGTATGGTTTGCTGTATAGGGTTTCCCAGTCCCCACCCGAGAAAGATGGACCAGAGATTGAATTTAAGCCTGAAATAGGTAAGCACATTTGCCAGTCTCACCTTGAATGAACCAACAGCGCCTATCTCCCTCAGAGTCCCAAAGCGGAAGGCAATGGACTGATAGAATTCCTCTCCCAGTCTTTCCCTTATCATATGAAGACCGGTGAACACTATTATTCCTATAAATATAAGAGAACCAAGAATAAAGAGCCATCCTTTCTTTCTTTCAATTCCCTCTGCAAAGAAACTCAGGATGGTGGAGGCTAAAGCTGCAACCCCCATGGACATCCAGAGTGCGCGTGATTGTCCAAGGAAAACCAGGGGAAAACACAGAAAGATCATGGTTATTCCAAGCAATCTCTCTCTCCCTTTTCCCCATATAAACAAAGTGTATCCCAGAGAAAAAAGAGGAAGGGAAATTTGTATCTGGGTTGTGAATATTCTGCTTCCCCAGAGGTAAAGATAGCTTCTTAACTTGCAGGCAGTGTATAGATATTCTGCATCGGCAATCAGAACCCCTCCAAGCAGGATGAACCAGTAGATGGGAAGATCTTTTTTATCTGCAAGCATCATCACAAAGAAAGAGATATACCCTACAAGATGACCTGCCTCCCTCAGAATTCTTTCCAGTTTATGGGCTCTCATCATCCCCCATGCGGTTGCCCATACCCCAAAAAGAAGAAAGAGGAAAAGGAGAGCGGATTCACGATGTGAGAATACCTCTTTTTTGATTTCCTGGATTCTTTCCCTTTCCCGATAAAGATATAGTAAAAAACTCATAAAGAGAAGCAATTCCAGCAAAAACATTGCCTCATGGGGGATTCTTGGAATAAATTCATGCTTTACCGAACTCACCTCTGCCTGGAATGAAATAAAAATTGCAGCAACAAGAGCCCAGAGTAATGGGGGGCGTGCAATTGCAGCTGCCCAGAGTATGGTGAATCCCAGGGCGAAAAGCCCCAGGAGTAAAAAGGGGAAATCTTTGAGACAGAAAAAAATGAGAAAGACAAAGGGAAGAGATATAAAGAAAAGTTTTCTGTTCCTGTCCATCGGGTGGAGTATAAGACCTTACTCCTGAACTGTCAAGCACCCTGGAGTTTTTGGGGTTTTTCCCTTATTCAAATGCCATTCCTTGACAGACTGTGGAAATAAGGTTATATTTTACATGCCAGCCGTGCTAAGCGGGGAGCTGGCGGTGCCCTGAACCCGCAATCCGCCATAGCGGGGCTGAATTCCCGAGCCGAGGCCCTTCCTTTTCCGGAAGGGCTCAGGGGAGGGCGATGAAGGTCGGGTCCTCCATAGCAGAGGGCTCCGAACCCCGCCAGGCCCGGAAGGGAGCAACGGTAAGGAGTTCCTCCTGCTGATGGAGGGTAGCCTGACTGGAGCCTTAACCCCTGGGTACCCCGGGGAAGGAGGAGGTCGAAGCCGGGTGCACGGCTGGCATAAAAATAAGGAGCAAAAATGTACCTCGTTCTTGCAAGAAAATACAGACCACAGAGATTTGAGGATGTGAGAGGGCAGGAGCACGTTATAAGAACCCTGAAAAACGCCCTCAGGGATAAAAAGGTTGCCCACGCCTATCTATTCGCAGGACCCAGGGGGGTGGGGAAAACAACAGTTGCAAGAATTCTCTCAAAGGCGGTTAACTGCGAGCATGGGATTTCACAGGAACCATGCAATGAATGCTCAATATGCAGGGAAATAACGGAAGGAAGAAGCGTTGATGTTGCCGAAATAGATGGTGCATCCCACAGGGGAATTGATGAAGTAAGGGGGTTGAGGGAAAATGCATTCTATCCCCCTGCAAGGACAAGATACAAAATTTACATAATAGATGAGGTCCACATGCTCACCAAAGAGGCATTCAATGCCCTTTTGAAGATTCTTGAGGAACCCCCTCCCTATCTTATTTTCATCTTCGCAACCACAGAACCTCATCGCATTCCATCAACCATCCTCTCAAGATGCCAGAGGTTTGACTTCAGAAGGCTCACCACCGATGAAATATTCACCCAGCTTTACGAGATAAAGGAAAAGGAAAAAATAGAAATAGACGACGATGCACTGAAACTCATTGCAAAAAGGGCGGATGGAAGTTTAAGGGATGCTGAGGGAATGCTTGACCAGTTGAACACATACTGCGGGGGAAAGATAACGGAAAAGGACATAAAAGAGGTATTCGGGATAATGGATGAGAAGTTTTATCTTGATATGCTCAATGCCATACTTGACAGGGATGATAAAAAGATTGCAGAAAGGATTACTGAACTTTCAAGAAGAGGGGTGGACTGGGGGGAGGTTACAAGAGGGCTCATTGACTTTTTTGAAAAACTGCTCCATGTTCGCCTTGGGATTGAGGAGGATGAACTGCTCAAGCCAAAAGCAGAAAGACTGAATGAAGACCAGATTCTTTACATGTTAAATCAGGTGATTTCTCTGGAAAGAAGATTAAAACAGGTACCATATACAACTGCCATTGTTCAGGTTGAACTCATGAAACTTGCAAGATATCCTGAAATAACCAGGATAGAGGAACTGATTGCAAAAGAAAAAACCCAAAGGATGGAAAAGCCGGTGGAGAAAAAAGAGGAAATACGGGAGGAAGTAAAGGAGGATACACTTCTTTCGGTATGGGAGAGGCTCAAGGAAAGAATAGAGAAAAATGAAAGACCCGCTGCAAGGAACATATTTTCTTCTCTCCATCCCATTTCCTACGATGGCAGGGTTCTCAGGGTCAAGATAACGGAGGAAAAGTTCACCATGCTGGGAATGGACGAGACCTTTACCAGGAAATTTGAGGAACATCTCAGGGCGGTATGCGGAAAGGAGGTTAAGATGGAGTTTGTGGTTGAGGGAAAGGAGTTTGTCCCCCTTGTTGAGCACGAGATTGTGAAAATGATAAAAGAGGAACTTGATGGGGAGGTGGTGTATTGACGGAATCCTTTAAGAAACTTATTGAATCGCTTGAGGCACTTCCCTCCATAGGTAAAAAAACCGCAAGAAGGATAGTTTTTTACCTGCTCAAAAAGAGAGAACTTGCAGAAAAGATTGCGAATGGAATAAAGGAGGTAATGGAGAAGGTGAGGTTCTGTTCGGTGTGCGGGGGAATAACCGAGGAGGACCCGTGTAAAATATGCAGGGATGAAAAGAGGGAGAAGAAAATATGCGTGGTGGAAGACCCGATGGACATTCCCGTTATTGAACAGACAGGGGTTTATCATGGATACTATCACGTGCTTGGAGGGGTTATATCTCCCGTTGATGGAATAGGACCTGAGGATTTGAGAATAGATGAACTCATGGAGAGGCTTGAAGGCATGGAGGAGGTGATAATAGCAACAAATCCAACAGCAGAGGGAGAGGCAACCGCCATTTACCTCACGCATCGCCTGAAGGAGAAAGGGATTAAGGTGACAAGGATTGCACGGGGATTGCCTCCTGGAAGTTCCATAGACCTTGCCGACAGTATCACCCTCTCCAGGGCCCTTGAGGGGAGGAAGGAACTGTGAAGGGGCTTTTATTCAGAATAAAGAAAAGAGGGGAGAGAATAACGTTTCCACTTTCACCTCCCGGGAATATTCTTGTGCGTCCCCCTGAACCCTATCTTTCGGGTTTTCTACCACCGTTTATAAAAGAACTTGAAAAAAAGTATACATGCACAGGAGTTGTGAATGATGAGGAGGCGGGAATATATGAAAAAATTTTTGAAAGAATGGTTGTTTTCAAACCAAAAGAGGAACTTCCAGAACACGATGTCTTTATAAATCTGGGACCGGAAACCATCCTTTCCCCAGCACCCGTCAGGATGGGAGTGTTTCCTTCAGTTTATCATAATCTGGAAATAAGGGGAAAGGATTTTCCATCAATGCTTGCATTTATAGGCAGACTTCTTGGGGTTTCGGTGCATTACCATCGGAGTAAAAAAAGAAAGGAAAAAAGGCACTTTATTATTGAAAATCCTGAAATAAGGGAAATTCTGGAGGAATATCCTCCCCATCCTGAGAAGGTGATAATGGACCTCAATCCTGAACTCTCGTCCATTTATCTTTCCTCCATTCCCTTTATTGTTCTTGCTCCCTCTTCTGCCTGGCTTCCACTTGAAAGGGATGGGATGGATGTTGTGAGATACAGAAGCCTCAAGGCACTGAAAGGATGGGCACGGGAGTTTCTCACATCCTGAAAAAATATTCCTTTCTCCTTTCTCTTCTTTTCCTTTCCCTTATTATTTATGTTATTCTCAACGGTGTGACCATAGAACTCATAACTCCTCTTGTTTCCATTTTGTTTGGAAAAGAGACCTCCCCTCCCATTTTTCTTGAAAAACTCACCTCGTGGATTCTTCAGGGAAATAAAATTCACTCTCTTACAAGACTCACCCTCTTTCTCCTTTCCCTTTTTCTTTTGAGAGGGTTTTCTTACTTTACCCTTCTCTATTTAGGGAGAATTCTGGAAGAAAAACTTTTAAAAGACCTGAGAAGGGAGGTTTACACTCACATTCTTTCTCTTCCCCTTCCGTGTTTGAGAAAGAGAAAGGAAGGGGATTTTCTTTCTCTTGTTCTCAACGATGTTGAGCAGACAAGACTTTTAATTTCGGATGGGGTGGTTGAGTTTACGAAGTCGCTTTTACTCATTCTTGTCTACCTTTTCCTTTCTCTATGGGCATCCTGGAGACTGTTTTTAACTGTGCTTATAGTCATTCCGGTTGTGTTCATTTTTACCGGATGGTGTGGAAGGAAGATAAGAGACCTTTCAAAAAGGGTTCAGGAAGAAAAGGGTAGAGTAAACTCCGCGCTTTCAGATGCTTTCAAGAATCCAAGGGTTTTCAAACTCTACATTCCTGAATTCACAGAGAGATTCTCCCGGGAGAATGAGAAACTCTACTCAACCTCCGGGAGTCTGTGGGCCTACTTTTCCCTTACCCCATCCCTTAATGAGATATTTTCGGCCCTTGTTGCGTGTGTGGTTCTCTTTTACGGTGGATTTTTAATCCTTCATGGTATCCTTCCTCTTGACCGGTTTCTTATTTTCCTTGCCGCAAGTGTTTCTTCCATTCATCCTGTGAAAATCCTGGGAAAGGCAAAAGGATTTATTGAAAAGGGAAGGGGAAGTTTTATGAGAATTAAAGAGGTCCTGGAGATGGAGCCCGAAAGGGAGGAGGGAGAAAAAATAGAAAAAATTGAAGAAATAGTATTTGATAATGTTACCTATGAAAGTGATGGAAAAAGAATACTTGATGGAGTGAGTTTTGAGGTTAAGAAAGGAGAATGGGTAAATGTGAAGGGAAGAAGCGGTGCAGGTAAAACAACCCTGTTTGATCTCATCCTGGGATACATAAAGCCATCATCCGGAAGAATTTTCATAAACGGGAAGGATATGGAAAAGATCTCATGCAAATCTTTGAGGAAACACCTTTCTCTTGTCTCCCAGGAACCCTTCATCTTCCGTGGGACACTCATGGAGAATCTTCTTGTTGAGGACGAAAAAAAGGCGAAGGAAAAACTCAAAGAATGGGGATTTGAAGATTTGATGTTGAATTTTTGCAGGGGTTATGATAAATTAATAGAGAATTTATCGGGGGGAGAGAGGCAGGTTGTAGAGATAGCAAGGGCTCTTTTGAGAGAGCCAGAGGTTTTAATCCTTGATGAGGCAACATCGCAGATGGATAGAGGGATGGAGAAAAGGGTTCTGAATGCTGTGAAAAAGGCAATGAATGGGAGAATTGTCTTCTATGTTTCTCATCGAGGCGGGACTGGAGAAAAAGAGATAATCCTGGAGGGAGAATGAACCTGCTTCTTTTTCTTTTTATTGCTGTTTTGGGACTCTGCGCCTATTTCTGGAAAAGACATAAACTGAGTGAGGAAGAAAAAGAGCTGATTAAAGAATTTTCCTGGTTGCTCCAGGCATCCATCCAGGACCTTCCAGGCATGCTGAGGATGATTGCAGAGGAGATAAGGGAGAGGTTAGGATTTAAAACGGTTATGATAGGATTGCTTGATGAGAAAAAACGGTGGCTGGAAAGAATAGAGGCAGTGGGGATAACGGGCACATCCTTTGAGGACCTGAAAAGATACAGGATTCCCATTCAGGAGCTTGAGGAAAGAATAAAGGAGGCGGATAAAATCGGGAATGTATTCATGCCTGATGATGATACCATAATAGTTCCCATTATTAGAAAAGAAGAAATACTGGGTGTTCTTGAAGGGACATCCCCGGATGGAAAGGTGATGTCCATGGGGAAGAGGATAAAACTCTTAAATCTTTTGCTTCCCCTCATAGCAAAGGCGATAGAGAACGCAAAGATGGTTGAGGAGGAGAAACACACCCTTGAAAAGGTAGGGGTTGTTTATGAGGTTGCGTCAATGATAGGAAGAATAATGAGAACGGACATTCTTCTTCCCCAGGTGGTTGAGGCAATACGGTCAAGGCTCAACTATTTGAATGTTGCAATACTGCTTCCCGAAAGGGGGAGGCTCAGAATAAAGGTTCATGCCGGATATCCTGATATTGATATGAAAAAGGCTGAGAAGGAGATAGGTCCTGAGAGGGGAGTTACCTACATGGTTTACAAAACAGGGGAGCCCATGCTTGTTCCTGATGTGAGGAAGGAACCACTCTATGTTGGGAATAGAAGTATAGGAAAGTCCGAGATAGCCGTTCCAATAAAGTCAAAAGGAAAAGTTATCGGTGTTCTTGATGTTGAAAAGTTCGGTGCAAATTCCCTTGATGAAAGCGACCTTGAGGTTCTGAAAATACTTGCATCGTTTATTTCGGTTGCGCTTGAGAATGCGTCACTTTACGAGAAGGTTGAAAGAATGGCGATAACAGACCCATTAACCGGGGCATACAATCACAGGGTTCTTCAGGATGAGATAAAGCATCTTTTGAAAGAAAAGAAAAGATTTTCCATTCTCTTCATAGACCTTGATAACTTCAAGGCATTCAACGACAGCCTGGGACACATCACAGGGGATAAAATCCTGAAGGAGGTTGTGAGGATTGTGGGTAAGGAAATAAAGAAAAGGGACACACTCATAAGATATGGAGGGGACGAGTTTGTGGTGGTTATGCCTGAGGTTTCAAAAGAGGAGGCAAAAAAGGTAGGAGAAAAAATAAAAGAGGGGATAAAAAAGGCAAGGAAGATAAAATCTTATGCAAAAAAAGTAGGAATCCCCCTCACCGCATCCATGGGTGTTGTTTCACACCCGGATGATGGTAAGGAACTCAAAACACTCATGAGGAAGGTTGATGATGCACTTTACAGGGCAAAGAAACTTGGAAAGGATAAGGTTGTAACATGAATTCCCTCCTTTTGCTCTTCCTTCTTATCATAACATATTTACTTGCATATAACCTTTATGGAAGATTTCTTTCAGGAAGGATTTTTGAACTCGTGAAAAATGGAGATGTTCCCTCAAGAAAATTGATGGATGGGATAGACTATGTTCCCACAAAGAAGGAGATAATCTTTGGACACCACTTCACCTCCATTGCAGGGCTCGGTCCCATTGTTGGACCTGCAATAGCAATAATATGGGGATGGGTTCCCGCGATTCTGTGGGTGGTCTTTGGCGCAATTCTTATGGGTGCGGTTCATGACTTTGGTTCTCTTGTTGTTTCTCTGAGAAATGAAGGAAAATCCATAGGAGAACTTACAGGTTCACTCATCACGCCCAGGGCAAGGATTCTTTTCCTTCTCATAATCTTCTTTGAACTCTGGATAGTTATAGCAATCTTTGCAATGATAATGGGTGTTCTCTTTAAACTCTATCCCACCTCTGTTTTTCCGGTGTGGATGGAGATTCCAATAGCGGTAATGGTTGGATATCTTGCATACCGGAAAGGTAAAAACATTTTCTGGCTTTCCATACTCGCAATAATACTCATGTATGCCACGGTTATAATAGGTGCCTATTTTCCCCTGAAACTTCCCTCCATTGAGGCATGGCTTGTTATCCTTTTTGTTTACTCCTATATAGCATCAATCCTGCCTGTATGGCTTCTCCTCCAGCCCAGGGACTTCATAAACTCCCACGAACTTGCAGTGGTGATGTTTTTGCTCTTCCTTGGGGTTATGGTTGCCCATCCCTCAATAGTTGCTCCTTCCTGCAATCCATCACCTCCTGGTGCACCTTCCATTCTTCCCTTTATTTTTGTCATAATTGCCTGCGGTGCAATATCGGGATTTCACAGCCTTGTGAGTTCGGGAACGTCCTCAAAACAGGTTGAAAGGGAAGAGGATGCGCTTTTTGTTGGATATGGAGGAATGTTGCTTGAGAGCGTTCTTTCCGTTCTTGTAATAATTGCGATCGCGGCAGGGCTTGGGATGGGTTATCACTTCAAGGGAAGGTTTTTGACAGGAAGGGAGGCATGGTTTGCCCATTATTCTGACTGGGTTGCAGCAAGCGGTCTTGGAGCAAAACTCAGTGCATTCATTGAGGGGTCTTCAAACCTTCTGGCTGCACTCAAAATTCCAAAGGCGATTGCCGTTACCATAATGGGTGTTTTCATCGTATCATTTGCAGGAACAACACTTGATACCGCAACCAGGATTCAGAGGTATGTGGTTGGAGAATTTTCAGGGATTAAGAATCGGTACCTTACAACCCTCATTGCTGTTGGTGCATCAGCATTGCTTGCCTTTTCTCAAAAAGGAGGGAAAGGGGCACTCATACTCTGGCCCCTTTTTGGAACTGTAAATCAGTTGCTTGCAGGTCTTTCCCTCCTGGTTATAACCATTTACCTTGCGTATCGCAGAAAACCATTTTATTTCACCGGAATTCCCATGCTCTTCATGATTGGAATGACGGGATGGGCGATGGTTAAAAATATTTTGAAATTTCATGCAGAGAAAAACATGCTTCTGTTCACGGTTGGGGTATGCATTTTCCTGCTTGAACTCTGGATGATATTTGAGACCGTTCTCGTTCTCAGGAGGATAAAAGGAGGAGAAACTGGAGGGGATATTTCTTGAAAGAATTTCACGGTTCAGGGGGAGGGTGAGAATAGAAGGTAAGGCTGTTGAGGTTTACATTCCCAATACCGGAAGGCTTCCATTGTTAGTTCCCGGAACGAAGGTGAGGCTTGAACCGGGAAAGGGGAAACTCCCCTGGAGACTTTCAGGAATGAGGTATAAAGGAAAGTGGGTGAGTATTGATGCAACCATTGTAAACGGGCTTTTTGAAAGATGGGTTGAGGAGGGAAGGATTTTCAAAGGATGGAAAATCCTTGCAGGGGAATGGGAGTATGAGGGGAAAAGATTTGATTTTTTGCTTGGAAGAGGAAGGGAGAAGATGCTGGTTGAGGTGAAATCCTGCACCCTGGAAAGGAATGGGATTGCACTCTTTCCGGATGCACCAACTTTAAGAGGAAGAGAGCACCTGGAAAGGCTTATTGAATGGGTTGGGGAGGGGAAAAGGGGATGCATGGTTTTTGTTACGTCTCTTCCCGGAATAAGGGGATTTATGCCCCACGATGAGACAGACCCGGAATTTGGAAGACTTTTCAGGGAATTTCTTTCAGAAGGAGGAGAGGCGTATCTTGCATTATTTTCATGGAGTGGAACCCTCAAGGAGTTCCTTGAAGTATCTTGCGTTTGAGAGCATTGCGTGATTGTTATTGAAAAACACATAAACCTTTTCCGGATTTAAGGAAAGGATTTTGTCCCTTACCTCTTTGAGTTCTTCAGGTGTGTAAAAATGGGCATACCAGGCAGTTCTCCCATGCATTCTTAAATAAACAGTTCTTTTAATGGAAATTACATCCCGCGGGAGGTCAGGGGCATCAACTGATACCCATGTAATTCCACATTCCTCTGCCCATGTGTATGCCTCCTCCTGGAACCATGAAGGATGTCTTGGTTCAAAGGCAAATCTGTGGGAGAGTCCGGTAAACCGGTGGAATTCCTCAATCCTTTTATACATTTTCCATGAAAAGTTTGGTGGGGCCTGGAAGAGGTAGAGGTGAATTAAAGGGTCAAGAGGGGAGAAAAGATTGAAAAATCTTTCCCAGGATTCTCTTGCCTTTTCACCGAATTTGAATCTGTGGGTTATTACCTTATTTACCTTCACGACCCATACAAGATTTCTCTTACTCCATCCCTTTACCTGTGAGGGAAAAGGAAACCGGTAAAACGACATGTTGAGTTCAATTGCATTCAATCCGGAATGCCTTACATACCAGTCAAGCGTCCCTTCCTCATTCCATGAATACATCCATCCTGATGTTCCGATGTAGAATTTCATGAGAAAATTTTAAAGAAAAATCCTAAAATTGACAACCCTTTATGAAATTTATATATAATAAAAGCATGAATGGAATTTTCCTGCTCATAGGGTATGAATACCTATTTTTACTTATCACTCCAGGAGCAAAAGCAGTGGGGATGGCATCTGCATTTTCTGCCCTGTGGGATGATGCAACCTGCGTTTATTACAATCCAGGGGCAATTGGATTTGTGGAAAAACCAGAGATATCCTCCATGAATGTTGCCTTCCCTCCAGGACCCGGCAGGCTTTTACTGAAGGGGATTCTGGGAACCATGAATCTTTTTCTTGAGACGACCACCACCCCTGAACCTTTCTGGCGTCCTTATTTTCTTCCAGAAATAAGATACGAATACTGGGCCATGGTATTGCCCTGTCCGGGTGGCGGTGTGGGGGTGGATTTTGCGCTTTTTGATGAGGGAATTTTTGAGGCAACACTTGATACCACCACACTGGAATTTGAACCTTTTGATATGGCGGTGAGCATAGGGTATGGGGTGAAGAAGGAGATAGGAGTAATAAGGGTAGGGGTGGGTGCTTCGGCAAAATTCATTTATTCCTACCTTGCTCCGGAAGAACTTGTGGAGGCGGTACTGGATACAAGTGGTGGTTCAAGTATAGGATTTGGAGTCAATGCAGGGATTTTAGTGAACCTCTTTTCAGGTTTATCCTTCGGGATATCCCTGCTTAATCTTGGAAAAGGCACTCCCTATCTGGAGGGAGGAGAGGCAGTTTCTCTTCCTCTTTTTAGAAGGATTGGATATGCAATAAAACCCGTGAAGGTGCTTGATTATTTCTTCCACACCCACATTTCACGATATTTTTCCTTTACATACGCACGAGAGGATGTAAGGATACAGGAAAAGGATGAAGAACATTGTTATTATTCCCGGGGTTTTGAGGTTACTTTGCTTGATTTCTTCTCTTATCGGTGGGGAGAGTCTGTGGATACGGTGGGAAGAAGAGTGGGAAAAACCTATGGATACGGATTGAACCTTGGAGTCTTTAGGATTGGGGTAGCAACCGATACTCCAACATACCCTGCTTCCATTTCCAACTGGCAGGTTCAGGTGGACTTTTCTCACCATCTTCCTGGATTTCTGGAAGATAACGATAAACTGGATGATAAAATTTCATTTCTTGCCTCCTGTATGGTTCCCGGAGCGGGTCAGTTTTACAGGGGAAGCATAGGGAAGGGTGCGGCGCTCCTTCTGGGCTCTTTTTGCTTTTCCGAATGGAATTACCGAAAGGGAGGAATTTTACCAAAGGTGGGGCTTGGAGTGATGTACTTTTTATCCGTTACTGATGCACTTCTCTATCTGTTCCAGCACCGATGAGATACATTGTCCTTCTCTACCTTGAAAATTCCCGCTGGATAAAAATAGGAAAACTCGGGAGGTTTTATTTTAAGGAAGGATACTATCTCTATGTGGGTTCGGGTGGAAAAAATCCGGAAAAGAGGGTTGAAAGGCATAAGAAAAAGAAGAAAAAGAAAAGATGGCACATTGACTGCCTCACGGAATTCACGGAATTTGTTAAGGTGTGGTGGTTTAAGGAGGGAGAGGAGGAAATTGCAAGGAAACTTGCAGAACGATTCGAGATACCGGTTAAGGGGTTTGGTTCATCGGATAAGAAAAGTCCCTCACACCTTTTTTATGCCGGAGTGAAAATAAATTCCGAATCCTTCAAGCCCCTTTAATCTTAAAATGAGAATGTGAATTTGAGACCGGGGAAGAAGAGTCCCTGGGGTTTTATTGCCGGGTGTTCAATTATCAGGGATTTGTCCCTGTGCATTATGAGGTAGTATCTTAAAAAGAAAGAGAGGCATTTTCCGTTTTCAACTTTGAAGATTTCAATCTCAGGGTAAAAATACCAGTGGTGTCCGGGTGGGTAATATCTTCCCCTCTTTTCTATCTCCATGCTCCTTATGTATCCTGCACGGAGTTTGAAAAGGAGGGGGGAGTGTGAGAATGTGATTTCTCCTTCAAGCACGTGTCTGAAGAAGGGGGTGGAGTTGAGGTAACTTATTATATCAGTCTGGGGAAAGAAGGCGTAGGTGAATGAAAAACTTTTCTTTTTTGAATATTTTTCAACCGGGGATGTTGCAGAGGACCACTCAAGGAAAAATCCGTTAAATACTGCCTTTCCAAAAAGGGTATCAGGCTGGTCAATCACATGCCTGCAGAAGTGGTCAAAGTAAAATTTTAAACCTCCGTGCCATTTTCTTTCAAGTCCCGTGATTATGTGATAGGTAGACCAGAATGGGTCAAAGTATATCGGAGGTCCCTGGTCTTTCATCTCAAGGAACGAGATGTATTTCACGTAAAAAGTTGTCTGCTTTATCTCAAAAAGATAAACTTCCAGGTCCATCCATGCCTCGGAGGAGTATTCTGGTGGTTTATCAGGACCTGCAAACACACCACCCCACAGTGTTCCATACACATGGAAAGAAAGGATGAAAAGCATGGTAATATTTAAGGAGAAAGGAGGGAATGTGTCAAGGGATGGAAAGGGTTTCTCTTGAAATATTTGTTCATGAGAGGTATAATAAAATTGAGGAGGAAGTGATGATTCTGTTTTTGATTTTTCAACCGGATTTAAAAGTGGAATTTAAACTTTACCCGGAAAAGGATACTTTCTGGGCAAAGGAAGATATAGGGCATATTCTGATAATAGAGAATCCCTCGGACGAGGAATGGTTATTGACGGGTCAATCTTATGGTTATGGATACACTATTCTCGACGAGAAGGGAGAAAGGGTTAAATCCAGGCTTTATATATATCATGGAGGAGGGGATATTCTGCTTTATCCCGGAGAAAAGAGAATATTTTTGCGCCTGCTCAATCCTTCCTCTTTTTCTCCCGGAAAGTATCGTGTTTTTTATGTTCTTGAGTTTTATAAAAAGAAGGAAAAGGAGAAAAAATACGTGGTTAACATGGATACAATTGAGTTTTATGTAATTGAACCTCCTTCGGAAGTGCTGGAGGCGTATAAAAAGGTACTGGATGCACATGGAGAGGAACTGAAAAATGCGGCGATGGAATTTCTTGAAAAATATGGAGATACTCCATATGCCCCCTGGGTGCTTGAGGATTATATTAACTGGTACGTAAAAAGATACGGCACGGAAGAGGAGTATTATCAGGAAATAGAGAGGTTATTCGAACTTTATCCTCACAGTTATCCCGCATTGTTTGAGGTTGTCTGGCTTCCCCCTGATAGAGTTGCTGAGATAAGAAAAAGGCATCCTGAGATGGAGGAATTGCTTGAGTGGGCGGAGAGGGTAAGCAGGAATATCTCAAAGAGGATGGAGAAAGAAAAGGAGAGAAAGAGAAAGGCACTGGAGAGGCTTGAAAAACTCAGGAGGTAAATTGAATGATATGGGTGTTATTTATCGGTTATGTTCTCCCGGAGAAGATAGAGAAGCAATACAGAAAGGTGTTTGACTATTTGCTGGAAGTCAACCGGGAGGTATGGGAAACATGTCTTTCTTCCTGGGGAGGCAGGGTTCCTGTAAGGGTAGAGGGGAGGATTGTTAATTACAAAAAGGTTTACTATACCGGTGAGCCAATATATTTGGAGATAAAAATATATCCCGTGGTTGATGAGCCTGTTATTGTTCCTCCTGCCTCTTTCTTTTTCACCAACCTGGGAATTTATGGCTCAATGAAGAAAATAGGAGAGGAGAAAGAAGGCTTTCTTACTGTGCACTCTCGAGGCCATGCAGATTTTGTTATGATTGATGCCCGGTGGCTTAAAACACTCAAACCCCTTGCTCCCGGTGATACCCTGTGTGATTTCTATGATTGTAACTGTTTCAGGTCAACACTTAACCGATTTCAACCGGGTTTTGAGTATCATCTCTGTTATCTATGGAGTTGCAATATGTGTTATCCCAACATGCAGGATGTGCCTTCTGAGTACCGGGTTAAGCCCTATTTCTGGGGTTTAATAATTGATACGATGGATATAAGTTTTGAGATACATGAGCCTCCTCCTGAGGAGAAGGAAGTGTCTGAGGCAGTTGAAAGGATATGGAAAATAAAGCATAAAAAAGAGTTTGAGAAAGCATGGGAGGAAGGGATGGGGATACTCAGGAAGCATCCGAATTCGGTTTATATTCCGGTTCTTTTTGAAAAGGTGTTCTACGGGATTATTTCAAAGGCGATGGATAAAGGAATAATGAAAGACAAAAGAAAAGAAATGTACGAGGTGCTTGACTGGTTTGTAGAGGAGTATCTTTCAAAGGGAAAATATCCACGGAAGATGGTGGAGAGATATAAGGAATTGAGAGAGAAACTGGAGAAATGGGTTCCTCAAAAGCAATAGCTGAAACAAAGGAGGTTATTCCATGCTGGTGGTTTTGCTTTCTCTTCAGGTAAGGATTATCCCTCCTGCAAAAGACAGTTACCTGGTAGCGGAGCCAGTTTACATTTCCTGGAAGGTAATCAATGATGAGCCAGAGGAAGTGGAAATAGAGGCCATACCCGCGAACTGGCAGGTGGTGATGAGGGGAGAGATGTGGAAGGAGGATGGAGCACCGGTGAGAGAAAAAGGCACAATATCTGTCTGGAAATGCCATCCCTGTAAAAGCCGTATTATTTCTCTTGCTCCGGGAGAAACCCTTTCTTATAATCATATACAACTTGTGGGAATATTTGGATGGGGTCATGGGGGCCTGAATGAGTTTCCTGCACTTCCCGAAGGGCGATATTGTTATACCATATATTATTACAGAACAGAGAATGGTGAGATTGCAGAAAAGGTGTACTCCGATACATTCTGCTTCCGGGTATATCTTCCTCCCGGCGAAAGAGAGGCTCTGGAGGCGTATAAGGAGGTTTATTTAACCTCCAGGTCTTTATCCATGCTTGCAAAACACCTTCATTATCTTCTTAAAACCTATCCGCAGAGTTTTTATTGTGTTAAGGGATTGAAAAAGTTTGTCTCATACATGGTTGTGGCTGGTTTATGGATAAAGGAAGAAGAAAGAAAATCTCCTGAGGCAGATACACTCATGTCCTTTTTGCTTGAAAAAATACCTTCCTGGAAGGGTGAGAAAAGGAAACTGGGAATAAAGGCTTATATTTACTGCAGGGCTGTTCAGGGATGGGAACCGGAGAAGATACTCCTTTCCCTGAAAAATGCGGGTGTGAGAAAGGAGGAGATAGAGGAGATATTTGTATCGGAGGGATACTTTAAAAAGGCGATAAAGATAATGGAAGAGACAATACAGGAAAAGACAAAGGAAAGGGAATGAAACAGCAGTTTTATCGCTATGGATGCGATTTGTATATCAGGCATCTGTGGAAAGGAAGGCGTTTATGATGCTTTTTATCTTTTTCACTCTTTCATGGGATGAGGTGACTCAGGAGTGTGATAAGTGGTTCCAGGTGTTTCTGGATGGCATAAGGGGGTGGTTTACAGGTCAGAATGAGGAGCCTCCCTGGGAGGTGAGCATGCGTGAATGGGGAGGGGTTACTCCTGTTAAGATTGAGGTATGGATTTCAAATCCAAAGGATTACTATCTTACCTGTGAACCACCCAGGGGGGTCAGGCATTAACAGTTAACAATTTGCTTGAAAAATTTTTCCTGATTTCTTTAAACTCTTCCCATGCCACGTCCTTTGCGGGTTGATTATCCTGGTGCTCTGCATCATGTTATTTTTAAGGGAAATGAGGGGCGGGTGATATTCTGGGAGGAATTTTTAAAGATGTTGAAGGAGCTCACCCGCAGATACAGGTTTATTAATCATGTTCATTTACTGATTGAAACGGCTCATGAGCCCCGCAGAGATTACTCACCAGGTATGTTCATCATCTCAATCCTGTTCGTGCAAGGATGGCTTCCATGCCTGAGGTGAAGAAGGTGCAGGATTATATGGTGATGAGGCGTTTATAAAGAAAGTATTGAGGATGTTATAAAATTTAAAAAAGATGCGATTAGAACATGGGGGTTGTTCTCTTATGCGAAGGACTCTTTAACCTGGAAGGAAATCTTTCCTGCGGGCGCAAAATTGACATATGCAAGAAGAGAAGAAAAAAAGAAAAATTGTTAACTGTTAATGCCTGACCCTACCCTGCGGAAGTTACTAACATGTGCTGCATCACACCCGTTTCTACGCAATGCCTCTGCTACAAGAGGGGAAATGGCGTTGTCTATTAAAAACTTCATCTTACGAGGGGAATTTCCCTTTCCTGAAGAACCTCCGCCGCAAATCTCAGTGCTTCTTTTATATCCTCTGGTTCAAGATCGGGATATGCCCTGAGTATCTCTTCTTCCTTCATTCCCTCTGCAAGCATTCCTATTATGGTTGCATCAGGAATCCTCAGGTTCCTGATGCACGGAACCCCTCCCATCTGTTCAGGATTTATTGTAATTCTTTTAAACTTCATCCTTTCCTCCCTTTTGATTAAATTTTACAATGGGGAAGATAGTTTATCAATCCTGGGCTTTTTCCTTAACAAGCATTTTCAATTTAAGAATCACCTCACCCATAAAATCTGCACCGGAGGATATTCCCGGCTTTACCCTTTCCCTCTTTTTTCTTTCCCTCCATTTATTCAGACACTCAAACATGCTCACAGGTTCCCCGTAATTCAAAATCTCAATCAAATCCCTCATGAATTCAGGATTTTTCAGAATGAATCGGGGATGGGTGTAAACCAGAAATGGAAAACCAAGCCTTTCTGCCTCAAGCATCCTTGCGTAAAAATACTCAAGAGCATACTTCAGCGATATTCCTGCATACACAAATCTTTCAGGAGCCACCGGATGAACAGGAACCTCAAAGACCTTTCCATTTCTTATCGGTGGAAGGTCGTACATGAAAGAGAAGGAGGAGGAATACAGAAATCCATATTTTTCAAGAACCTGTGGAAAGAATGAGCGGTAAAAACCATAAGGAGAGGCATATCCCCTGACCTCAATCCCCTTCCTTTTAAGAAACTCAACCCCCCTCCTTATATCCTCCTCAAATTCCTTTTCATCCTCAAACTCCCTGTGCTCATAACAGTGAAGCCCGAATTCAATTCCCTCAACAGGTTCAATTTCTTTAATTGCTGATACATGCACAAACACGGTTGCAGGAAATCCCGAAAGGATGGAAATTGCTTTTTTCACCTCCTCCCATGATGAAAAATCAGTATCAATCCTCAATCCAGTCATAAAGGAGGCGGATTTTTTCATGTAATACCCGTATTTTTTTATCATTTTATCCCTTATCCTCAAAAAAATTCTTCTTTTATCTACTTTTGAAACCCTTTCGTAAACAATTCTCATTCCCCTCCTGTAAAATACCCTCATTCTTTCCCCTTCCTCAAAAAGAAGGGAAACATAAGGGATTATTTCAGGTTCAAAATCCATCCCCTCACACTCAATCCATGCGTGCCAGTGCTCTGTCATACCTTGCAAACATGTAAGCCATCAGGATTTCAGCCACGATGGTTGAAAGAGAAGCAGCAAGGGCACCATACCTGGGGATGAGGGCAAGGTTGAGAAAGAGATTGAGCAAAACCCCGCATACACTGCACACCATGTATTCCTTATCCCTTTTATGCACGATGAGTGAGACCGCATGAAGGGTTGAGAAAAGAGAAAGGGGAAATGACCAGATGAGAATGGAGAGGTAGAGGGAAGAAAGGAGGTATTCCTTTCCAAAAATGAAAAGAACGATGAGACGCGAAAAAACCGTAATGAAAGCGGATACAATCACACCTGCAATAACAAGTTTTCTCAAAAATGCAACAGTCTCTTCTCTTTTCTCCTCTCTTGATAGAAGCGGGAGGGAGGCGGTTTCAACCGCCCTGTCAAGCAGGAGGAAAAGGAATACAACCCTGAACGCTGCACCGTAAAGACCGAGTTCTGAACGGGACCGGAAAATTCCGAGAATGAGCATATCGGAATTGTGATAAATCTGATATAAAATCCCGCTTATACCAAAGGGCAGGGCAAGGCGGAGGAGAGAAAATGAAAACGAAAATGGCTGTACCTTCCAGATAAAGAAAAGGGAAGGCAGAAGAAAAGAAATTGCATATGCATATGCGCCCCCCCTAATCCTGAAGGAGGGAACAAAAAGAAGAACAGAACCAAGGAAGAATAATGAACGGAAGAGGGAGAGAAAGAATAATTTTTTAAACTCACCCTGCCCCCTCAACATCCATTCAGGATATAAAGCGAGGGGAATCAGAGCAAAGACAAAAGGACGGAAGGAAGGAGGGTAAAGGAAAAATAAGGAGGTGAGGATAAAAGAGATTAAAAGTTTGGTTCCAAAAATCCTTCCCTCAACCTTCTCCCCGGATGCTATCTCCCTTGCCCCGAGTGTTGAAAGGCCCGGGTCCTGAAGCAGGGCAAGGTATGAGAGAATGGTTATGTAAAACACATAACTCCCATACCCCTGGTTTCCAAGAACCCTTGCAAGATAAACTGTGGCAAGAAATCCAGAGAATCTTGCAAGCAGGTTTCCTGAAAGAACTAAGGATGTTCCCTTCAGGATATCCATGAGTAATACTCCACAAGTCTTTCTGTAATCCTTTCCCATGTAAACTGTAAAAGCCTTTCCCTGAGTTTCTTCCTGTATGGGGACTCCATTGCCTCAATAACCTTTTCCCTTATGGACCTCACACTGTAAGGATTGCAGTAGAATGCGTATTTTCCAAAGTATTCCTTTGTCCCTCCATAAGGAGTTATGACCACATTCGCCCCTGCAAGCCCTGCCTCCATTGCCGATATCCCCGGAGTCTCATAAAGTGAGGCAAGGACAAAAACCCGAGATGCCGCATATGCAGAGGCAAGGAGGGATGAAGAGTGAGGGAGTTCTGGTATCCAGAGAAATTTATATTCTTTTATTTTTTCAAGAATTTTTTCATCCCTTGGATTCCCGATAAAAACCACAGGCAATCCCTTCAGTGCCTCAACAACCCTCCATGTATTTTTTCTTTTCGTCCCTATCTCCCCTGCATAAAGCACAAAGTCCTTTATTCCGTATTTTTTCACAAATTCTTCAGGTGATGCATCCTTGAATCTTTCCTCCACACCCACGGGAAGGAGTTTCACATTCCGGGCTCCCAGCCGTTCACACAGTTTTTTCTCCTCCTCCGTATTCGGGAGAACCAGGTCTGAGAGGGTGAGAATTTCTTTTATGAAATATCTTTCTGAAAAAAGTTTGAACCGGGAAAAGAAGGAATCAATTTTAACAAGAAATGGAAAAAGGGAAGGATGGGAGGAATAAAAAACCGGGGTTGTTATGAGTGGAATTCCTGCCTCTTTTACCCTTCCCGCAAGTTCGTGGGTGGAAAAGGATGCCTTGAAGAGGTGAAATATTCCAGAAGGTTTTTTCTCAGGGGAGTGGATTTCAACCTCAACACCTTTCTTTTCAAGTTCCCTTTTTAAAGAAAGAACCTGATGGCGGAGCCCCCCCTCCACCCAGAGAGGGGGGACCCCGAAACTCACCTTCATTCTCTTCCAAGTTTTTCCTTTATAAGATGGGAGGCAATCACAAGGCGCTGTATCTGATTCGTTCCCTCGTATATCTGCGTTATCTTTGCATCCCTCATCATCTTTTCAACTGGATACTCCCTCATGTACCCGTATCCTCCAAAAATCTGCACCGCATCGGTTGTAACCTTCATTGCGACATCACTTGCAAAGAGTTTTGCCATGGAGGATATCTTGGCTATGTCCTTTGCTCCCGAGTCTATGTGCCTTGCAGCAAGATAGGTGAGAGCCCTTGCTGCCTCTATCTGGGTCGCCATGTCGGCAAGCATGAACTGAATTGCCTGGAACTCAATTATAGGCTTCCCGAACTGGACGCGTGTCTTTGCATACTCCGTTGCCTCCTCAAGCGCTCCCTGTGCAATTCCAACCGCCTGTGCCGCAACCCCAACACGTGTCCGGTCAAAGGTCCTCATCGTTATTATGAATCCCTGCCCTTCTCTTCCCAGGAGGTTTTCCTTCGGAACCTTACAGTCCTCAAAAACAAGTTCCCTTGTCACAGAAGCCCTTATTCCCATCTTGTCTTCTTTCTTCCCGAACGAGAATCCCTCGGTTCCCTTCTCCACGATAAATGCAGAAAGTCCCCTCGCTCCCCTTTCAGGGTCGGTTGATGCTATTACAACATAAATGTCAGCCTCTCCACCATTCGTTATGAAGATTTTGTTTCCATTGAGAATATAGTAATCCCCATCCTTCACTGCCCTTGTTTTCACATTGGAAGCATCAGACCCCGCCTCAGGCTCTGTAAGTGCAAATGCCGCAAACATCTCACCCGATGCTATCTTTGGAAGATACTTCCTCTTCTGCTCTTCGGTTCCTGCAATGAGAATTGGCGTTGCACCAAGCCCATTTGCAGCATAGGAGATTGCCACTCCACCATCAACCCTTGATAGTTCCTCTGTTGCTATGCACATCCCGGTTATTCCCATTCCAAGACCATCGTATTCCTCAGGAATGAATACCCTTAAAAGGTCTGCCCTTGCTATTTCATTGAGAATCTCTCTTGGAAACCTTCCCTCTCTGTCAAGTTCCTGCCTTACAGGACGCACCTTCTCTTCCGCTATCTTTCTCGCCACCTCCTTTATCATGAGTTCCTCTTCGGAGAAATTATAGTAGTGATGCATGGAAACCTCCTTTTTACTCCTCCTTTATCTCCTCCCTCATTTCAATTCCCAGATTTTTCAGTTCCTCAAGAACCGGGGCATAGATATCAGGATGGGTGGGGATGTGAACCCCCCTTTCCTTTATCTCTCCCTCTATTATGAGTTTCACAGCCACAGCAGCGGGGAGGCTCACAGTCCTTGCAACTGCTGTATCCTTTCCTATCTCTCCATAGTCTATGAGAACGGAAATGTGTCTTTCCTTCTTCCCGTTTACCTCGCCGAGAACCTCGTCCCTCAGAATCACCATGTCCCTCTCACCCTCTTTGTATGCGAGTTTTTCAGTGAGTTTCTCAACCAGAACGTCTATGTTTCCTCCCTTTTCTATCTTTATCGGGTCATCGGAGAATATAGAGAGCCACCTGAGTTTCTCCATAACCTCTGAATCCTCAGGAATTCCCAGGAACTCCGCGGTCTCCTTTTCTATATCATCGGTCTTTGCACCAATGAGTTCCCTCATGTAATCCCGGTATGTCTTTCCCTTCCATTCCTTCTCCTCAACATCAAGCATTCCAAGACGGGATATTGCATACCACAGGTCACACCATCCAGGATATCTGAGGGTTCCCCTGAAAATCGTGTGTGCCTCCTTTATTCCGTATGTATCCATGTATGGAACAGAGTCCCTGTTTGGATAGACCTCAAATGTTCCCAGCCCCTCTATCTCCATGGTGAAGTAGTGCCTGAAGAGTTCCTCTCCGGGAATGTTTATTTCTTTTCCATCCTCAATAAACCGTGCGGAGTTTCTTCCAGCAAGTGCGACACCGCGTGGACTCCAGGCAAACTTATATTTGAAGGGATTGTCTGCAGCCTCAGGCGCAGGCAGCGCTCCACAGTAGGACCTGAATGCGAGAATCTTCCCTCCCCTCTTCCTTATATGGTCTATGGTCCTCATTGCGGACATGTGGTCAATTCCGGGGTCAAGCCCTATCTCGTTCAGCAAGATAACATCCCTGGTTTTTGCCTCTCCATCAAGTGCACGCATATCCTGGCTCACGTAGGAAGTCGTTACCAAGTGCTTTCTGTGTTCCAGACATACCTTTGCAACCTCAACATGGTAAATATAGGGAAGGAGGCTCACAACAACATCCGCCTCCTTCACCATCTCTGAAAGCCTTTCCTTTTCATCCACAGTCCACCGAACCGCCTCCCCATTGGGGTGTCCCTCAACGAGTTTTTCTGCCTTTGAAAGGGTACGTGACGCAACCCTTACGTTCATTCCCTTATCAAGCAGATATCTCACCCCAGGTCTTGCGACAAGACCCGCTCCGAGAACCAGAACCTTCCCCATATATCCTCCTTTTTTTCCTGAATATAACAGAAAATGTGTAGAAAATTCAAGTCTGTAAAAATTTCATAACCCTGAAACAGGGTTGTAAAAAATCATAAGTAAAATTTGCACAAAAGTGAAACATGGATACCGAAACCGGGTCATAAAAGGGGTTTTTGATGGGTGGATTTCTGGCACAGTTTTTGTATGAAATTTTAAAAAAGAGAGGGAGGTGATTATGATATGGATACTGGTAGCAGCAACGGCGTATGTGTGGGACAACGATGGAGGACTTGCCTTTTATGACCCTGAAGTTAATGAGAGGGTGGGGTGTGAGTATAATCTTGTCAGGGCATTGAAAGAGGTGATTGGGGCAGAGAATGTGGAGGTGGGAACGGGACTTCCATCTCTCAAGACCCTTCTTCTCTATGACATGCTCTTTATAGTCAATGGGTGGAGAGATGATGAGATGATAAAGGCTGAAGAAAGGGATACGATAAGAAAGTATCTTGAGGCGGGGAATTGTGTTTACATGGAGGGTAATAATGTAAACGCTGTACTTTCAAAAATAGACCCTTACTTCATTCTTGACTATTTTGGAACAAAATACGTGGACCAGGATGTGGGATATGGATACATGGACAGTATTATAGGGCATGACAGTTCATTTGCAGCCGGAGTTAAATATCTTTATCCAGCAGGAACTGGTCCTGACACCACTCCTGATATTATAGTTCCTGCAGTGGCGGATGCGGATAGCATGTTTATCTCATATGACAGCAGAAAAGCATATACAGCAAGGGGAGTTTCTTTTGCAAAGACATCTTCTGAGAAAACCGTGCTTTACAAAACAGTAAATGTTTCTTTTGAGTTTGGTGCTCTCCGTTCAACAGATCCCACTGTCCCGGATTCTGTGGCGCGTAAGATTCTCATGGCAAGAATAGCTACATTCTTTGGATATGGAAAGGTCCTGCTGGTGCAGGATGATGCGACCTATGATTATAGCTCATCGTCAGTGGTGGAGCAGGATTTAAGGACACGCGATGTTACCTATGCATTGTGGCAGGTTCCTGCCGAGTCTCCAGGACCCTCATTTAAGGTCATGTGCAACCATTCTATAGTGATATGGTGCTGTGGAAAAGAAGATAGATATACCCTGCTTGCTGCTGATACCCTTGCCATTAAAAAGTATCTCAACAATGGAGGTTGTCTGTTTATAACAGGGGAGAATATCGCCTATGAACTTTCAGCAATAGGATGGAAAGGGTATCTCGGGGATGTGTTTGGAGTTTACTTTGTGCAGAATGGTATAGCACTTGATGGAGTTTACGGCGATGATTTTCTCAGAGGTTTAAGAGGGAGATTGGTCAATCCTGCCTCTCCCGATGAAATTCTTCCCGATGGCAATGGTTTTCCCGTTGTTTATGGTATTACCTCAAAGAAAGCCGATCCCGTGGAGGGGGTTGAGAATGAGTCCTTCCCGGGTGGAGGGAAGAGTGTTTTCTACAGTTTTGATTACTCCACCATTGAAGATGGTGTAAGGGAGGACTTCCTCCAGAATACGCTGGAGGAGTTTTACTATGCCTATCCGCCCCTTGCGGTTAATTTTGTATCGTTTAATGCACTGGTAACCGGAGGCGAGGTTATTTTGAGGTTTGTTAAGGAGAGCGATTGCGGTGTTGAGCGGTGGATGATTGAGAGGAGAAGGGAAGGTGAGGAATGGGTGAGGATATGGGAAGGTGTTTATGCTTCTTCTAGGAGGGAGGTTATTGAGGTTAAGGATATCCCTCCTGCACCAGGAAGATACACCTACAGAATTGGGGGTATCATGGATGGAAGGGAGGTATGGCTTTCAAACGCTGTGGTTATGTTCCATCCGGAGGAAAGGGGAGTAAACGTTTTTGCCGGTAAGTTAAAAAAGATTCCTGATAATGCTGAGATATTCGACATTGCTGGTAAGAGGGTTAAAGGGGTGAAGAATCCCGGGGTGTACTTTATAAAGGAAGGGGAGAAAATAGAAAAAATTATTCTTCTGCGGTGAGTGCAAGTGGAAGAAGTTTTTTTGCAGAGGGATAGGTTTTTGAGAGTTCTTCAAGGAGTGGCTTCTGGAGGGGAGAGGGGAGAATTTTGAAATACTCAATAGCGAGTGGAAGATTGTCTCTGGATAATGCATACTCAAGCAGGGTTCTGAAAATATCCATGTGCACCCGTACATATCCCTCTTTATTTTCCATCCTCGCACACGCGGTTTTTACAATTTTCCCTGCCTCCTCAAGATACTTTAATCCCTTTTTATTCCCCATTTTCAGGAGTGCCTTGCCTTTTATCATGAGTGCCTTCTTTCTCCATCTCCTATATTTTTTCTTTTCTATCTCTTCAAGTATCCCATCAGCCACCGAGACAGCGGAGGTGTGGTCCTCACAGGATAGATAGAATTCACCAGCAGTGGAAAGGAGTTCAAGCCTGAGAGGGAGAGGAAGTTTGTCCAGGATTTCCATCACAGGTTCTATGAACTCAGCAATGGATATTTTCAAAAGCAAACACAGTCCCCTTCCCTTTATCTCCACATTCCCTATTTTCTCTCCCATCTCAAAAAGTTCCCTTCCGATCTCTTCGGCTTTTTCAAAATCTTTTTTCATAATATGATAGAACCCGAGAGCCTCTTTCATCCTTCCCTCAATCTCAACCATTGAGGGCCTTTGATTTAGCAGTTGGACGAGTTCTTCGTCCTCCTCACCCCTTTCTGTTTTTATCCTGAGGAGGTACTGGAGGGAATCAAGCCTGTGGTCTCCTTCCATCCCGGATGCCTGAGTGAAGTATTTTTCTGCCTCACCCGGTTCCTCCATGTAATAGCACGATTCCCCGAGGCGAACAAGGGTGTAGGCGTGGAGATCGGGATTGTATTCCTTAGTGGTTTCCACAATTTTTTTATAGTAATCAACTGCCCTTTCAATTTTCCCTGTTAACTGATGAATATCTGCAAGGTTTACCCTTGCTATATCCAGGTGGAATCTATCTCCTATCCTTTCAAAAATCATCTCCGCAGATTCGAAGAATTCCCTTGCCTTTTCCATGTTTCCACGATAGAGAGAAACCACTCCCAGAGTTATAAAGTTTACCCCTTTATTTACCAGGTTCCCGGTTTCTTCAAGAATTTTCAGTGCCTTATAACTTTTTTCCTCTGCCTCCTCAAGGTTTCCCAGGTCTGCAAGCAGACCTCCCCATGAAGTATAGAGTGCAGCGAGGAATTCGCGATCGTCCATCTTTATTCCCAGGTCCTCTGCCTTTTCAAGCATAAAAAGGGCTGACTCCATATCTCCCTGTGCCACCTTTATCTCATGTAAAAACATGTAAACATGAGCCGCAACATCGGGAAGTCCGCTTTCAAGTGCCGTATCAAGCGCTTCCTGGTAATATTCTTCTGCCTCCTTCAGTTTTCCTGTTCTTACATACAGGGTGGCAAGATTTTCCAGCACTGTGCATGTATCCTGTTTATTTTCAAGAGATTTAAATATCTTGAGAGCCGTCTTCCAGTATTTCTCCGCTTTTTCAAATCTTCCAAGTTTAAAATTTATTCTTCCGAGAAGAGTGAGTGTTGATCCCTTTTCAGGAGTGTTTTCCTCTGTGAGTTTAAGTGCTGATTTTCCTATTTTTTCACTTTCCCTGTCCATTCCAAGGGAGGATAAAACCCTTGCATATCTAAGAAGCACCTTCCACCTCCTTTCCCCTTTCTCCTTCTCCGTTAATTTCATCAATCTTTCGTATATTCCCTTTGCCGTCTTCATGCCTCCCCTGTTCACAGCCTCCTCCCCGGCACGGAGGTAAAACTCCTTTGCCTTTTCCTTTTTACCACCGAGTTCGTATTGAAGGGCAATGAGGGAGAGAGGTGCCTCCTCCTTTTCAAGTTCCCGGGCAATCAGGGGATGGATTTCCTTCTTTTTCTTCCTCAAAACAGTTGAATATGCAGCATCCCTCAGCGCAATAGAAGAAAACATTAATGTTTCTCCTCTTTTTATAAGAAGTCCCTTTCTTTCAAGCCTCTCTGCAATTCCTTCTGCTTTTTCCATCTCCATGGAGAATATTCTGGAAAAGAGGGAAATAGTAAAAGGACCCTGGAACATGGATGCATGCTGCAAGAAGACCTTTTCTTCCTCAGGAAGGGAATCAAGCATTGCGGTTATCAATGCTCCAACCCCCTCAGGGGCAAACTCAAAGAATTCCTTCTTTGCCCTTATTCTTCCCTTAACCCGGTATATGAGCCCCCTTTCATCAACACTCTGTGCAAATTCCTTTATGTAAAGTGGTATTCCCTCTGTTGAAAGGAGACACCTTTCAACCACATCTGGCTCCACGCTCCTTGCATTCCACAGTCTTTTCAGGAATTCCTCTGCCTCTTTACGGGAGAATGGAGGAAGGGAGACTTCTTTTCCCTCTCCCTCTTTTTTCTCACTCTCTATTATGAATTTTGCCCCGGGAAATTCATCCATTATTTTCATCAAAAGGTCAAAGGAGGCAGGGTCAAATGTGTGGAGGTCCTCTATCCTGAATACAGGTGGGAGACTTTTTTCAGCCTCCCTTACGAATTCTATAACTTCCTTTTCCACATTCTCCGGCTTTTTCCCCCTTTCCCTTTCATACCATCCAATAAATGGATGGAAGGATTCAAACGATGCATAGGGAGAACCTGAGATGTGGAAAATCCTGTATCCTCTCAGGGGTTCAAGGAATCTATCAACCAGGGTTGTTTTCCCAATGCCCTCCCTTCCTGTTATCCATACAATCCTTTCCTTCTCAAAAATATTTTTCAATTCCTCAAGTTCCCTTTCCCTTCCAGCGAAAATCTTTTCTTTTTTCCTTTCCTCTTTCAAACCTGTTAGTTTGTAAATCTGGATTGGCTTTTCCTTTCCCTTCACCTTTACGGGTTCCAGTTTTTCAACCTCAAAAATATCCTTAACATAGCGGTAGGTGCTGTCACTTATGATAACCTCTCCAGCCCTTGCAACCCCCTCAAGTCTTGAGGCAAGGTTCACATTGTCTCCCATTACCGTGTATTCCATTCTTTTTTCAGACCCCACGTTCAGTGCAACAACCTCTCCGGTATTCACACCTATGCTCATGTTTATCTCAACGGGTCCCTTTGGTGTCTCAACAAATCCAAATTCCTTTATTGCCTTAACCATTTCAAGTGCGGCCCTGCATGCCCTTTCAGGGTCGTTTCCGTGCGCAACTGGGGCCCCAAATACGACCATAATTGCATCTCCCAGGAACTTATCAACGTCCCCTCCGTATTTTTCAACTATTTCAAGCATCCGTGTAAAGTATCTGTTGACAACCTCAACCACCTTTTCAGGGTCCTCAAGTTTCTCAGAAAGGGATGTGAATCCGGAGAGGTCACCGAACAGGATTGTTACAAATTTTCTTTCCCCCTCAACCGTTGCCTTTTCAGGGTTTAACATTATCTTTTCAACAACCCTTGCCGGCAGATACCTCTTCAATGCCTCAATAAGTTTCTTCTCATCCATCGGATTAAGGATATCACAGGAATGGATAAATGTCAAACGGGCGCTTTGCATTCAAGAGCAAACGCACCCTTGAAACATTTTTCCCTTCTCTTTAACCCATTCCCTCAGTATATGAAGTGGCAATTATACAGATTTCTCCACCCTACCTTGACAAATTTTCCAATACCTTTATTCTTTACCAAAAAGAGGAGGTGAGGATGAAGATATTCCTGGATACCGCAAATCTTGAAGAGATAAAGACGGCATGTGAATGGGGCGTGGTTGATGGGGTTACAACAAACCCGACCCTTCTTGCAAGGGAAATTGAAAGAACGGGTAAAAAGCCCAAGGATATCCTTGTTGAAATATGCGAAATGGTTAAGGGACCCGTGAG
This sequence comes from bacterium, assembly GCA_029258725.1. GTDB lineage: Bacteria > Hydrothermota > UBA3072 > JAPDKE01 > JAPDKE01 > JAPDKE01. The sequence continues at coordinate 23,758 of JAPDKE010000025.1, read as the reverse complement.
CGCAGAGGTAACCGCACTTGATGCAGAGGGGATTTATAAGGAGGGAAAGGAACTTGCATCCCTTTCCCCTTACATTGCAATAAAGGTCCCCATGACCGTTGAGGGGCTCAAGGCAACCCGGAAACTCAGGGAAGAGGGAATAATGACCAACATGACCCTTGTTTTTTCACTCAACCAGGCAGTTCTTGCAGCAAAGGTTGGAAGCAACTTTGTGAGCCCCTTCATAGGAAGGCTTGACGACATAGGTCACAGGGGGATGGACCTTATAAGGGACATAATGCAGGTTTACGAAAACTATGGATTTGGAACCGAAGTCATAGTTGCAAGCGTGAGGCATCCTGAACATGTTTACCAAGCTGCCCTCTACGGGGCAGACATTGTAACCATGCCATTCAGGGTTTTTGAAAAACTCGTCCAGCACAAGCTCACCGACGTTGGCATTGAAAGATTTCTCTCCGACTGGGAGCGGGTCAAAGATAAGATAAAGTGAAAATAAGGGGAGGACTTTCCGGAATAGTTGAAAGAATACCTGAGATAAAGGGGAAGGTCCTCCCCCCTCCATATCCAGGAATACTCCTCCTTACCCTTTCTTCTTTAAAACAGTCTCCCCTGTGCGTTGTTACAGAGGATAAAGAGAAATTGGGAGAAGACATCTCAGGAATCCTTAAAGATGTTCTCTCTCTTTCTCCAAAAAACACGGTTGAGGTTGCCGCTGCAATTGAAAGGAAGAAATTTTCAGTTCTCGTTCTCTCTCCCGAAGACCTTGAGATTCCATTTCCCATCCTGAAGGGAAGGGAGATAAAAAGGGGAATGTACCTTGAGTGGGAGGAATTTCTAAAACTTCTTTCAGACTGGGGATACGAAAGAACAGAGTTCGTAAGAGAAAAGGGAGAATTTGCAGTAAGAGGATGCGTTGTTGATGTTTTTCCAGTGGGGGAGAGCGTCCCGGTAAGGGTGGAATTCTCTGAGGATGAGGTTGTGTCTTTAAGAAACTTTGATCCCGTATCCCAGCGTTCAATAAACAAGATAAACTCGGTTGTCATCCATCCCAGGGACCCGGAGAAGGGAAAAGTTACATTCGGAGAAGTTATCAAAGAATTTCCATGGATAGGTGAGTGTGGAAACCTCATAGACCTTTCTCCAGAAGGAAAGGTATTCAGATTTGAGGTGGCCCCGTACTTTGAAAGGGACTTCAAAAACTTTAAGGAACATTTAAAAAAACTCGATGGATACACCATTTACTTCCTCTCATCATCCCCGGGAGAAAAGGAAAGATTGAAGGAACTCCTTGAGGATGAATTTCCAGGACTCATAATTGAGGAGGGGTATCTCTCACGTGGATTTATCATCCACGATACCCGCCTTGCTGTTTTTACCGAAATGGACCTGTTTGGAAGGTCCCTCAGGAAAAGGGAGAAAATAGAAATAAAAACAGAACCACTTGAGACACTGAGGGAGGGAGACCTTGTCGTGCATGAGGACTACGGGATAGGGGTATTTGAGGGAATGGAACTTTTAAAGGTGGGAAACACGGAGACAGAATGTGCGGTTGTGAGATACCGGGATAATGCAAGGATTTATGTTCCTGTTTACTTCATGCACCGGTTGTCAAAATACATTGGAAAGGAGGATATAGAAATCTCATCCCTTGCAAAGGGGGTGTGGGAGAGGAAGAAAAGGAGGATAAAGGAGAGCGTTAAGGAGATAGCAAGGGAACTGCTTGAACTCTACACCAAAAGAAAGAAATCAAAGGGGTTTGCCTGCTCCCCTGATACTCTCTGGCAGCGTGAAATGGAGGCTCTGTTCCCGTACGAGGAGACCGAGGACCAGTTGAGGGCAATAGAGGAAATAAAACAGGACCTTGAGGCACCATATCCAATGGACAGATTACTCTGCGGAGAGGTTGGATACGGGAAAACCGAGGTTGCACTCAGGGCGGCATTCAAGGTTGTTATGGATGGAAAGCAGGTCGCAATTCTGACACCAACAACACTTCTTGCAGAACAGCATTACTTCACATTTAAAGAAAGGCTTGAGCGTTTTCCTGTAAGGGTGGAACTCCTTTCAAGATTTACCAAAAACAGGGAAAAGGAAATCTTGAAGGACCTTGAGGAGGGAAGGATTGACATAATAATAGGAACCCACAGGTTGCTTTCAGATGATGTTAAATTCAGGGACCTGGGGCTTGTCATAATCGACGAGGAACACAGGTTTGGTGTTTTGCAGAAGGAGAAACTCAAAAAATTAAGGATAAACGTGGATGTCCTCTCTATGAGCGCAACCCCAATTCCGAGAACCCTGAAACTTTCTCTCTCAGGATTCCTTGACTTTTCTCTTATAGAGACACCTCCCCCTGGAAGAAAGGCAGTTGAGACAGAGATAATTCACTGGAACGATGGGGTAATAAGGGAGGTTATTTTAAGAGAGGTGGAGAGAGGAGGGCAGGTGTTTTTTATTCACAACCGGATTGAGACCATAGAGGGGGTGAGAAAAAAACTTGAAAGAATAGTCCCTGAGGTGTCCATCGGAGTTGCGCATGGAAGGATGAGGTCAAAAGAACTTGAAAGGGTGATGAGGGACTTCATTGAAAAGCGATACGATGTCCTTCTATCCACTGCAATCATTGAGGCAGGGATAGATATACCGAATGCAAACACAATCATAATCAACAACGCACACCGGTTTGGTCTTGCAGAACTCCACCAGCTTAGGGGAAGGGTGGGAAGGTCTCCAAGAAAGGCGTTCTGTTATCTCATAGTCCCTGAAAGAATGAGAGAGGAGGCAAGAAAAAGGGTTTTTGCAATAAAACAGTATTCCCATCTTGGTGCAGGATTTAAGATAGCAAAACTTGACCTTGAGATGAGAGGGGCGGGAAATATCCTGGGAAAAGAACAGCACGGACACATGCACGAGGTTGGATATGAACTTTACATGAAACTCGTTGAAGAGGCGGTGAGGGAACTCAAAGGAGAGGAGGTAAAGAGAGAGGATGTGGAGCTCAGAGTGAGAGAGAAATTGCTCATACCCGAGAGTTACATTCCATCCTTTGAGGAGAGAATGGTTGTATACAAACGCCTGAGCGGTGTGAGAGATGAAGAAGAAATAGAGGAAATTTTTGAGGAGATAAAAGACAGATTCGGGGAACCTCCCGCTGAGGTGAGGGTCTTATTTGAATGGATGAGGATAAAATCCCTGGGAACCCGTGCAGGGGTTGAGAGGATTGAGGAAAGAAGGGATGAGTATGTTGTAATGCTTGAGACCATGCCAAGGCAGACTCTTGAAAAAGTAATAAAAGAGGTGGATGGACTGAGGTTCTCATGGAAGGAAAAACTGGAGATATCCATGCCAAAGGAAAAAGAGAAACTCATAAAATTCTTGAAAATCCTCTCTCAATATGATAATATTCCAAAAAAAGGAGGTTGAGCATGAGAAGGATGGTATGGATGTTTCTGCCCCTTTTTCTTTATGGGGGTGTGGTTGCAAAAATAGGAGACAGGGAAATAACCGAAGAAGAGCTGGAAGGTCAGAAGGTTGAGGATTATGTAAAGCGCGAGGTATTTTACCTTGCTGCAAAGGACGAGGGTATTGAGGATTCTCTTGAGGCAAGCATTCACGCAAAGGAAATGCTCTTCCTTATAAGAGCACTTTACACGGAGACGGTGGATAAATCCACACATGTATCAGATTTTGAGGCATACCGCTTCTGGAAAACGAAGGGAAAGAGGGTAAAGGTTAGAAGAATATTCACACGTTCCTTCAGGAAGATATGGGAGGCATGGAGGGAACTTAAAAAAGGAAGGGATTTTGATTCAGTTGCAAGACAGTACTGTGATGATGAGAGATTGAGAAAAAAAGGTGGAGAGGCTGGTTGGGCAGTGGCAAGTGTGGCAAATCCCAGGTGGAGAAACGTTGCCCTGAAACTCAAGAAAAACGAATTCAGTTATCCTTTCTTCTCCCGGGGAGGATGGAACATTGTAATGGTGGAGGATGTGAGACCCGAGCCCAAGAGGCTTTTCAGGGACGAAAAAGATGGGATAAAGATGAGGATAAAGAGGGTTATAATGAGAAGGAAGGCGGAGAGGCATGTAAAGTTGCTTGAGAAAATAGCAAGGATAAGATATGATGAGGATGGGATAGAATTTCTTACAAAGAAAGCACCTTACATGTTCAGTGGAAGAACGATGGTCCCTAACATAAATGAGGAAGATAAAAAGAGAGTTCTTGCATATACAAGTTTTGGTGTGTACACCATAGGGGACCTTATGCGTGATGTGAAGGCTTCCGGAAAGGCACCAAGATACAGGGATGAAAAGGATGTTAAGGAATATATAAAGTGGATGATACTTTATCAACTGCTGTATGAGGAGGCAAGAAGAAAGGGGATACATTTGAGGAAGGCGAAGGAGATTGAAAATATGAGAAAGGAGATGGTTGTGAAAGCATTTAGAGAAAAGCACATAAGGAAGCCTGAGGTGACGGATGAGAAGTTGAGGGAGTACTACCGAAGGCACAGGGATAAATACTATGAGCCTGAAAGGAGGGAGGCGTACATAATAGAAACCAAGACGAAAGAGGAAATAGAGGATATAAGGAGAAGAGCACTTAAAGGAGAGGATTTCGGGAATCTTGCAAAACTATATTCAATCCACAAAACTGCAAGGTTCAAGGGAAGATTGGGGTTTGTAAAGAAGGGACAGTATGAGGAGGAAATAGATAAGGCAATATTCTCCACACCCGAAGGTCGGATTTCAAAACCTTTCAAGACGAAAAGGGGATGGGCAATAGTCAAGGTTAAAAAGGTGAGAAAGGGACGTTCTCCTGAATTTGAGAAAGTCAAAGGAAAAGTGAAAAGGGATTACATTCAGGACTTTACCAGGTCTCAGGAAGACTCCCTGTTTGAAACCTTCAGCAGGAAGTACCATGTGCAAATCTTCAATAAGGAGGAGAAATGAGGTACTTTCTTTTACTGCTTGCCCTTTCCCTTGCGGGATGCGGGAAGGGGAAAAAAGATGTGGTCGCCAAGGTGGATGGAGAGGTTCTTACGGTTGACATGCTTTTCCAGTATGCTCCCCGCGACCAGTGGAAATCTCTTACTCCGGAGGAGAGGGAAGACCTGATAAACAGGTGGATAGAACAGAGTCTATTTTACATCGATGCAAAGAAAATGGGACTTGATAAGGACCCGATGATAGAGGCACAGGTGAGAGATTACCGGAAGAAACTCGTGATTGATAGATACTTCCAGGAAGTTCTTGGAATGGGAAACGTGATGGTTACGGAAGAGGATGTAAAAAATTACTATGATTCTCACCTTGATGAATACAGAGAGGAAAGGAAGATAATGTATGCCGTGTATCCAACCAAGGAAATTGCACAGGAGGCAATGAGAAGAATGGAGGAAGGAGATAAAGACGTAATCCAGCAGTTCCAGACACTCACACTCAAAAGGGGAGAGTTTCAGATACCAGAGGTTGAAGAGGCTGCGTTTACAACCCCCCAGGGGAAGACAGCAGGACCCATTGAGACAATGCATGGATACTTTGTTGTGAAGGTTCTGAGTGTGAAGAAACTCAAAAAACCACAGGAATTTGATGATGTGAAAAGAGGGATATGGAACTATCTCATGAACAGGAGAAGGATGGAGATATACAATGCAAAGGTTCAGGAACTGAAAGAAAAATATAAATATTTCATAAACATGGAGCCCTTTGAGAGGGCACTTGGAGAGATACCATGATACTGCTTTTCGCGCTCACATTTGACAGGCTGGCTCTTGTGGTGGAGGATAAGGCATTTACACTTTCCGAGATTAGAAGGGAGGCACTCTTCTATCCGGGTGCCTCCCTCTCTGAAGTCGCAAACATGTTGCTTGAAGAGGAATTGCTTGTGCTTGAGGCAGAGAGTGAGACGGTGGAAGTATCTTCCGAGGAACTTGAAGATGCATTGAAGAGAATGAGGGAGAACTTTCCTGATGAAGAGGAATGGCTCAGGAACCTTTCCCTCATAAAAAGAAAGGTGAGAAATCAGCTTATTATCCAGAAACTCATGCAGAAAAAAGGACTTCCAGTGATAACCGATATGGACGCACTGAGGTTTTATAACGAGAAGAGGGACTCTCTTTTTATTCCTGCAATGGTAAGGCTTGAAAGATACTCCGTTTCTCTTCACCCGGCAGACAGGGAGGAGAAGAAAAAAGAGGCAGAAAGGTTTGCTCAACGGCTTAGAAAGGGGGAAGGGTGGGAGAAAATGAAGGATATGGGATGGGTGGATGTGAGAGAACTTCCACCTGAGTTCAGAGAGGTGGGAGATATGGATGATGGGGAGATGAGAGTGCTGGAGGCGCCGGATGGGTTTTATGTGATTGCATGTATGGGGAGAAGGGAAAATTACATTCAGCTGAAAATGATGGCCTTCAATTTTGAATTTACCCAAAAAGACTATGAGAGTGGAAGAGAAGAGGCTGAAAGAATAAGAGAAAAATGGCTTTCAGGAGAGGCTCCGGATGGGGTGGAAGAGATGGGGGAGATACCCGTTGAAGCACTAAATCCGGCTCTTGTATCTCTGATAGACACCATTCCAGAAGGAGGAGTAACCAGACCGGTTTTTGACGCAGGGAAGTTTTATCTTATAAAGGTGGTGGAAAAGAAAGAAAAGGAATATCCTCCGTTTGAGATGATAAAGGATAAAATAAAAAACATTCTTTTCTCCAGAGAAATGGAGAAAAGATACAGAAAAGAGGTTGAGGCATTGAAAGAGAAGTATTACGTGAAGATACTACTATGAGGCTTGACCTCTTTTTGAAGATTTCAAGACTGATTAAAAGGAGAACACTTGCCAAGGAATACTGCGAAAAGGGACTGGTTAAAGTAAATGGAGAGGTGGGGAAGCCAGGGAAGAAGGTGAGGGAAGGGGATATAATAGAACTGGAAACACCGGAGGGATACAGGAAGGTGGAGATTTTGAAAATTCCATCTGGAAATGTGAGTAAAAAAGAGGCATCTTCCCTTTACCGGATCCTGGAGGAAAGAAGATGGTTGGAATAACCCTGGGAGACCCCGGAGGAATAGGAGCTGAAATAACTTTAAAGGCTCTGAAAAAGGTGAAGGGAGATTTTATACTCATAGGAAACAGGAAGGCACTGGAATATTATGCATCCATTCTGAACCTTGAAATTCCTGAGGTTGAAATAGTTGACATCCCTGGAAAGTGGTCCCCGGGAAAAATCTCAAAAGGGAACGGAAAGATTGCAGGAGAATCCATTATAAAGGCGGTTGAACTCTGGAAAGAAGGGAAGATAAAGGCAGTGGTCACAGCCCCTGTGAACAAAAAAGCCCTTCATATTGCAGGATTTAACTACCCGGGTCAGACCGAATTCCTGGCAGAGTTGACCCGCACAGAAAAATTCTGCATGCTGATGCACGGGAAGGTAAATGTTGCATTCGTAACAACCCATCTCCCCCTGAGAGATGTAAGGATAAAGAAAGAAAAAGTTATTGAAAAAATTGAGGTTATAACAGAAGGTTTAAATAAATACTTTGAGATAGAAAATCCTTTGATAGATGTTCTTTCTTTAAATCCTCATGGGGGAGAGGAGGGGGACCTTGGGAGGGAGGAGATTGAGGAGATAAGACCTGCGGTGGAGGAAGCAAGGGAAATGGGGTTCAGGGTGAGGGGGCCTTTTCCTTCTGATACCTACTGGTGCAGGGAGGATAGAGGGGATTGTGTTCTTGCGATGTATCACGACCAGGGAATGATACCTTTTAAGATTCTTTCGTTTGGAGAGGGGGTGAATGTCACTCTTGGTCTTCCATTTCTCAGGACCTCCCCCGACCATGGAACTGCATTTGATATAGTGGGAAAAGGCATAGCGTCTGAAAGAAGCATGGTGCATGCGATTGAACTTGCACAGGAGGCGGGATGATACTTCTGGTTTCCACCATCTGGTTTGAGATTCCGTATCATCCGGAAAAGTATATGGAAGTTCACTATGTATTTTATCCTGAAGTAAATATGGTGGTCGGAGAGTATTACTGGAAAGGAGAGTTTGTTGGAATAAAAGAAGTCAGGGGTTTTGATGAGTTTACCGCATCAATTATAAAAAAGGCACTTTATGATAGGTTGCTTGAGGGAATAAAGAGGGCAACAAGGGAAAGAGAGGAGTCCTATGCAGGGATAATCCCGGATATAGAAATTCCCGTAAAATTTCCATTAACAGTGAGAAGGATTATAGGGGAGGGTGGAAAGATTATGGTGAGAGGAAGCGAGACGGTTAATATCGGGCTTGAATGGAGGTATGCAAAGTCTCCATCGATTCCTGAGGGAAAATGGGAAAAGATTCCCCAGCCAACCCTTGAACAGAAACTCAATGTCCAGATAAACGGGGTTATAGGAGAAAAGATACATGTTGATGTCAAACAGAATCCAGAGGCCGGTATATTTGAGGATAATAAAGTAGAATTGAGATATGAGGGAGATGAGGATGATATAATCCAGTCTTTAAATCTTGGAGATATAATGGGGGGGAAGAAGGGAATTTTTGGAATTTCCATGAGCGGAAAGATTGGCGGGATAGGATTTGACTTCAGCACCGGAAGACAGCAGACCGAGACAAGAAAGGTATCAAGGACAATCTCTGCAGATACAAGTGTGAGTATCTTCCACGAGAAAGATTACATCAAAAACAAGTACTTCACCCTTGGCATTTCTGAAAAGGATTCCCTTATGGAACTCTATGTTTTTCTCCAGGAAATAACAGGAGTAGAATGGAGACCGGCGAAACTTTATCTGGATGCCAGAACACAGGATACTCTACTTGGTGTGGGAAGGTTTGGAATGCTTATTCCAGAAGAGGATTATCATATCATGTATATGCAGACTCCAGACAATCCAGCATATCCCATTCTTGTACTTGACAAGGATGTTACCGGAAAGATGGTTGGGGTTTACTATGTTTACAAGGATGCCTATGGAAGAATAGATACCGCAGGGTCCATTGCAGGTGATACCATGATTCTCCAGATGCTCAAACCGGAAAATGAAAGGCTCCAGTATGAGAATCCAGCCTGGCAGAGGTACTGTATGAAAAACATATATCCCATAGGAGGGAATGCGGATAAAATAGAGGTCAAAATACTCCACATAACCGAAGCCGGTCCTGTCGAGGTGGATTCTGCTTCTCTTCTTACGTATCTTCAGATTCTTGGACTTGATGAGGATACTTTTCCAGGAATAGACTTCAATAGATACAGAATGGATGAGGGAATTATTGTCTTTCCTGAACCCTATCCCTTCCTGAATCCAAGACTGCCTGAAATCGACAGCCTCATATACTTCAAGGAACCAAGAGAAGAAGAAGGACAGATTTATGAAATAAGGGTGATAAGGTATACAAGGGGAGAGGTGGTGCTAACCGATGTTAATATAGTGGAGGGATCAGAGGAAATAAGGGTGGATGGTGAGTTGCTCGAAAGGGGCAAGGATTACAGAATAGATTACAGTACAGGAAAAATAGAATTTGTTACTCCACGAGCCCTTGCCCCAGGGGCAAAAATAGAGATTTCGTATGAAACAAAGCCCTTCCTTACATTTACCACAACCTACATTACCCGTCTCAATCTCAATTCTACTGCATGGGATATGTTGAAATGGAGGACTTTTTTTGACTTCACAGCAATATCAACAAGAGAAGAAAGACCAAGATTTGGAGAGGAACCAGGACATCTATTTGTAAACGGTTTGAATCTCAATCTTGCAAAGCCATTAAAATTCATGGGAGATAACACCATCAATTTTTCTGGAAATATGTCCTTTTCCTTTCCCAATCCAAATTCTAAAGGGAAGGCATACCTTGATGATATGGAGAATGTTGAAAAACCTGCTGATATGCTTTACGCGAGATGGCACTTCCGCTGGTATCCTGCGAGTTTACCGGATGGAAAAATTCCGGAAGATGTGGGAGAGGTTCACTGGTATCCTGTTGCAGTTCCTGAAAGCATAATAAATCCATCCGCACCAAGATATACCGGTGAAATAAGCCCGAGTTATGCACTCGTCTTTGAATTTGAGCCCCATAATAACTCTCCATCTTCCTGGGGAGGGATACTTACATGCGTATGGAGTGAGGGATTTAAGGTTACAGAAGACTTTGCATTTCTTGAGGTGATAGTTCAGGGAAGCAAGGGGAAGATTTACATAGATATAGGAAGTGATATGGATGAGGACCAGGTAAGAAGGGATGCGGATGGGAACCTTGTGGGGATTAACACGTTTAATTCTGAAGATGTTAACGAAAATGGTTGGCTGGATGCTGGAGAAGATACGGGACTTGATGGGATTGCTGGAAACGATGAGGAGAGAATTCCTGGAGATGATGGAAACGATGATTACTGCGGAACATCAACACCCGAAACCAGGGAAGATACCCTCAGGATGAATGGAACGGAGGGAAATAACCGGCTCGACACCGAGGACCTGGATAAGGATGGAAACTTTGACAGAGACAACCATTACTTTGAATTTACCATAGATCTTGAAAATCCACAGTATCTTGAAATGGAAGGAAAGAATGGATGGAAGATATTCAGGATACCACTTTCGGATTCAAGCAATTATACAAAAGTTGGTAACCCCTCATGGGATAATATAAGATATGTAAGGATATGGACAGAAGGGCACGATACCCCCGTTAAGTATACAATGGCAGCAGTGAGATTTATTGGAAACAAATGGAGTGTGAAGGCGGCTCCTTCAGACACAACCAATGGATACTTCCATGTTTTTGCAAAAAACAATTACAAGGACCCTGAGTATTATCCTCCTTATGACCCGGGAAGGGATATGTTCGGGCAGGAGAAAAAGGAGCAATCTCTTGTTTTTGAATATCGGCTTCCCCCGGGAGAAAAAGGGGAGGTGAGTCAGTATCTTGGAGGAGCAAAGGATTTGAGACTGTATCGAAAACTTTCTCTCTACATCAACAATATAAGTGGAGATAGCCTTGTTTTCTTTGTGAAACTTGTTGGCAAGGACTCCACGAATTATTATGAATACATGATGGGGATTCATGATAGCGGATGGAAGTATTATTCCATTGACTTTCAGCCATTTATGGATATGAAATTGAGAGGAGATACAGTGGACGGGAATTACAGAATAAAAGGGAATCCTGTTTTCAGCAGCATCCAGAGGATAAATATGGGTGTAATAAACCCACATGGAGAGACAAAAGAAGGGGAACTGTGGATAAACGACCTGTGCCTTGAGGACCCGATAGATAGGATAGGTAAAAAACTTTCGTTCAATACCTCGTTAAAAGTGTGGGGGGTGCGTGTATCCGGCAGGATATCCTACGAGGACCCGTATTATGTAGCCGGTAAAAGCCAGATGAGGCAGATAAAGGATAAAGAAAAACTTTCCTATTCTTTCTCCATGGATGCAAGCCTGGATGCATTGACCTTCAATCAGTTTGAAATTCCTGTATTTCTCACCATGAGCCGTTCTTCAGGCATTCCGGTTTACTATCCCAAAACCGACATCTTCCTTCATGAGGAACTCAGAGACAGTTTGAGTGAGAGGGGAAAGGTAGAGAGAATAGGAGGAAGCATAAAGAAGAAAGGGGAGAGTAGCAATCCGCTTGTTAAGTATCTTATCAAGGGATGGAATCTCAGGGGAAGTTTTGAGAGGAATTACAATCTCAAGCCCCTTGTTTCCAGAGATTCAACCATATCAAGGAATGTGAATATCTCTTATAATCTACCAATACCATCCCTCCGTATATGGAAGTTTTCCCTTCTTCCAAGGTCCTTTACATTCAGTGGAGGATATTCAGAAAGACTCAAACGTTCATGGGAATGGGTGGAGGAAGAGGGGGAATTTGTTGAGAAGCCAAAAGAAAAAACGGAAAATACACAGGCATCATTCTCTATCGGATATCAACCACTTCCTGCCCTGCGTTTTACATTAAGAAGAAAGGTGACGGGTAAAGAGCCCTCAGAAGGTCTTTTTTATGAACTTTTTTCCCTGAAAGGAGAGGAAAATACAGCATATTCATACACTGAGGGAGTGTCAGGAAGTTTTTCCGGAAATCTATTCCAGATTCTCACTCACAGTGAAAACTTTTCCGGGAATTTTGCAGAGAACCACAGACCAGAATACCGGCACATTCACGGAGATACAATTGATGTGAGAAGTGGAAAATATACCAGAACTTTCACGGTGAGGGCTACACCAAAGATATGCAGAATTTTCGGCATTTTCAAAAGAGAGGAATCAAAACCCGGTGATCCAGAATGGTTACTGCACCTTGTTTATCTCTTAACAAAGAAATTCTCTGACCCATCTTTCAACCTTACCTGGACAAATGCCCAGTACTATCCCTATTTTCTCAGGAGACCTTCTCTCAGGTTCAGATGGTTTGGTTTGTTTGATAAGCGTGACAGTGAGTATATATTACATTCTCCTGATGAAGGATATGAAGATACGAGGTCGTTTTCCTTTGAGGAGAAGTTCACCTATAAAGATATTTCTCTTGGCCTCACAGGAACCTGGAAGGATATAAAGATAAAGAAAGCAACATCGGTCCACAAAATTGAAATTTCCTTTCCTTCCATTGACTTCAGATGGGGAGGCATTGAGAAATTAATCCCTGCAAAGCGGTGGATAAAGAAGATGGATTTGAATGTGTCTCTGAGGAGGGATTCAACCGTGAACATAAGTGGTCCAAGAGAGGAGGTAAAAAAACAGTGGAAGGTTTCTCCAGGGCTCACACTTACCTTCCCAAAGGGAATAAGAATCAATGTTGATGGTGAATATCGCACATCCACAGGCGCTGTGATTTCTGCTATTTCCACGACGATGAGGGAGGAGGAATGGAAGATAAGTGCAGGAACAGGATATGCTTTCAGTGCTCCAGGTGGGATATACCTTCCTCTTCTGAGAAGAATAAGATTCACAAACACCCTGAATCTTTCCCTCAGAATTGGGTATTCGGGCAAAAGAACTTTTAATTACAATGTTTCAAGGGATGCGTATGAGGAGGCAACCAATGTAAAGGAAATGAATGTCTCCCTTACCGGAAATTACACCTTTACCAAGGATGTTAAGGGAGAACTTTCAGTGAACTATAACCGGAGAACAACAAGACAGCTAATCACCACAAAACTGTTTGGAATAAAGGGGAAGATTGTATTCACATTCTGATAATCCTTCCTTCTCTTGCGGCTGACACCCTTAATCTGTATCCATTCCTTTGAATAATCCTTTTTGCCTTTCTCAAGATGGAATCTATTTCCTGGTCTTTTCTTTCTGGATCGTGGTGAAATAATACAACTTCCCCAACCTTTCCCTCTTCTGCAAACTCAAGTGTACGCTGCCAGGAGGAATGTCCCCATCCCTTCAGCCTTGGGAAATCCTCCAGGGTGTACTGTGCATCGTGAACCAGAATATCAGCTTCCTTTACGAATTCCACATGTTCATCCCAGGAGACCCTTGCGATTTCCTGACTGTCAAGTTCATTGTCGGTCATAAAGACGAAAACCTTTTTCCCCTTTTCAAATCTGTATGCATGGGTTACAAGGGGATGGTTTGTCTCTATTGATTTTATAAAAAATTCTTTGAGTAAAAATCCGTCTTTTTTAATTTCCACGAATTCTATGGTCGCAGGCAGTTTATGAAATTCTGCAGGGAAATAGTCAAAGGACATCTGTCCTGCAAGCAGTTTTCCAAGTTTCTCAAACGTTGGAGGAACACCGTAGATTTTTATAACTGTATCGGCTCTGTATGCAGGTCCAAAGAAGGGAAATCCCTGAATGTGGTCCCAGTGAGTATGGGTTATGAGTAAATGAATTTCCCTTACACCTTCTTTCAGAAGCTTTTTCCCCAGACTTCTTATTCCGGTTCCTGCATCTATTATAATACAAGTCCCCTCACCGGACCTTATCTCAACACAAGTGGTATTTCCCCCATATTTTACCGTCTCCCTTCCGGGAGCCGGTATGGAGCCTCGAGTTCCCCAGAATTTTATCCTCACATTTGAGTTTATAGCATATAAGATGATGCTTGTCAAGTATTTATCTTACAACCACCAATTCATTGTGTATGGTCTTTTTCGGATGTTATTGGGATTGCACAAAGAACACGGTGTAAATCATCACTCCCATGCTCACAAGAGAAGGAAGCATTTGTATCATGTCTTTTAAGGTAAAGAGCCTTTCCGGCACCACTATTTTATCGTTGGGTTCTATTTTCGTAACTTTCCGGATAGATATCTTTTCTCCGGTTCTTGCCCTTATTACATAAGCACTTCCCAAGTTTCCACGATGAGGAATTTCCCCTCCTGCAAGACCTATATAATAAAGAGGGCCTTCTCCCTCTACATAAGGATAGGCACCTGGAACAGGAACTGCTCCCTCAACAAATACATGTTTTTTGGGGATATATATTACATCTCCCCACTCTGGAATGTAAGTAAACACACTCTCAGGAGGAATATAGATTTTTTCACCGTTTCTTTTGATAATGTACACATCCTCTATAACCCCGTATACATTTATTCCCTGGGTCCGGGAAATATAATCCCAGATGGTAAAGACAGGATTGTAATCTTTTACTTCTCCCGGAGTATTTTCCTCGCCCCCTATGTTAATGGTAACCGTATATCTTGGGGAAATTATGAAAGTATTTACCTTTACATTTCCCAGGTAGGTCCTCACGGTATCCTCTATCATTTTTTTGACCTCTTCCACTTTGAGTCCTCCAGCCTTCAGAACCGTGAGAACCTCAGAAATAAAGTAGGGAGTTCCATCTGGGGTTATTTCTGTCTTTTTTATTATTAAGGGATATTCTCCCTCGTTACTCACCTGGGCAGTTACATCTGAATTTATATCCGGACCCCTTATTATGATTCTTATATTATCACCCGGTGCAATGTAAAACTCGCTGCTGAAAAGGAAGAAAAGTCCGAGAAATGCTATCATTTTTCCTCCTTTCTTTTTCCTTTTTCAAAAATCAAAAGCACAACTCCACCAAATCCCAGGGTTCCTGTCGCCCATGCTATGAATATTCCTGCAAACGAAAAGAAAGCGCCAATGAGTGGAATGAAAGAGAGAAAAGGCAGGATGTGAATAACAAAAAAACCAAGGAGAATGGTTGTATAGGGATTTCCATGCTTCAGGATTTTCTTTCCTGCGAAGAGAGAGAAGGAGGTTATCCCCAGGATGTATGCGCCAAAATATGCAGGAAAAAGCAGGAGTGCTATGGGTATCCCTATTATGGTAAAGACAAACATTATAAAAAGAGGGACAAAAACCGCCTCTGCTCCAAGACCGGTGAGGAAGGAGATCCCCGGCTTCTCTTTTATTTTTTCCTCAACCCTTTCGCAGGCTCCAGGGAATAAAAGATAGGTGAGGAGTGAAAGGATAAGGATGGAGATGAAGGAGAAAAATCCACGGAAGGGAAGGAAAGTAAGATGGTGATGGTGTCTTTTCCTGAGTATTATCTCTCCTCCAACCCTTGCTCCCTCCTCCCTGGAGCATGTGCTTCCAACAACCACAACATCTCCGTTCACAACCGCAGTGGATTCCAGATAAACAGGTCCACCAATTGAGGTTATATCCCCATCCACATACCCTGAAACCCTCACTCCCTTTCCTATGGCAAGTATATCCCCATCCACCATTCCTCTTACTTCAACCTTCCCTCCAATTGCAATGATGGAGGAGACGGTGTCCCCTGGAGCCACATAAACGTCCTTTCCTATCTCAAGGAGAAAAAAGCCAAAAAGGAATATCATGCCTTCCACCCTTTTATTGCATGAGGTAAAGCCTCTTCTATTCTTTCAACAAACACAAATTTCAACCCCCTTCTCACCCTTTCAGGGACATCGTGCAGGTCTTTTTTATTTTCCTTTGGAAGTATAACCTTCTTTATTCCTGCCCTCTTTGCAGCAAGCACCTTTTCTTTTATCCCTCCAACAGGGAGAACCCTTCCCCGCAGGGTTATTTCTCCACTCATTGCAACATCAGAAAGAACAGGTTTTTCAGTAAGGAGAGAGACAAGGGCAACAGTCATGGTAATTCCTGCGGAGGGTCCGTCTTTTGGAATTGCTCCCGCAGGAACGTGGATATGAATATCGTATTTATCAAAGAATTCCGGGTCTATACCGAATTCCTCCGCCTTTGAACGCACATAGGAAAGGGCAGCCTTTGCGGATTCCTGCATGACATCCCCAAGTTGACCGGTAAGGGTTAATGACTTCCTCCCTTTCATCTTGGTTGCCTCAACGAAAAGAATCTCTCCTCCAACCGGGGTCCATGCAAGTCCGGTTGCAACCCCAACTTCTGGCTTCTTCTCTTTTCCCTCCTCAATATACCTCGGGGGTCCCAGGATTTCCTCAACCTTCTTCTCATCTATCACAACAAGCCCCTTTTTTCCTTTTGCAACATCAACCGCAATCCTTCTGCATATTGCACCTATATTTCTCTCAAGATTTCTCACTCCTGCTTCCCTTGTATATTGACCTATTATCTTTGTTATGGCGGCGGTTGTGAACTTTATATATTTTTTTGAGAGACCGTTTTCCTTTATCTGCCTTGGGACAAGATATCTTTTTGCAATTTCCTTTTTCTCCTCAAGGGTATATCCCGGAAGTTTTATTATCTCCATCCTGTCCCTTAATGCAGGGGGGATTGTATCTATTATGTTTGCCGTGGTTATGAACATCACCCTGGACAAATCAAAGGGAACATCAAGATAGTGGTCAACAAAAGAAAAGTTCTGTTCAGGGTCAAGGACCTCAAGCAATGCTGATGCAGGGTCTCCACGGAAGTCAACCCCTATCTTGTCAACCTCATCAAGCATGAACACCGGATTCTTTGAACCTGCCCTTCTTATCTCCTGTATTATCCTCCCGGGCAATGCACCAACATACGTTCTCCTGTGTCCTCTTATCTCTGCCTCATCCCTCACACCACCCAGGGAAATCCTTATGAACTTCCTTCCAAGAGCCCTTGCTATGGACCTTCCAAGGGATGTCTTTCCAACCCCGGGAGGTCCAACGAAGCAGAGAATAGGACCCTTTGCATCCTTCTTCAGTTTCTTAACCGCAAGGTATTCAAGAATTCTCTTCTTAACGTCTTCAAGATTGTAGTGGTCCTCATCCAGGATTTTCTCCGCCTCCTTTATATCAAGCCTGTCCTTTGTTTCCCTTGCCCATGGAAGGTTTATCAGCCAGTCAAGATATGTATGAATAACCGTATACTCAGCCGCCTGTGGAGGAATCCTTGAGAGTCTTTCAAGTTCCTTCATGGCTATCTTTTCAACATCCTCTGGCATCTTTGCCTCTTTTATCTTCCTTCTCAGTTCTTCAATTTCAGCCTGCTGTTCGTCCTCTATGCCCAGCTCTTTCTGTATTGCCTTTAACTGTTCCCTCAGGATGTATTCCCTCTGGTCCTTATCTATTTTTGACTCTATTCTCTCCCTTATCTTCTCTCCAAGCTCAAGAACCGTTAACTCTTTATTGATAAGGGTTATGAGCATTCTCAATCTTTCCTTCACATTTGGAGTCTCGAGCAACTTCTGTTTATCCTCAAGAGAGAAATTGACATTGGAACTCACAAAATCCGCAAGCCTTACCGGGTCCTCTATGTTCATCACCACTACACCGAGCTCCTCTGGAAGATATGGAGCAAGTTTTGTAAGTTTCTGGAACAGCCCAAGAACCTCCCTTGCAAGCGCTTCAAGCTCCATATCCTTTTTCACCTCTTCCTTTATCTCCTCAACCTTTGCAAGAATGTAAGGATCAAGGGTGAGGATCTCTTTTATTCTTATCCTTGCGAGTCCCTGAACGAGAATCCTTATTGTCTGGTCGGGAAACCTCAGCATTCTCACTATTTTTCCAAAGACCCCAACCATGAAAATATCCTCTTTCTCCGGGACCTCCTTATCCGTTTTCTGTGCCACAATTCCAAGCAGTTTATCTTTATTGAGCACATCATCCACAAGTTTTATGTTCTTGTCAAGGGTTACAGCAATCGGAATAAGAAGATTTGGAAAGGCAACCACTCCTCTTAAAGGAAGTATAGGGAGTATTTCCGGAACCGAGAGTTTTTCGTCTGCCATATTACCTCCTTATTCTATTTCTATTATTCTTTCTATCCTTTTCTTTTTCGGGAAGATGAGGAGTATGAATCCATTTTTTATCTCAGTGACTGCCTCATCCGGTACAATATCACAGGGAAGATGCATTCTTCTTTCAAATTCGCCGAATTCTATCTCCATATAGTGATGCATGTTTCTCTCTCCTATCTCAAAAGGATTTTCTTTTCTTCCATAAATCACAAGCATATCACCTTCTATCCTTATCCTTATATTTTCCGGTTCAACCCCCGGGGCCTCTATGAGGATGTAAAGTTTTTCCTCACTTTCATATATGTTCACCCCTGGAATAACCCCTCTTCCATGAACAGGATGGTGGAACCTCAAAAGACTTTCAAAAAAGAGTTCAATGTTTTTCATTTCCTCAAAAAGGTTCATGATTTCCTCCTTACCCTTACCGGGGTTCTTGGCTTTACCCCAAACGCCCTTGCAGCACTTCCCCTGTTTATTGCTATTTCAAGCATATCAAAGGAATCAATAAGGGCAAGAGGTTCTCCTGGAGGAACCGAGCCATAGGTTTTCTTTATACCATCTATTACCTTTCCGTTTATTTCTATCTCGTATTCAGTCCCATCCAGCAGTTCATGGGAAATGTTGGTTATGAGATTTCCGAATCGATCCACATGGATTATTTCTCCTTCAATGGTCCCATCGTCCAGTTTTTTTGGGGTGGGGAGAGGTATTTTTTTGTAGTCCTCTATTCTCTCACCGAAGAAATCAGGAGAGAGACCTGTTGATAGATGGGCAGCAACCGGGGCAAATATATCCCTTCCGTGGAAGGTGTTTGACACAGGGGTTCTGAAATACCATGTGCTTGTCAGGTGATACACCGACTCTCCACCCGTGTAGAGAGGTGTAAATATGCCATTATCAGGACCTATGAAATACTGTCCTCTTGCAGATACCATTATTGGTCTTCTTTCACCTCCCACACCGGGGTCAACGACCACAACATGTATTGTATCTCTCGGGAAAAATTTAGATGCATAGTCCACAAAAAAGGCACCAACAACAATGTTTCCTGGAGGTATGTTGTGGGAGATGTCAATCACCCTTGCTTCAGAGGTTATGGTGTATATAACACCCTTCATCACGGCAACAAAAGGGTCTTCAATTCCAAAGTCCGTTGTTAAGGTGATTATTCTCATTCCATACCTCCAAAGGCTTCATCAAATGAATATATATTCCTGAAATCCTCTTTTGAGTCCGCAGGGGATTTTGCTGCAAGACCCGCATCTATGAGGTTGTAAACGATTTCACCGAAATCTTCCGTGCTCTTTACACCCCAGGATTCAAAGACAAAGCGGGTCATCCTTCCATACCATTTGATACCCAGTTCCCTTATCCCTTCCAGCAGTTCCCTTGCGGATATGTGTCCATCCCTTTCAAGTTTTTCCTTGGTATAAGTAATTGCGGAGAGGACAAAAACATAAGCCTCTCCTGCGTACCTCCCATCCTTCTCCAGGATTTTTTCAAGCCAGTCCATCTTATGGATAATATAAACACTTTCACAAAGGATTTCAAGAAAAATCTTTACAAAGTGGGGAGTCTGTGATATAATTATCTAACAATGAAGGGAAAGAAGTGGGTTTTCTTCATTCCCTTTTTTATTTCTATCTTTTTCCTCAATTTTGCCCTCCTGGGGGGAGGGGACAATTACATGTATCTTATACTTGCAAGGTCCATAAGAGAACACGGAAGATATGTGAATCTTCATATTCCCGGAGAACCTCCCCATACCAAATTTCCTCCTCTTTTTCCCCTATTGCTTGCCATATTCAGTGGAGGAAGAAGCATTGTGGGAGCAAAGTTGCTTATGATTTCTATTTACTGGATTTTACTCTGCTGCATTTTCCGATTTTACAATGATATTGATAGAAAAAATGGATGGTTTCTATTTTTACTTTTCTCCCTTACTCATTATATGCTTCTATATGCCCAGTCTATTTATTCTGACGTTCCATACACATTATTTTCATTTCTTTCACTTTATTTTGCATTTCTTTATGAAAGAAAAGATAACCGGAAATATCTTTATTTTTCCATTATTTTTGCCATTGCTGCATTCTATACCAGAACCATTGGAATAGCACTTTTATCCGTGCCTCTCTGGCTCTTTCTGAGAAAGAGAAGAAAGGAGGGCTTCATATATGGAATAATTTTGATGATGGCAATGGCTTTATGGTTTGGGAGAAACAAACTGGTAGGAGGGGGAGCAAGTGTGTATTTTGAACAATGGAAATTGGTAAACCCATACATTCCACAGGCCGGGACCATTACATTTCAGGGTCTGCTTCTGCGTATTGCAAGCAATCTTCTGGATGTGATATTTCGGGAAATTTCCATGCTGTTGCTTGGGGTTTTTTATAAACATGCGGCTCTCATGTTCCTGTTTTTTATTCCATTTGCCATACTCACCACTGGATATGTATGTGCGTTTAAAAGATATCTTCCTTTTACCATTTACATTGCCTTTTATTTCTTAATCTATCTTCTCTGGCCTTCTATCTGGGTTGATGCAAGGTTTCTAATCCCTCTTTTACCATTTTTTGTAATATTTCTCCGGGAGGGAATATTTTGCATGGCAAGAAAGATGAAAAGGAAAGAAACGTTTTTTTACATTGTTGGAGGAGGTGTAATCGGGATGAATCTTTTTCTCAACCTGATGTATATTTCATACTTCTTCCCTTTAAACGTAAGGTATCTCAGGGGAGACCATTACTGCTATTATTACTCACCAAGGATAAGGAGCTTCATACAGGCATGCCAGTGGATTAAGGAAAACACTCCCCCGGATGCGGTGGTTATGGGAATAAAACCTGCCAGAGTGTACTGGCACTCAGAAAGGAAATGCATACGGTATCCACGTTCCTCCAGCCCAGAGGTTCTGTGGAAGGAAATAGAGAGAAATGGGGTGGATTATCTTTTCATCTATCGGGGCTATTCCATTATAGAGATGTATGCAGTGCCTGCAATGGCAAAAATGCCAGAGCGTTTTTCCCTTGTAAAGGAAATACCCCCGACAAGCTATGTGTACCGAGTTATTCAATAAACAAAACTGCTTCCTCCAATGAATTCCCTCAGGATGGAGGTGGGGGGGACCTCGTCAGGAAGGATTCCCAGGAAGTGTGAGAGGAAGTTTAGCAGTCTCAATGCCTCCCGGTACTCAGGAACCTCCGGACCTATGGGACGGAGGTATGATTCCACGAAGTATTTTATGACCGCAATCTCATAGACAAGGGCTGAGTTGAAAACAACATCCGCATCCTCCTGGTGGGGGAACACGTACTTCTCCTCCGCCTCTATCACATACTTCCATCTTTTCAGGGTCTCTTCCGCTGAGTGTCCCCTGAATCTCGTATCCCTCACTATTCTTCTTAAAAGACGCGTATCCCTTGTTGGTATCCTGTTTATCCTGTCAATATTTAACTGGGTTAATGCACTCACGTAAATCCTGAACGGATTTTCTATACCCTCGTGAAACATGGGATTAAGAGCATGGATTCCCTCAATGAGAAGAACACCATGAGCAGGGAGTTTTATTGTCTCGCCGGTTTTATACTTCCTTCCCCTGTAAAAATCAAATTTCACCCTTTCCACTTCTTCGCCGTTTAAAAGTCTGTGAACATGGGAGAGAAGGAGTTTTATATCAAGAGCATAAGGTGTGTCAAAGTCGTATTCCCCCTTCTCATTCTTTGGGGTCTTTTCTCTTTCCAGGAAGTAGTCGTCCATGCAAAGCATGACCGGCTCTATTCCATTGACCTTCAACTGTATGGACAATCTCTTTGTAAATGTCGTTTTTCCTGAAGATGAGGGTCCAGCAATGAATACTACCCTCACATTTTTTTTCTTTATCTCATCCGCAATGCTTGCAATTTTTTTCTCGTGCAGTCCTTCCTGTATCTTTATTATTTCCGATATCCTTCCATCCCTTATTGCGTCGTTAAGGTCTCCTGCGTACTCAACCCCGAGAATTGATGCCCAGTCTTTTGACTCCTGAAAGGTTGAGAATACCTTTTCCATCCCGGTTATTCGGGCTGGTTTCCAGGGGTCCATCCTTGATGGAAGAATCACAAGGAATCCATTTCCCGCAGGAACCAGGTCAAATATCTTTATAAATGAGGTATCCGGGAGAAGGGGACCTGCAAAATAGGCAAAATAGTTCTTTATCCGGTATATGGATATGAGGTCTCGCGAAAGATACCTCAAAAGTCTTATATCATCCTCCCTTCCCTCAGCCCTCAGCCACTCTATTGCCCTTTCCTTCGTTACATCCTCCTTTACTATGGGAATCTTTTGCTGAACAAGCCTTCCCACTATTTCCTTTGCTTTTCTTATAAATTCCTCGACCTCCATCCCCTCCACCTCACCATACAGGCACTCCCCATACGAATGTTCAATCCTCATCCTCACACCGAGCAGTCCTGCGGCATAGGAAAGTAAAAAGGTCAGTGTTCTTTCGTAGGTCCTCCTTCCCTCACCTCCACGCACATCAAGCAATTCTATCTTTTCTTCTGGAAATACCTCATCCACAAGGCTGAGATACTGATTATTCACCACCGCACTTGTGGAGGGATACTCCACAGGAAGCAATTCAATGATTTTCTTTCTCATTATTATCTCACTTTCCAAACTCTATCACATTACAGGTGAGGGTTTCTGCTATCCCATCAAGGGTATGGATGTTTTCAAGTATAAATTTTCCCAGGGTTGAGAAGTCCGGTGCCTTGAGATATGCAATTATATCATAAGGGCCTGTAACAGCCTCAACGAGTTCCACGTATTCCAGTTTTGAAAGACTCTCAAAAACATGGAAGGCCTTTCCAGGTTTCACCTTGATGAGACAGTAGGCCTTTGCAGCCATCCATTCCCTCCTTTTTTCAAAATTATAGAGAGGGAGAAATAAAAAGTCAACTCTCCGATTTTCTTTCCGGAAAATACTGTCTCCATTAAAAAGGTGTAGCCCCCTCTTTTCACCTCACCAGTATTATCTTTCCTGTTGCGGTGCGCTCCCCAGCCTTAAGCCGATAGAAGTATACCCCGGGTGTCTCTGTATCCCACCCTATCCTGTGAACCCCCGCATTCATTACCCCGTCAATAGGCTCAGCAATAAGCCTGCCAGTGATGTCGTATATCCTGAGATTGACCTTACATTCCTCAGGAAGAGAAACCTCTATAACAGCCCCATTGCCGGAAACGCCTCTCTCACTCCTCACATAAAACCTCCTTGGAGAATTAAGTCTCCTCTCCACTCCCTCCAGAGGCTCAGTGCCAAGAATAACCTTGCTGAAAACATACGGCGCAAGAAATACCTCCTGAGGAGTTATATCCTGGGGAAACCAGCCATAAACATCGTTGAATAAACCACCGGTGGGGTCCTGAAATAAAACCCCAAGGACACCAACGCTTATCCCTATGGTATCCCCAGCAACCACATTCAGCTCCTCGTTCCTCTCTCCAAAAGGTATTGCTATCTCATACTGAACATGACCCACCGTGTCCGAATAAGCACCCTCCACTCCAACATAATACCCATCAGCCACATAAGGACTGTCACAATATATGGGTCTGTATTTGACCGAGTCCCTGCCATACGTCAACCACCAGTTCC
>JAPDKE010000031.1 GCA_029258725.1 bacterium | reverse complement strand
CAGCCAGCCCCTTACTCGCCAGAACCTTCGTTATGGCAGAAGTAAGGGTGGTCTTACCATGGTCAATATGACCTATTGTCCCCACATTCACATGGGGCTTCTTCCGCTCAAACTTCGCCTTTGCCATTTTTTACCTCCTCTTCGTCGTTTATACGGGATTATATATAATGAGAAAAAACGGGTTTGTCAAGTGTTTTTATTAAAAAATTTTCAAAATCTTATTCTCACTCCTGCTTTTGCTTCCAGGGTGGAGTAGTCCGGGGAGAAGGAGCGGGTATGTTTCAGGTTTCCCGTGAGTTCAAAGTTTTCATAGGAGGCACGAAGTTCCAGCCTCGTCTCCCTCAAAACCTGCCTTGAGTCAGGGTCAGACCAGTGCGTAAAGAACTGGATAAATTCAGGAGGATACTTCCAGTCATAAAAATCTTTTACTCTTGGCAAAGACAGAACCAATCTCTTAACCCTTTGATTGAATACCTGTGGATAACACAAAAGAAAAATATTTAAAAAGTCCTATGACTTTCCCAAATCCTTATGCCTGTATCACTGAATGCTTGAAATCACTGGCTATTATGTCAACCGAATCCGGTATCCCATACCCAGTAGATTTACTACAACGATATATCGCAGCATGAAGATCGAGAATGGGCAACTCCCTGAATACCGCATCCCCTATCTCCGAACCAGGAGACTGGGCTATACCTGATGAAGCCAATAAAAGAAATATTACCATCCCTCACCTCCTTATTTCTATTTTTTCTCCCTTTTTAAACTTCTCCAACATTTCTTTTATTCCTCTATATGCTTGAGGATGGCTTACCTCTTTTAATCTTTCCTCAATCAGAGGAATTGCTTCCCTTGCATTAAGCGCCATTAACGCCATTGCTATTTCTTCATCAAAATGCTTAAGAGCTTTAAACTTTTCCATCATAGGACCTATAGCCTCCACCGCATTCAATCTTGCCAAGGCAATGGCCGCATCCGCCCAAGTACCTGTCTTACTTTCCCTCAATAAATCAATCAGCGGTTTTATCGCCCTTTTATCTCCTATCTTTCCCAAAGCCTCTGCCGCATTACCACTTAACATGCAATCCCTATTGTCTTCCTTCAACGCCTCTATCAACAAAGGCACCGCCTCCTTTACCTTAAACATTCCCAACAACTCTGCTGCAACAGCCTTATGACAGTATTTACCTGTCTTTAATGACTCAAGCAAATAGGGAATAGCCTCTTTTATCTTTAAGGTCTTTATCCCAAAAATAATCTGGTCTTTCACAAGGTTATCTTCCTCAACCTGCATCTCCTCCACCAAAAACGATTTTATCTTATCCCTAACAGTCTCATTCTCTGTTAAACGAGCAATTATAACAAGGGTGCTTATAGATATCGCCCTTATATCTCTATGCCTGTCCTCTGCAAATCTCAATAAAGATTCATGCATCTCATCCCCAAACGGCTTCGCAAACCTCGCTAAATCCCTCAATACCTCCCAGCGAAGCCAGAGCGCCTCCCCCTCATCCTCAGCAATCTTTATCAACCCCTTCATAACCTCCCTCCGCCTCTCATCATCCATAAGCGAAGAAGCCCCCGCCAGCCTGCTCAACGCATCCACACTGTTCTTCCTTAATTCTACATTCTCATTCCTATCCTCCGCTATCTCTAAAAGAACCTTACAAATCAACCACTGGTCGTCCGGAGTCTTTCCCTCCACAAATATTAACCTGTCAATAACCATATACCTGTATTTCCAGTCCTTACTCTTGTCCTGAACATCCCTCAATAACAGCGGAATTACTGCTCTACCATAACTATTTATTTTCCTGCATAACCCCGCATAAACTGGATTCCAGTTAACATCCGACATCTTTTCTATCTTCCCTGCAAACTTCTCAAGCCTCCTTAAAGTTCTCTCCATCTCCCTCTGTGATGTTTCACCATACATCTGGCAGAAAAATAAAAGCATGAGCAACAATCCATGCCTTCTCATTCCTACCTCCTTCCCCCTGATATAACAGGGAAAGATTTAAAGGGTTTGTTTTTATTTCCATGGGAACCATACCAGGCAGGGAAAGGTTTCCCTTTCCGATGGACTCCTGACCTGTGCCTCTCATTCCTTCCTGAATCAAGCCTTGCCTCTCTCATCCTTACCTCCTTCCCCCATTTTACCCATTCCTCCCTTTCATGACAAGTGGGAGTTATAAAAATTTTGGTAAGAATGAAAACTTACTCCACAGATGCTCGAGAAGTGCCGGTCTTCTTTTTCTACTCTGTCTTTCAGGATATCCATATGTACCTCCTTGCCTGGGGGGAAGGGAGAGCCTTCTTTGCCATTTCTACCTTTTAATATCATAACTTCATACCTGCTTCATACACCTGGATATCACAGGTATATTTATCAGAACATCCCATATCTCCTTGCATTTTAAAGTAAAAATGGATAAAATATGGTAAAGAGAGGATAAAATGAAAAAAGAGGAAATACTCAACCTCTTAAGGTCTCATAAAAAAGAACTTGAAAAGTTTGGGGTTAAGAAAATAGGAATTTTTGGCTCATTTATCAGAGGAGACGCCTCCTCCGGGAGTGATGCGGATAAAGGAAGGCAATAGAGAAAGAGATGAAACATGTATAAAAGGGAGAAATGTTTTTAAAAGAAAAGGCACTTGAATTATTGAAGGCAAATCGGAGGGAGGGGTTCAGCAGGAATTTTAAAAAGTATTACTCCTATACATCCCCCGATGATGTTCACTTCCACCAGTGGTTCTGGGACTCATGTTTCCATGCGATTGTTCTTGCAGAACTTGATTTAAAAATGGCTGTAAAAGAACTCCAGACCCTTTTCTCCATCCAGACCCCTGAGGGGTTTGTCCCCCATATTATCTTCTGGAAATGGAGACCAGGAGACCTCATAAACCGATGGTGGTACTTGGAGGTAAAGGAAAGCCTCCCCTACCACACCGCAGAAATACAGCCCCCTGTTGCAGGGATATCACTTGAAAGAATCTGGAAGAATACCCCTGACCCTTCATCCTTCAGGGACCTGGTTGACAGAGTTTACCGATATTACATTTACCTTTCAACCCACAGAGACCCTGACAGGGATGGGCTTGTTTCAATCATAACTCCCCTTGAATCAGGAATGGACATGCTTCCCATATACGACCTTGCAATGGATAACCCAGAACACGACTCGCTTCTCCAGAAAAAGAAGGTAAGGGAAATGCTCATAACCTACAAAAAACTCAACTGGAATACTGAAAAAATCTTTGACCTTGGAATATTTGACGTTGAGGATGTTGCATTCAATACAATTTTTGTTCTCGGATTGAGAGGATTATATTGCGTTCTATCTGCTTTAAAAGACCCAAGGGCGGAGGAGATAAAAAATCTTGCAGACAGGACGGAAAAAGCCATCGTTGAAAAGATGTGGGAGCACGGGGATGGAATATTTTACGGTCTCATGCATAAAAAGGGAAAGGAGATTCCTCTGCCAATAAAAACCATATCCTCCCTTTTCCCCCTGCTTCTTCAAATCCCGGAAAAAATGAAATCTTCCCTTATCACCTACATACGCAGTGAAAAACACTTCTTTTCCAGATACCCTCTTCCAAGTGTAGCCATGGATGAAAAGGGGTTCGGTCCTCTCACCCACACCAGGTTTCTCTGGAGGGGAACCACATGGGTGAATACAAACTGGTTTATATGGCAGGGATTGAAAAACTCAAAGGAACACGAACTTGCGGATGAGATTGCAAAAAGAACTCAGGAACTTATTGAAAAACATGGATTCTGTGAATTCTACGACCCATTCACAGGAAACCCGGGAAAGGCGATGAGAAACTTTGGCTGGTCCACCCTGGCAGCATTGATGTCTCTTTCATAATAAATCATTGACTTTTTCCGTTGTTCTTTTTAATCTTTTAAAAAGAAAAAGGGGGAAGGATGGAAGAGAAAATAAAAATACTGAAAGAATATTTTGAAAAAGAAGAATCCGTTCTCCTTGCCTTTCTTTTTGGTTCAAGGGCAAGAAACATTCAGAGAAAAAATGCAGACTGGGATATAGGGGTATATTTCACCCCTTATGAATACGCAGAAATTGATACCGAACATACCTATCCAGATGAAAATAAAGTACGGGAAAAAACAGAGGAAATTCTCAAAGGAGAGGTGGATTTTATAGTTATGAATCGTGCTGCACCTCCCCTTGTCTTTTCTATCCTCAACAGGGGAACTCCCTTAATCATAAAAGATAGAAGACTTTATCTTGAACTCCTTTTAAGAACATCCCAGGAGGCATTTGAGTACTGGAAGTTCACAGAGGAATTTTATGCAATCAGAGAAAGGACAAAATCTCTCTCAGAGGAGGACCGTTCCATCCTCAGAAAATACCTGGTTTTTCTTGAAAATGAATTTCAGGACCTGGAAAAATTCAAAGCCTATACATGGGAAGACTACTTTCACAACCGGGATAAAAGAAGAAACATTGAAAGGTGGGTGGAGAACCTGATAATGTGTGCCATTGATATTTCAAAAATAATACTCGCAGGAGAAAAAAGAGAAATTCCGGATACCTACCGTGAGGCGGTTTACCGGTTTGTAAAAAAATTCATGGATGAGGAATCCGCCCGCATATTCTCACAATTTGTATGGTTGAGGAATGTGATTACTCATGAATATCTTGATGTTAAGTGGGAAAAGATAAAGAAATTTATTGAGAACGCAGAACCTCTATTTCCTGTTTTTATAGAAAATGTAAGGGAATTTATAAAAAGGTAAATTTTATCTTTTATCTTTCAAAAAGAACAATTCCCTTATCAACTGCCTCCTTCACTATGGGATTTTCCATCTCTTCCAGGGTATACACAAAAATATCCAGGGGGAACCGGATGGAAGAAAACCGCTCCCTGTAATCCTCCATACGCTCCAGAAAATGTCTTCTGTCCTTTTCAAGCAAGATAAGTATATCGGCATCACTACCTGGCACTCCCTTTTTCCTCGCAACGGAACCAAAAAGCACAATTTTCACTACATTCCTGTCTTCTCTTCCAATCCTCTCTGCAACCTTCTTCAGGTCTCTTATGAGTTCATCCTGCCTGAGCCAGAATACCCTTACAGAATTCAATGATTTTTCCTGCACATAAGATTGCATCCTCTGCCTCCTCTTTTGTAAAATACTCATAAGGACTCCCTGAATCAAATCCATTTGGATACCTTGTGGGAATATAGTATTTATCCAGTTTTTTTGCACAGTTTAACAGTTCCTCCTCAACCCTTACTCTTTCTTTCAGATTCCGTAACAGTTCCAGAATTGAATGACCCCATGCAATCCCATTGAATTTCTGAAACACACCCTTTACTGCCTTTTCTGCTGCCTGCTGGGCAATAAAGCATGCCCATTCATATCCTTCCCTTTCTTTTAGAATTTCTGCAATTTTTAAATCTCTTTCCGCCTGCCTGAGCCAGTCTCTACTTCTATCTCCCATTTCTGCCTCCTTTTTAAAATGATACCATCCTGGATAAATATTTCAAGCAAATCACTCCGGTTTCTTTATCCCGTACTTTTTAATCTTCCTCCATAGGGTGGTGCGGGAAATTCCAAGTGCTTTACTTGCCTTTTGCATGGACCATCCCACCTCCCTTAAAATCCTCTCAATGTGTTCCTTCTCAACATCCTCAATCTTTTTCCCCTCCCTCTCCTTTTCAAAAAGATACTCGGGAAGGTCAGAAAGTTTAATAAACGCACCCTTTGCATGTATCATTGCATGCTCTATTACATGCTCAAGTTCCCTCACATTCCCGGGCCAGGGATAGTCAATGAAGAAATCCATCACGTCCTCCTCAACCCCCTTTACCTCCTTTCCCATCTTTTGAGAAAACTGCTTTATAAAGTGGTCAACAAGCAGTGGAATATCCTCTATCCTTTCCCTCAGAGGAGGCAAATAGATTGTTACAACATTGAGCCTGTAAAACAGATCTTCCCTGAACCTTCCCTCCTCCATGAGTTTCCTTAAATCCCTGTGGGTTGCGGCAATTATCCTCACATCAACCTTTCTTGTCTCAACATCCCCAAGCCTTTCAAACTCCTTCTCCTCTATAACCCTCAGAAGTTTCGCCTGGAGGGATAGAGACATGTCCCCTATCTCATCCAGAAAAATCGTTCCACCATCGGCAAGTTCAAACTTCCCCGGTTTATCCTCAACCGCCCCTGTGAACGCACCTTTTTTATAACCAAACAGCTCAGATTCAAGCAGATTCTCAGGTATTGCGGCACAGTTTATCTTAACAAAAGGCTTATTCTTCCTCTTTGAATTGTAATGAATCATCCTTGCAACAAGGTCCTTTCCTGTCCCGGTTTCTCCAACTATAAGGACATTTGAATCTGTGGGAGCAACTATCTCAAGTTTTTCATAAACACGCTGCATCTCCCTGCTCTTCCCTATGAGATTCCCAAACCGGTACCGCTCACTCACCTCCCTCATCAATCTCTTTATCTCGGAAAGGTCCCTCAAAGTCTCCACCACCCCTATCGCCTCTCCGGAAGCATCATAAAGAATGGTTGCATTCACAGAGACCGGAATCCTTTTTCCATCCTTCCTCTTTATCACAACCTCCCTGTTTGTAACCTTTTCCCTTTTTTCCATCGCCCTTCTCAGGGGACATTCCTTTCCGCACTCACTGCTCCTTATCACATCACCGCACTTTTTCCCTATAACCTCCTCCCTCTTATATCCTGTTATCTCCTCAAAAGCCCTGTTGCATGATGTTATCCGCCATTCCCTGTCTATGGTGAAAACTCCCTCTGCTATGGACTCAAGAATTGCCTCCATGAAATTTCTTTCCTCAGCAAGCCTCTTTAAAAGATACACATACTCATAGACATTCCTCAGGGTAAAAACATACCCCTCCTTTTCCGGCATTACACTCACAAGAACGGGTAAAACAGCCTCCTCCTTTGTCTTGAGCATCCCTTCTATACCTGAAACCGGCTTTTTTTCAGGAACACCTGGAATGGAGAGGAATTCCTCAAGGGACTTTCCCTTCACCTCCTCTTCCTTAAATCCGGAAAGCCGGGTAAATCCCTCATTTATTTCCTTTATCCTGAATTTCCTGTCCGTTTTCACTATCCCGTCAGAAAGGAGATGTATTCCCATATTTTCTTCACCTCTCTTTTAATCCCATCATCAATATCCCATTCAAAAATCGTTTTCTTATTCACCATTGCCTCCACAATTTTTTCCGAAAAATGAATCCTTCCCAGGACAGGGACTCCATTTTTCTTCCCATACTCCTCTATCTTCTCCGTTATTTCCTCATTCAGATCCCATCTGTTTATCACCATTCCCATTTTCACCTCAAAGTGATCACAAAGCCTTTTTAATCTTTCAAGGTCAGAAAGAGCAGAGAGAGAAGGCTCGGTCACGGCAACCGCATAGGTGCATCCGGTAAGGGTTGAAATCACAGGGCACCCTATTCCCGGTGGACCATCAAGCAATATTGTATCAATTTTTTTATCCGATGCAACAAATTTTGCAAGCATCCTTACCCTGGTTACAAGTTTTCCTGAATTTTCCTTCCCGGGAAAAAGTCTTGCATGAACAAATGGACCATGGCGGGTGCGGGATATGTAAACCTCACCTGCCTTTTCCCTTTCTTTTCCTATTGCCTCAAAAGGACAGGCATTCCAGCAGAACCCGCATCCCTCACACAGATGAGGATGGAAGACAACCTCATCCCTCACCTCTATCGCATCAAATCTGCACACTGCCTCACAGAATCCACAGAGGGAGCATTTTTCAGGGTTAAAAACAGGAACAAACCCCCCCTCAAAATCCTCTCTTTTCAGGACCTCGGGTTCAAGGACTAAATGAAGATCCGGGGCATCAACATCCGCATCCACAAGCACCGCTTCCTTATTAAAGAGATGGAAAAGGGCGAGAGAAAGGGTTGACTTCCCTGTTCCACCCTTTCCACTCAGAATGGCTATCTCCTTCACCTCACAGCCTCCAGGAGTTTCCTCAATTCATCCCCCATCATTTCAGGCAAAAGATTTTCTCCCTTAGCATAGGACTCGGCTATACGCCTGTCAAAGGGAATCTCCATCAGGACGGGAAACCTTTCCTTCATCTTTTGCCTTATCCTCTCATCCCCCAGGGTTGCACGGTTTATAACAACACCAAAGTTTTTTCCAAGGTCCTTCACAACCTCCACCGCCCCCTTCAGGTCCTCAAGACCAAATGGAGTTGGTTCGGTTACCAGGATAACAAAATCAGCAGGGGTTATGGAGTTGACAAATGGACATGAATTTCCCGGAGGGCAGTCTATTATGAAGGGCTCGCGGGCATAATTTTTGTTAATGTGCCTTATAAGCGGTGGAGAAAGAGCCTCGGATACCGTGAGGACACCCTGAATAAATCTCATTTTCCCCCTCTTTCCAGACCTTACCACCCCAGCCTTCCTCTTCCTCACCTCCAGAGCAGCCTCAGGGCAGAAGTGGATACATGAACCACACCCATGACAGAGTTTCTCAAGAACATGAACCTCCTTCCCCACCCATATTGCATTGAACTCACATACCTCCGCACATTTCCCGCACAGACTGCACTGCTTTACCACCCGGGGGACTTCCATAAAAAAGTCCTCCTCCCCATCCATTTCTGGATGGAGAAGGAAGTGGGCGTTGGGTTCTTCTACATCCAGGTCAAGGAAGGTGCAGTCCTCAAAAACAAGGGCGAGGGCGGTGGAGAGAAGGGTTTTCCCCGTTCCACCCTTTCCACTCCCCACCGCCACTCTCATCTATTTCTCTCCAGTTCTTTTATCCTCGCCTCTATCTCCTCAAGTTGCCTCTTGAGCATATCGCGATAGGTGCGGAGGGCTTCAAGTTCTGCCTGGGGGTCAGGATAGGGATACGGTGGAGGGGGCGGTCCCCATCCCCATCCTCTTCCCCATCCTCCCCAGCCTCTCCAGCCAGGCCACCACATACCATAACCTCCAGGGCTTGGTGGTCCTGCGGGTCCCGGACCGGGAGGAGGCATGGTTTCTCCCGCGGGTGCCCCGCTCTTGAAGTATTCAACTGCCTCCCTTACGGTTCCCTCCGGCACAAGCACTATCTCAATCCCGGCCTCACGCAGAACCGCCTCCGCATTAGGTCCCACTCTTCCGGTTATCACCGCCTGGACACCCTGCTCCTTTGCAAAATTAGCCGCACCCATACCCGCGCCATGAGGAGCCTGAGCATTCGGATTTTCAATCGTTTCATACTCCATCGTATCCGGGTCCACAATCACATAGTAGGGAGCCCTTCCGAATCTCGGGTCAACAGGGGCATCCAGTCCTGGTTCAGATGCACTTACAAGGACCTTCACCTCTCCTCCTCAGTAGTAGGGATAAAAGGGATATCTCCAGTACATCCATCTCCATCCTCTGGGTAACCACGGAAAAGCCCTGCAGAAGGGATATGGGTTGCCTCCACCCCATCTCCATCCTCTTCTCCAGCCAAAACCCATTCCTCCGAATCCAGGATAAGGTCCATACCATCCAAACATGACATCACCTCCTTTTGCTTTCTTTTTTTAAACCTTTATACCACCTCCGTGCCAGAAAAATTACATTGATAACCAAAGACTTACAATTTTTCCCGTTACACCCTGCAACATTTACGTTTCACAATGAAACGCAAAGAGAACGGATATGGGTGGTGCTTGACGCAGGGAGGATTTTTTGTTATTATCTTTTCATGAGGTGGTTTGTAAGGAAGGAAAAGGGGATAAAGTCAAAAGAGAAAAAGCCCATACCTGACGGGGTATGGGTAAAATGTGACTCATGTGGAGAGATACTTTACCGGAAGGAACTTGAAAAAAATCTGTGGGTCTGTCCCAGGTGCAGTTATCACTTCAGGATTTCTCACAAGAAGTATCTGGAAATGCTGCTTGATGAGGGAACTTTTAAGGAAAAGGATGGAAATCTTGCTCCTGTTGATTTTCTCAAATTCAAGGACTATCCCAAAAAGATTGAAAAATCCATGAAAAATACAGGACTTAAAGATGCCATTATATGCGGTGAGGGAAAGATAGAGGGAATGGATGTTGAGATATGCGTTATGGACTTCAAATTTATCGGTGGAAGCATGGGCTCTGTTGTTGGAGAGAAGGTAAAAAGGGCGATTTACAGGGCAAAGGAGAGGAAGGTTCCACTTATAATTGTGAATGCCTCCGGGGGTGCAAGAATGCAGGAAGGAATACTTTCCCTCATGCAGATGGCAAAGACTGCCTCCGCCCTGAATCTTCTTGCAGAGGAGAAAGTTCCCTACATAAGCATTCTCACCAATCCCACAACCGCTGGAGTCATGGCATCCTATGCATCCCTTGGAGATGCAGTGATTGCAGAACCAGGAGCATTGCTTGGATTTGCAGGACCGAGGGTTATCCAGCAGACAATAAAGCAGGAACTTCCTCCCGGATTTCAGCGTTCCGAGTTCATGCTCAAGCACGGAATGATTGACATGATAGTTGAAAGGAAAAACCTCAAAAAAACCGTAGTAACCCTCCTCAGACATTTCCTGAATAAATGAAACTCATCCTCAAAAACATTGAAAAAAGATTCGGGGATAAGGTAGCCTTGAGGGACTTCTCCCTGGAGGTAAAGGAGGGAGAATTTATAGTGGTTGTTGGTCCATCGGGATGCGGAAAGTCCACCCTTCTCCGGATAATAGCAGGGCTTGAGCGTCAGGATAAGGGGGAGGTCTGGATTGATGGGAAAAGGGTTGATTCCCTTCCTCCGAGAGAAAGAAACATTGCAATGGTATTCCAGGACTATGCCCTCTATCCCCACATGACAGTTTACGAAAACATTGCCTTTGGTCTCCGGTTAAGGAAAATGAAAAAGGAAGAGATGGAGGAAAGGGTGAAGAATGCAGCAAGAATACTGAAACTCGAGGATAAACTGAAAAGGTATCCAAGAGAACTCTCAGGAGGGGAAAGGCAGAGGGTTGCCCTGGGAAGGGCAATTGTGAGAAATCCCTCCCTCTTTCTTTTTGACGAGCCTTTATCAAACCTTGATGCAAAACTCAGGAATGAGATGAGAAAGGAACTCATAAAACTCAGGGAAGAGGTGAACGGGACTTTTATATACGTGACACACGACCAGATAGAGGCAATGACCATGGGAGACAGGATTGTCGTTATAAAACAGGGAGAAATCCAGCAGGTTGGAACACCACGTGAACTCTATGAGCATCCCCAGAACCTTTTTGTTGCAACCTTCATAGGAACACCCTCAATGAACATAGTAAAAGGAAGGATAGAAAAGGGAAAATTTATCTCACCCTCCTTTTCTCTTCCTGTTGAAACCGAGTACGAGGGAGACGCATTCCTGGGAATAAGACCTGAAAGTCTCGTCCCTGGAGAAGGAATAAAGGGAACCCTTGAGGTTGCGGAACCAACAGGAAAGGATATATTTTTACATGTAAGGGTAAAGGATGAGGTTCTTGTTGCAAGTGTCCCCTCCGGGGAATGGAGAGGAGAAAGAGATATCTCACTGAGCGTAAGAAAATACTATATCTTTGATAGAGAAGGGAGGCTTGTGGATGTACGAGCGCACGGTTGAAATAAAGAATTCACTTGGAATACATGCAAGACCTGCATCAATGATAGTGAAGACTGCGTCAAAGTATGAGTCCTCCGTGGAACTCATAAAAGATGGAATGAATGTGAATGCAAAAAGCATTATGGGAATACTCATGCTTGCGTGTGAAAAGGGAAGTAAAGTTACAATAAGGGCGGATGGACCGGATGAGAAGGAGGCAGTGGATTCAATCGTGGAACTCATAGAGAGGAAGTTTGATGAAGAGTAAAATCCTCCGCGGAGTCCCTGCATCCCCTGGAATTGCAATGGGAAAGGCTTATGTTCTCAAAAAGCCCTATCTTGTCTTTTCCGGTGGAAGTAAGGGGGTTGAGGAGGAGATGGAGGTTTTTCTTGAGGCAATAAGAAAAACAAAGGAGGAACTTTCAGGAATAAAGGAGGGGCTTTCAGGGGATGCGGTGGGGATAATAGAAGTCCAGGAGGCAATTCTTGAAGACCCGCTTTTCAGAGAAAGGGTGGAGACCAAAATAAAAGACGGAAAAGGGGCACACGAATCCATCCTTGAATTTCTTGATGAGATAAAGAGAGAATTTGGTTCCCTGGGGGACAGGTATCTCAAGGAAAGATACCTTGACATAAAGGACGTATCCCACCGCATTCTCCATCACATATTTCCAAGACGTATAGAATGGCAGCCTGAAGAGCCTCACATTCTCATAGCCCACGACCTCACCCCCTCCGAAACTGCACAGTTGAACAAAGATAGAGTCCTTGGATTTGCAACGGATGCCGGAGGAAGAACCTCACACACCGCCATCGTGGCACGCTCCCTTGGCATCCCTGCGGTTGTTGGGCTATCAAACGCAACAAAGGAAATAAAACACGGAGATGAGGTTATTCTTGATGGAATAAAGGGTGTTCTCATAGTAAATCCCCCTGAAAAGATAAAAAGGACGTATAGAAAAAGAAAAGAAGAATATGAAAAACTGGAGAAGGAACTGCTCTCCTTAAAGGAACTTTCCGCCACCACAATTGACGGGTATGAGGTTGATCTCTCCGCAAACATTGAGATGATTGAAGAGATTGAGGCAGTTAAAAGATGCGGGGCAAAGGGTGTGGGGCTCCTGAGGACAGAATTTTTCTTTTTCTCAGAGAGAAGGCTTCCCGGGGAGGAGGAGCAGTTTGAATTTTATAAAAAAATAGCATCCTCTCTCGCTCCTGACCCTGTCATAATAAGGGTCCTGGATATTGGGGGAGACAAACTATATTCATGGGAGGAATATAAAGAGGCAAATCCATTCTTGGGATGGAGAGGGATAAGGATACTGCTTGAGGAAAAAAATCTCCTTAAAACTCAACTTCGTGCAATCCTGCGTGCCTCTGCATGCGGGAATGTTAAGATACTTCTTCCAATGATATCATCCATTGACGAGGTAATGGATGCAAAAAAAATACTGGAGGAGACGAAGGAGGAATTGAGAAAAGAAGGAAAGGAATTTGATGAAAAGATTGAACTGGGTGTTATGGTGGAGATACCATCCTGTGCACTGCTTGCAAGGGAGATGGGGAAATTCGTTGACTTCTTTTCCATAGGTTCCAACGACCTCACCCAGTACACCCTTGCAGTGGACAGAACCAATGAGAGGATTTCTTACCTTTTCAGCCACCTCCATCCTGCGGTTCTCAAACTCATGAAACTCACGGTGGAGGGAGGGCACGAGAATGGAAAGTGGGTTGGAGTGTGCGGGGAGATTGCAGGAGACCCGCTTTCTGTTCCGGTGTTGCTTGGTCTTGGGGTTGACGAACTCTCCACAAGCCCTATAATAATCCCTGAGATAAAATCCATAATAAGGGGCTTGACGATGGAGGAAGCAAGGAGTATAACAGAAAAGGTGATGAGAATGAACAGGGTAGAGGAGATAAGAAGATACCTGAGAGAGGAAATGGCACAGAGATTTCCTCTCCTTATCAACCTTTTTGTGGAGGAGGAAGATGCTGGAGATAATAGATAAACTTCCAAAGGACATAACCGATGCACTGAAATTGCCCATCGAGGCTCCTGATATAACCCCAACAGGGGTTGTTCTGGGAGGAATGGGAGGTTCTGCAATAGGAGGGGATATTGTAAAAACTGTTGCAAAGGGGAGGATGCGGATTCCCTTTGAGGTTGTGAGGGAGTATGAGCCTCCAAAGTGGACAGGACAGCAGGTTCTTGCTGTGGTTGTGAGTTATTCTGGAAATACCGAGGAGGCGATTTCATTTTATCTGAAGGCAAGAAAGGCGGGTGCATCAATCGTAGTCATAACAAGCAATGGTGAACTTGAAAACCTTGCAAAGAAGGATAAATTCCCGTGTATAAAGGTCCCGAAAGGATATCCTCCCAGGGGTGCAATAGCATATCTCACCTTCCCTGTTTTCAGGATTCTGAAGGAAATGAAGGTGCTTGATATAAAGGAAAAAGAGTTTAAGGAGGTTATTGAACTGCTTGAAAACAGCAAAGAGGTGAGTAAAGGATGGGCAAAGGAGATGGCAAAGAGAATAAAGGAAAAGATTCCTTTTGTTTATGCGGAGACAAAACTCTTCCCCGCTGCCAGGAGGTGGGTAACACAGTTAAACGAAAATTCAAAAACACTTGCACACTATGCTGTTTTCCCTGAACTTGACCACAACGAACTCAATGGATGGTACAATCCAAGAGAAATCCTGAGAAGGTCAATTGTTTTTATTCTGCGTTCAAGGGAAGAGGACGAAAAGATGAGAAAGAGGATAGAGATAACTAAGGAACTCATAGAGGCAAATACCGGAGAAATCGTTCAGGTATTCTCAGAGGGAGCATGTCTTCTTTCCGAGATATTCTCACTCATCCAGAAGGGGGATTATCTCAGTTATTACCTTGCTGTTGAATACGGGGTTGACCCGATGCCTGTTCAGAGGATAGAAACCCTGAAGGAGAGGATGAAGGAATGAAGGTTCTTATTCCTGTTGCAGGAGCAGGAACAAGACTCCGCCCCCATACCCATACCACCCCAAAGACACTGCTCATGGTCGCAGGAAAACCCATCCTGGGACACATTCTTGATACAATAAAGCCCCTACAGGTTGACGAACTCATACTCGTTGTGGGAGAAAAGGGAGATAAGATAAGGGAGTATGTGGATAAGAACTACAGGTTCAAGGTAAAATATGCGGTTCAGAAAGAACCCCTTGGTCTTGGACATGCAGTTTACACCGGGATACACGATGAAAAGAATGGGGAACTTTTAATAATTCTTGGAGATACCATATTTGAGGCGGATTACAGGGGATTGATTGAAAAAGGAGACTATGTAATAGGGGTTAAGGAAGTTAAGGACCCCAAAAGATTTGGTATAATTGAGTTTGAGGGGGACAGAATAACAAGGGTTATTGAAAAACCTGAG
Source organism: bacterium (assembly GCA_029258725.1). GTDB lineage: Bacteria > Hydrothermota > UBA3072 > JAPDKE01 > JAPDKE01 > JAPDKE01. The sequence continues at coordinate 61,923 of JAPDKE010000031.1, read as the reverse complement.
CATCCCCCATCGAACTATGCAATAGTGGGGATTTATTATTTTTCCTCCCTTTCTCCTTTAAGGGATGCGCTTTCAGAGATAATAAGAAAGGACATAAGAACAAAAAATGAATACCAGTTAACCGACGCCCTTGCTTTGCTTATTGAGAGAGGATACGAACTTTTGAAGTTTTCAATAGATGGATGGTACGACTGTGGAAAGGTGGAAACCCTGCTCGAAACAAACCGGCACCTGCTTGAGAAGTATCATAAGATAAGAAAGCTCAAGGGGGCAATTCTCATACCCCCTGTTTACATAGGGGAAGACTGTAAGGCAGAAAATGCAGTGATAGGTCCATACGTATCGGTTGGTGATGGAGTTGAGATTAAAAACTCCATAATAAGAAACTCCATCGTAAACTCCTCCTCCGTCATAGAGGACCTTCTGCTCGAAGACTCTGTCATAGGAGAGGGAGCGAGAATAAAGGGGAGTTTTCACAGGGTAAACCTCGGAGACTCCTCCGAGATAAAACTGTAAAAAGGAGGAAAGAGAAATGAAGAGACTCCTCACCTCAGAGTCCGTGACCGAGGGGCATCCTGATAAAATATGTGATCAGATATCGGATGCAATTCTTGATTCCATAATTGAGAGGGACCCCTATGGAAGGGTTGCAGTGGAGACCCTTGTCTCCCGCGGTCTTGTCATGGTTGCAGGGGAGATAACGACCGAAACCTATGTGGATATTCCAAAGATTGTGAGAAAGGTTGTTAAGGATGTGGGATACACAGACCCTGCATACGGATTTGACTATCACTCCTGTGCAATAATAACGATGATCCAGGAACAGTCCCCGGATATAGCAATGGGGGTGAACACAGGGGGTGCGGGAGACCAGGGAATGATGTTTGGATACGCAACCCGTGAGACCCCCGAACTCATGCCTCTTCCAATAATGCTTGCCCATAAACTTGCAAGAAGGCTTGCAGAGGTAAGGAAGTATGAGGGAGTGAACTTTTTAAGACCCGATGGAAAATCCCAGGTCACCGTGGAGTACGAGGATGATAGACCTATAAGAGTTGATACAGTGCTTATTTCTGCCCAGCATGATCCTAACGTTTCGGAAAAGGAATTAAGGGAAGTCATCGTAGAAAGAGTCATAAAGCCTGTGGTTGGCGAATATATGGATCAAAACACAAAAATAATGATAAATCCAACCGGAAGGTTTGTTATCGGGGGTCCACAGGGTGATACCGGAGTTACCGGAAGGAAGATAATGGTTGACACATACGGCGGTCTTGCAAGGCATGGAGGAGGATGTTTTTCAGGAAAGGACCCGACAAAGGTTGACCGGTCTGCTGCATACATGGCAAGATACATTGCAAAGAATATCGTTGCAGCAGAACTTGCAGACAGGATTGAGCTCCAGCTTGCATACGCAATAGGGGTTGCCGAACCGGTATCCATTGCCGTGAATACATTTGGAACCGGAAAGGTACCTGATGAAGAACTTGTAAGGGTTATAAGAAAGGTTTTTGACCTCACCCCCATGGGAATTATAAACGACCTGTGTTTGAGAAAGCCGATATACCTGAAAACTGCTGTTTACGGGCACTTTGGAAGGGAGGAGGAAGGATTCACGTGGGAGATGAGGGATGCAGTGGATGAGATATTGAAGGAGGTAAGATGAACTTTGATATAAAGGACCCATCACTTGCCCCGGAAGGGAAAAAGAGGATTGAGTGGGCGGAAAGGAACATGCCTGTCCTTCGCAAGATAAGGGAGGACTTTTCAAAAAGAAAGCCACTCAAAGGGGTAAAAATAGGCGCATGCCTGCATGTTACAACAGAAACGGCAAATCTTGTGATAACCCTGAAGGAGGGAGGGGCTGAGGTTTTCCTCACCGCCTCAAATCCCCTCTCAACCCAGGACGATGTTGCTGCATGTCTTGTCAAGGACTACGGAATTCCGGTTTTTGCAATAAAGGGTGAGGACGAAAAGACATACTACGACCACATAAGGGCTGTCCTTTCCCGGAAGCCCCAGATAACCATGGACGATGGAGCAGACCTCATATCCACCTATCACAGGGAATATAAGAACGAGTTTGAGGTTATTGGAGGGACCGAAGAGACCACAACAGGGGTTATAAGACTGAGGAGCATGGCGGAGAAAGGAGTTTTGCTCTACCCTGTCATTGCCGTGAACGATGCAGCCACCAAGCATCTCTTTGACAACCGGTATGGAACCGGGCAGTCAACCATTGACGGGATTCTCCGTGCAACAAATGTTCTGCTTTCAGGAATGGTGGTTGTTGTTTCTGGATATGGATGGTGTGGAAGGGGGGTTGCAATGAGGGCAAGGGGAATGGGAGCAAGGGTGATAATAACCGAGGTTGACCCGGTCAAGGCGCTTGAGGCGGTGATGGATGGATATGAGGTAATGCCAATGGAAAAGGCATGCGAGATAGGAGACCTCTTCATAACGGTTACCGGAAACAGGGACGTGATAAGAAAGGAACACATTGAAAAAATGAAGGATGGTGCAATACTTGCAAATTCGGGGCATTTTGATGTGGAGATAGACGTTAAGGGTCTTGAGGAAATGGCAAAGGAGAAAAGAAAAATAAGAAAATTTGTGGATGAGTATAAGCTTCCGGATGGCAGGAAGATTTATCTCCTTGCAGAGGGAAGGCTTGTCAATCTTTCTGCTGCTGAGGGGCATCCTGCATGTGTTATGGACATGAGTTTTTCCAATCAGGCACTTGCGGTTGAGTATATTCTCAGGGAAGGAAAGAACCTGGAAAAGAAGGTTTACATTCTTCCCCCAGAAATAGATGAGCGAATAGCGCGCCTGAAACTTGAAAGCATGGGGATAGAGATAGACAAACTCACACCCGAACAGCTGGAGTATTTAAGTTCATGGGAACTGGGAACCTGAAGGAGGAGATAAAGAGTCTCGTTCCTGAACTCCTTATTGGGGTTGCATCCGTTGAGGATATTCCCTCTGAGTATCTCTACCCTGAGATAAGAAAGGTGAAATATCCCCGTGCAATCTCTCTTGCTTACCCTCTGCTCCCTTCCGTCCTGGAAACCATAGAAAACGAACCCACCCTGATATACAAACACCACTACAAGGTTGTGAACTGGTTGCTTGACCAGGCGGCGCATAAGATTGCATATTTCCTTTGTAAGAAAGGATACGATGCCCTTCCCATTGCGGCATCCCAGACGGTTGACTGGGAGGTCCAGCGAGGACACATATCCCACAGGCTCATAGCCCATAAGGCAGGGCTTGGTTGGATAGGAAAATCAGGTCTGCTTGTAAATCCTCAGTATGGTCCGAGAATAAGGCTTGCCACGATATTTACCAGTGCACCACTTGAGCCTGACTCTCCATATGAAGGGGAGTGTGGAGATTGTAAAGTATGCATTGAAGCATGTCCTGCGGGGGCGCTCAGTGATAATGGATACGATAAGGAAAAGTGTTTGCAGCAGTTGAAAAAGTTTGCATCAAAAAGAGGGATAGGGGTGCTCATATGCGGAGTGTGCGTGAAGGTCTGTCCGGTGGGAAGGCAGGAGTAATATTTTTACTCTTCTTCCTCTTCGTAGTTTTTGATTTCTTTTCAACCTTTATCATCCTGAGGTTGAGATACGAATGGGAATTCCTTGAAAGGGAGAGGCTCAAACTTGTTGCAGAGACTGTAAGGGTGGGTAAAAAGATGGATTTTGAGGATGTTGATGGAGTGTATGTTTTTTCAAAAGATGGAACATGCATATTTTCCACCCGTTCAATTCCTCCCTCTTTTTCCTCCTTTCCCGAGACAACATCTTTGGTGGATTCAAGGTATCTTTTCTATCCTCTGAAGGATACGGTCATCGTGATAGAAACCTCTTCATTTTTCATAAAGGGAATAAAGGGATACCTCCATGGATTTCTCATTGTAAGGATACTCATTTATCTCACCTTCCTTATATCTTCGCTTTATCTTATTTTCTCTTTAAAGGAAACCGGGATGGAAAAAGAGGAGGAAGAGGAGAAGAAGCTTGATGAAAAATTTCAGGAATTGCTTGCAGAATACCGGATAAAACTGGAAAGGCTTGAAAGGGAAAAAAAGGAATGGGAGAGGAATAAAGGGTTTGTTGTACTGGGAAAGAGTGTGAGTGACCTTTTACACGAACTGAGAAACAGTCTTGGTGCGATAATGAGTCTTTCAGGACTCATGGAGAAGAAACTTCAGGAGAAGGTAAAAAGAGAGGTTCTTTCCTTAAACAGACTTGCAGACGACCTCCTATTGCTCACGCGGGATTACGGTAAAGGAAAAGAAAAGGTGAATGTAAAAGAAATTGTGGAGGAAGTTCTTGAAAGGGAAGTCCCGGAGGGATATAATCTTATAAAGAATCTCAGGTCTGTTTATCTTTATGTAAACAGGGAATTCCTATCAAGGGCTTTTGGAAACATTGTGAAGAACGCAGTTGAGGCAACGGAGAAGGGGAAGAAAATAAAGGTGAAATTATCTCTGGAGAATGGCGATTGCGTTTTCAGGGTGAAGGATGAGGGGAAGGGAATGGATAGGGAGACATTAAAGAGGATTTTTGACCCCTTCTTCACAACCAAAAAACGGGGAACAGGGCTTGGTTTATCCATAACCCGAAGGATTGTTGAATACTACGGTGGAAGGATTGAGGTTGAATCAAAACCCGGTAAGGGAACAACGGTAACCGTGAGGATTCCATGCCAAGAGTCCTCCTCATAGAGGACCACGAAGGGCTGAGGGAAAGTCTTGAGTTAAATTTTAAGCAAAAGGGATGGGATGTTGTATCCACATCCTCGGGAGAAGAAGCATTGAAATTGCTTGAGGAAGAAAGGGTTGATGTGGCTGTGATTGACAAAAAACTCCCTGATATCTCAGGAATTTCACTTATTGAAAGGGTGAGGGCTTTTGATGATATTCCGGTAATTATAATAACCGCATACGGAAATGTGGAGGATGCGGTCAATGCAATGAAGAAGGGTGCCTGGGATTTCATTGAAAAGCCTTTTGAGCCTGAGTTTCTCATAAACAGGGTTGAGCGGGCACTCAGGGAGGTGAGTTTAAGAAAAAAGAAGGAGATTGAGGAAGAACCGGAAATAGTTGGAAGGTCACCATCCATTGTAAAGGCAAAGGAACTCGCACTGAAGGTTGCCCCTGCGGATACAACGGTTCTTTTGCTTGGGGAAAGCGGGACGGGAAAGGAACTTTTTGCACATCTTATTCATAAAAGGAGCAGAAGGAGGGATGGCCCCTTTGTTATAATAAACTGTGCTGCAATCCCTGAAACCCTGCTTGAATCCGAACTTTTTGGAATAGAAAAGGGAACTGCAACCGGTGTTGAGGGGAGGGTTGGAAAGTTTGAGGTGGCGGATGGTGGAACTGTTTTTCTTGACGAGATAGGAGACCTCCCACTTCCACTCCAGGCAAAGCTTTTAAGGGTTATAGAGGAAAAGTCTTTTGAGAGGGTTGGAGGAAGGAGAAGAATAAAGGTTGATGTGAGGATAATTGCGGCAACCAACAAGGACCTTGAGGAGGAAATAAAAAAGGGAAATTTCAGGGAAGACCTTTACTTCAGGATTTCCACCTTTCCCATTCATATACCTCCTTTGAGGGAAAGAAGGGAAGACATCCCGGTTCTTGCAGAACATTTTCTCAAAAAATACAGTGCTGCTATGAGGAAAAAAATAAAGGGAATAAGAAGGGAGGCAATGAAAATCCTCATGGAATATCCCTGGCCAGGGAACGTGAGGGAGCTTGAAAATGTTATAGAGCGTGCGGTTATACTTGCTGAGGGAAATTACATAGAAAAGGAGGAGATAATACTTCCGGCAGGTGAGAGAAAAGAAGAGATTATCCCGTTAAAGGAACTCATAAAGAAGGTTGAACGGGAGGCAATCCTGCATGCAATTGAGCTCTGCGGTGGGGATAAGGAAAAGGCGGCAGAAATGCTTGGAATAACCTTAAGGACTCTTTACAATAAATTAAAGGAGGTGGAGGATGGCTCCTGAGGTAAAAAGATACTCCTTTGGAAGGATTGAGATAGATGATAGGGTTTACACATCCGATGTTATCATAACCCCCGAAGGGGTTATGCCAGGATGGTGGAGAAAGGAAGGTCACAGGCTATGCCTTGAAGACCTTAAAGATGTTTGGGACAAAAATCCAGAGGTTATAATCATTGGGACAGGGGCGTATGGGGTTATGAAGGTCCCCCAGGATGTTGTGGATGAGATAAAAAAACGCGGAGTTGAGGTTGAGGTTGCAAGAACAGGACATGCAGTGAAACTGTACAACGAAATGAAAGACAAAAGGAGGGTGTTTGCATGTTTGCATCTAACCTGCTGAATATTTTCAGAAAGCCAAAGGTTGGAATTGCCCTTGCAGGTGGTTCTGCAAAGGGACTTGCACACATAGGGATTCTTGAGGTCCTGGAAAGGGAAGGATTAAAGATTTCAACAGTTGCAGGGACAAGCATAGGGGCGATAGTTGGTGGGCTCTATGCGTTAAATCCCTCTGCGTCTTTTCTCTATGAAAAGGCCCGGGAACTTGTAAACTCTGAAGCATACCGGGACCTTCACCTTGACAGGTTCTCAAGGGAAGAAGGAGGTGGATGGTTTGCAAGTCTGAAAAAGAAGGTGAAGGAGACCGCATTGCTTGCAGAGATGTTCAGAAAGCGCTCATTGATTCCACAGGAGCCCACAGAAAGAGTGTTCAAAGAAATATTTGGTGAGGCAGAATTTAAGGATACAAAACTTCCCTTTGCTGCGGTTGCCCTTGACCTGATAACGGGAAAGGATGTAATAATCACTGAGGGACCTCTCTGGAAGGCAGCGATGGCAAGTGCTGCAATTCCAGGGGTCTTCCCTCCTGTTGAGTGGGACGGAATGCTCCTTGTGGATGGAGGTGTTACTGCAAATGTTCCGATAGAAGCCGCATTCAAACTTGGTTCACAGAGGATTATAGCATCCGTTCTCGGGAAGGAACCTTCAAAACCTGGAAATCTTAACTCTGCAATTTCAATATTTTTGAGAGTGGATGAACTTGCAAAGTTAAAACTTTTCAGGATGCTGCTTGAGAAGGCACACTGTGTTGTGGATATTGAAACAGAGGATATTCACTGGACCGACTTTGGAAGGATAGAGGAGTGTGTTGAAAGGGGAAGAAGGGCAGCAGAAAAAAGTTTAAAGAAGATAAGGAGGATGTGGAGCAGGATATGAGGATGATGATTGAGGAAGAAGAGATAAAAAGAAGGGTAAAAGAACTGGGGAAGACCATAGGAGAATTCTATTCCGGGAAAAATCCTCTTGTTGTCGGTGTTTTAAAGGGTGCATTTATCTTCATTGCAGACCTCATAAGGGAGATGGAGATACCGTGTGAGGTGGATTTCATAGATGTTAAGTATTACCGGGGGAAAGAGCCCAGAATGGAAGTAAGGGTAGAAAGGGATATAAAGTATCCTGTTGAGGGAAGGAATGTCCTGCTTGTTGATACGGTTCTTGATACGGGTGAGACCCTATCCTTTCTTGTTGACCATTTTAAAAAACTTGGAGCATCGTCAGTTGAGGTGTGTGTTCTTTTGAAGAAGAAAAAGGAAAGGAGAAAAGAGATAAAACCAAAGTGGGTGGGATTTGAAATCCCTGATGTTTTTGTTGTTGGATACGGGCTTGATGAAAACGAGTCCTATCGCAACGCCCGTTCCATTTTCCAGGTTTGATTGATCACTCACTCAGTCTGAAAACAACCGGGAAGGAAACGTAAACAGGAACAGGTATGTCCCTCTGTTTTCCGGGCCTGAATCTCAGATGATACGCAAATCTAACTGCTGCCGCGTCACATGCCTCGTGAAGGCTCTTTAAAATTTCAACCTGTTCAACCTCCCCGAATTCATTCACAAGCAGTTTGAGGTAAACCGTCCCTTCAATCCCTGCCTTCCTGCATATTTCAGGATATTCAAGATATTTCCTTGCCTCTTCCATGTTCAGGACCTCGGGCATCTCTTCAACGATTGTAAAGACAATCCTTTTGACCTCTATCTCTTTGTCACCAAAACTCCCGCCTTCCGGAATATTTTTCTCCATGGTCTCACTTTCCGGTGTTTGTGATTCAACCGGAACTTTTACTCTCTGACGCTCCAGCGGTTCCACAATCTTCTTCACCTTCTGCGCAATCCTTTCAACCTTAAACTCATGGGTCACCCTTCTTTTCTTTATCTCCCCTGTCTTCTTCACGGGTGCGAACTGGAACGCAAGAATAAACAGAACTATGGTTGTCAACAATCCTATCCTGAAATGTAATGGAAATGACTCCTTAAGGTTTATCATCTCACACCTCCCTGTCTATTAAAATTTACAAACGAAATCAGGAAAATGCAAGTAAAAATTAACCCTAAAGCAAAAGAACGGCTATTATACCCACAAGAAAAATACCATCAAATACCCCTGCACCACCTATGCTCAAAACCCCTGACCCCATCCTTTCAAGGTCAGGAAGGTGCAAAATGTCAGCCCCAAGCAAAACTCCAAGGGTTCCTGATGCATAGGCAAGGGGGGCTGGATTTTCTGGTAAAAGAAAAAGGGATACAAGTGCGCTCACTATGGGTGGAATAAAGGCAGGAAGAACAACTCCCATTCCCTTAACAGGTCTTGAAAAGGCATACGCAATAAGGGCATTTATCCCGAGGGCTATGAGGAAGATGGGAAGAGGCACACGCATGAGAAGATAGAGGGAAAGCAGAACAGGGATTATTGCCCCACCGAGATTCACTGCAATTATCTGCTTCCTTATCCCTGCAAGCCTGAAACCGAATAAGGAAAGGACCGGTATTTCCTCCTCAACCTCCCTTTCATAAATCGGGATATTTATCCCGCTTCCTGCAAGCGAAAGAAAGAAAAGGAATAAACCAAGTGATGGGGGTATGCCGAGTTTTGCAAAGGCAAACCCGACAACCCCCATCTGTATCATGAGAAAGATAAAAGGAAGGAGTAAGAGAAAGAAAAGAAAAAGACCTAAGGAAAAAGGAAAGAAAAACACTTACTTCTTACTCTTCATGCAACGCTGTTCCTTTGCAAACTCTGAGGCAGCCTTCTTTTTCTGTCCCATTGCCCTGTAAACCTCTCCCCTCCATCCATACGCCTCACACTTGGAGGGGTCAATCTCAAGGCACTTAGTGAGGGCATCCAGTGCCTTCTTATATTCCTTCATCCGGTAGTAAACCCTTCCAAGCAGAAGATATGCATCGGCATCCTTGGAATCAATCTCAACAACCTTCTCAAATGCCCGGGCTGCCTCCTTGAACTTCTCAAGTTTCACCCTGGTAACCCCGAGATTAAACCACGCATCTTTATTTTTCGGGTCTATTTTTGTTATTTTTGCGAAGGTAATCTCCGCATTTTTGTAATCCTCAAGATTTGCGTAAACCTCACCGAGTTCAAAGAGATAGTCTGTATTTGCAGTATCAAGTTTTGCAGCCTCTGCAAGATGCTTTGCTGCGGATTTGTAGTCCTTCTTTTTCTTGTAGTAAACCGCCAGATTATAGTGGACATTGGGATTCCTCGGGTTGAGTTTAAGGGCAGTTTCAAACTCGCGCTTTGCCTCTTCTTCTTTTCCTTCGTAGGCAAGTATGCTTCCCAGGAAACTGTGATAGAGAGAGGAATCAGGAGCAAGCTCTATTGCCATCCTCACCTTCTTTTCCGCCGTTGCATAGTCTTCCTTCTGATACGCCTGAATTCCTGCATTGTAGTAGAAGAGGTCGTAAGGATATCTTCTCCAGTCATCCTTCTTCATGAGTTCCATCGTGCGCTCCCTGTCCATCTCAAGCGCCCTGTCAAACTCGTTGGTTCCTTCCAGGTACTTCCTGAAATGAGAATGACAGTAAACCTTACCCATCCAGAGATAAACCTCGGGATTGTTGGGCTCAAGTTCCTTAGCCCTTTTGCACTGCTCAAGCGCACCCTCAGGGTCGTTAAGTTGTTCAAGGGAGATTATACAGGAACGGAGATGAGGACTCCTCCCTGTACATCCCGCAACCATTAAAAGAACAAGAACAACAGCCACAAACTTTCTCATTATACCTCCTTTCTTAGATGTTTGGATAGACTGAAAGTGCGTGCATCCACTCTTTAAGTTTTTCAACGCGCTTCTTTTTATCCTCGGGCAATTCAAATGGTCTTCTTCCCCTTGCATCAATGATTATACCAACAACACCTCCCTCAAGGGTTGCCTTTATGCGCTTACCCCTTCCCTCTCCCATATCAAACGCCTTCTCAGGAATAATCTCAGCCTCAACCTTCTTCCCCACCTCAAGGGGAATGAGCGCCATCTCACCAAAGTTCACCTTTTTCTCAACCCCATCAAACTTCACGGTGACGCAGGGCTGCCCCTCTTTACCCTTCCCTATTGGGGCTATACATGTTCCAAGCCTTATGAGGCAGTCCTTGTCAAATACCTCCATTGCAGCCTGCTCGTGAACCGTGGAAAGAACCCCAAGATGAGGCATCATGAAGATTGAGTCAACTGCAAGTTTTGTAACTCCCTCGGGAAGGAATGCATCAATCATCATCATCGCCGCCTGGACCCTTCTCGGAGCGTGTGAAAGGATACCACCTGAACCTACTATGAGATTAAGTGTGAGAAGGTTCACAAGGGTCTCTCCTGTTCTTGTCTGTGCAAACGCATCTGATATGGTCCTCTCCTGCTGAACGCCTTTCAATCCAACCGCCATGGTCTTGTGCTGTTCGAGTGCAAGTCTCAGAGCCTCCCTTGCTATTGCCTGTTCTATCATCAGTTCTTCCAGAGTCTGGGGAATTGTCGTGGGTCTTATCATCTTGTTCCTTATCCTGTTCCTCAGGTCCTTTTCGTCTATATCAAAAGGAACCCATCTCATAACATTCTCAACCCCGGTCTCTGCAAGAACATTTGAGATTGAATAACTCATCCCCAGATTTGCACTCACCGTTCGGTTAAAAACTCCCTGGAATACCGAGAAAATATCGGTTGTTGCACCACCTATGTCCACTCCAAGAACCTCTATCCCCTCTTTCCTTGCTATCATCTCCATGAGCATTCCCACTGCACCGGGAGTGGGCATTATGGGAACATCAGTCCATGCCATGAGTTTTTTGTATCCCGGAGCATGGGACATCACGTGCTCCATGAAGAGTTCGTGTATCTTATCCCTTGCAGGTTTGAGGTTCTCTCTTTCAAGAACAGGCCTTATGTTGTCAACGATGGAAAGGTCAACCCTTTCTCCAAGGGTTTCCCTTATCTTATCCCTCGCATCCCTGTTCCCGGCATAAATCACGGGGAGCCTGTATCCCGTTCCGAACCTGGGTCTGGGGTCTGCTGCTGCTATTATTTCGGCAAGTTCAACAACATGGGTTATCGTTCCACCGTCCACCCCTCCGGAGAGAAGAATCATATCCGGTCTCAGTCTTCTTATGAGTTCTATCCTCTCATGCAGCATCCTTCCATCGTTGGATGCTATCACATCCATAACAATTGCACCTGCACCAAGAGCAGCCCTTGCTGCACTTTCTGCAGTCATTGTCTTCACAACTCCTGCAACCATCATCTGCAATCCTCCACCTGCGGAGGAGGTTGAGATGTATATATCCACTCCCTTTTTTCCCTGAGCAGGCTTCATTATCTTTTCACCCTCCAGTATCTCAAGCCCTGTTAACTCCTCAACCTCCCTTATCGCATTGAGCACTCCCTTTGTAACATCCTCAAAAGGAGCCTCAACGGTGGTTGGAGCCTCTCCCCTCACCACCAGCCTGTACTCCTCCCCGCGCTTTTCTATGAGTATCGCCTTGGTGGTTGTACTCCCGCAATCAGTTGCGAGTATCCTTTTTATTTCTTCTTTTTTCATCGTTCCTCCTTTCAATCTCCTGTATCAGAAGTTCAACATTTTCTCTTTTTTCCATAAGAACGGTAATTTCCCAGTATGCCTTAGAACCAAAAATTAACTGAACCATTGGATTTGCCATCACCATGAGCTGGCTTCCGATAAAGGAAAGGGGCTTTGCGAGTTCAAGGAAGAATATGGCAGGGGCAACCATACCCCTGTCCACTATCTCCTGTGCTATCTTCCCTATTATCTCCCTCCTCCTCTCCTTCGGGATATCTTCAGCAGAGTGTATCCCGTAGGTGTACGGGTCACCACCCTGTATCCAGTTCCCGTGCTGCCCTTGCCTCATCAAGCCTCCTTACCGGAGTTTTCTCAGGTGCATTTTTCAACCTTTCAGGATTCTCTTCAGCCTCTTTTGCTATTTTCTTCATGACATCAATAAATCCATCAAGGCTTGAGAGGGGTTCGGTTTCTGTGGGTTCTATCATCAACGCCTCATGAACAATGAGGGGGAAGTATATGGTTGGGGCATGATATCCATGGTCAAGCAATCTCTTTGCAATATCAAGGGTTCTCACACCGTGTTTCTTCTGGCGGTCTCCAGAGAGAACGAACTCGTGCATGCAGGGTCCTGGATAGGGGAGTTCGTAGGTATCCTTGAGGTGATGGCAGAGGTAATTTGCATTTATAATCGCCTGCTCTGCAACCTCCCTGAGCCCCTTTCCTCCAAGCATTCTTATGTAGGTGTATGCCTTGACCATCACCCCGAAGTTTCCATAAAAGGTGGCAACCTTTCCTATGGTGTGGGGGACATCCCACCTGAATCTGTACTTATCACCATCCTTTTCTATAAGTGGGACGGGAAGGAAGTCCTTTAAAAACTCCTTCACCCCAACTCCTCCACCTCCGGGTCCTCCTCCACCGTGGGGGGTGGAAAAGGTCTTGTGGAGATTGAAGTGGACTATGTCAACCCCGAAGTCTCCCGGGCGTGATATTCCAAGGAGGGCATTGAGATTTGCACCATCCATGTAAACCAGGGCATCATGGCGGTGCATTATGTCTGCTATTTCTTTAATGTGGGTTTCAAAGAGACCAAGGGTATTGGGATTGGTTATCATTATACATGCAACCTCATCGTCCATCACCCTTTCTATCTCCTCAGGGTGAAGTATCCCATCCTCTCCTGAATTCACCTGTATTACATCATAACCAACAAGGGCGCAGGAGGCGGGGTTCGTCCCGTGGGCTGAATCAGGGACCATTACCTTTGATTTTTTGTTTTTCTTATGCTCATGATATGCCTTCACAAGCAGCATTCCTGTCAATTCCCCGTGTGCCCCTGCAACGGGCTGGAGGGATACCTCATCCATCCCTGAAATTTCTTTGAGATACTCCTTCAACTCATACATGAGTCTCAATGCTCCCTGAACATATTCCTCCGGGGTGAAGGGATGTATGAACGCAAATCCAGGGAAACGGGAAACATCCTCATTTATCTTTGGATTGTACTTCATGGTGCATGAACCAAGGGGATACATCCCCAGGTCAATGTGGTAATTCATGTTTGAAAGACGAACAAAATGCCTCACCACCTCCACCTCTGAAACCTCAGGCAGAGGCGGAGGCTCCTTCCTCAGGAATCTTTCAGGAATAAAATCCTTAATTTCCCCCGGAACATCACATTCCGGAAGGGAATATCCCCTTTTTCCCGGCTTTGATATCTCCTTCAAAAGTTCCATCTGCTATATCATACACAATAAACTCTCCATGTCAACCCGGGGGTCAGTCGTTTGATTTTTAATTTTATTCTTGATGTTTCATGCTTTTTTTATAATCTTCCCATGCCACGTCCTTTGCGTGTAGATTATCCTGGTGCTCTGCATCATGTTATTTTCAAGGGAAATGAGGGGCGGGTGATATTCTGGGAGGACAGGGACAGGGAGGAATTTTTAAAAGGATGGTTTCCATGCCTGAGGAATATCCATGGTCCAGTTACAGGGAGTATCTGGGTGAGGCAAAGATAGTTTCAACTGCTCCTAGTCTTTCATATTTCTCTTCCCTTGATGAATTTATTGATTTTACCCTTTCCGGGATTGAGGAGGGATTGCCCGAGGTGAAGAAGGTGCAGGATTATCTCGTTTATGCTGACGATGATTTTATTCATCAGGTTCTTGAGATGCTGGAAAAGGAGAGAAGAAAAAGAGAAGAGGGGGAAGAATACCGGTGGAGGTGGTGGAGCAATACATAAAAGAGCGCTTTGGCAGAGATTTGGGTTCATTAAAGAAATACCGGAGAGACCCTTTGAGAGCCACAATTATTCTGCTTTTAAGAGATCGTGCGCATTTAACATGGAAAGAAATTGGAAAAATAATCTCCACAGGACCGTCCAGCGCAAAGATTACATACGACAAGATAAAATTCCATGAAGAGATACTGCATCAAATGACTGACCCCCTTGTTGAAAAACTTTAATTTCAGGTATTGACAAACCAGAAAAAAGATGGTATAGATAGGCTGGATGTGAAAAAATTCACAAACTCTAAAAAGGAGGAGGAGCGATATGGAGAGGAATCCCTTTAAGATTGCACAGGCGCAGCTTGATGAGGCGGCGGAGCTTTTGAAACTTGACCCTGCAACCCATGAAATGCTCCGCTGGCCAATGAGGGAGCTTCATGTTACCATTCCTGTCAGGATGGATGATGGAACCATAAAGGTCTTCCATGGTTACAGGGTTCAGTACAACGATGCAAGGGGACCAACCAAGGGAGGAATAAGATGGCATCCCGGAGAGACCATTGACACGGTGAGGGCACTTGCTGCATGGATGACCTGGAAAACTGCGGTTGTTGACCTTCCGTATGGTGGTGCCAAGGGTGGAATTATCTGCAATCCCAAGGAGATGTCAGACGGGGAGAAGGAAAGGCTTGCAAGGGGATACATAAGGGCAATAGCCCAGATAATCGGTCCTGAGAAGGACATCCCTGCCCCGGACGTTTACACAAATTCCCAGATAATGGCATGGATGATGGATGAGTTTTCCAAGATAAGGCAGTACAACAACCCCGGCGTGATTACCGGAAAGCCCCACCATCTTGGTGGTTCCAGGGGTAGAGAGGATGCAACTGCAAGGGGCGGAATGTTCACCCTGAGAGAGGCTGCAAGGGTTATGGGAATAAATCTTGAGGTGGATGAAGAAAACTTCTACAAACCACCACACGAACTTGAGAAACTTCCGGACAGGATTCCCGAGGGTGATGCTGTAACATGCGCAATCCAGGGATATGGAAACGCAGGATACTACGCACATCTCCTTATCACCAGGATGTTCAAAAATGTCAGGGTTGTTGCGGTGAGTGACTCCAAGGGCGGAATCTACAATGAAAAGGGACTTCCATTCAGCGATGTATTCAGGACCAAAAAGGAAACAAAGACGGTGGTTGAATACACGGACGCACAGAAAATCTCCAACAAGGAACTTCTTGAACTTGATGTTGACATCCTTATCCCAGCAGCACTCGAGAATGTGATAACCGATGAGAATGCAGACAGGGTAAAGGGCAAGATAATCCTTGAGCTTGCAAACGGACCAACCACACCCGAGGCGGACAAGATTCTCTACAACAAGGGTTCCTACATCATTCCCGACTTCCTCGCAAACGCAGGTGGAGTTACCGTCTCCTACTTTGAGTGGGTCCAGAACATCACCGGATACTACTGGGACTATGAGGAAGTCTATGAGAAACTTGACAGGAAAATGACCAAGGCATTCCAGGATGTCCACTCCATGAGAGAGGAGAAGAAGATCCACACCAGGCTTGCAGCCTACCTGGTCTCCGTCCAGAGGGTTGTGGAGGCAATGAAGACAAGAGGCTGGGTGTAATTGAAAGGAAAGGGGGCGCAAGCCCCCTCTTTTTATTTATGCGCACGATTTTCCTTCCAGAGGTTGATTCAACAAATGAGTGGATGAAAAGAAACATTGATTCCCTTCAGGATGGTGATGTTGTCTACGCGGGGATTCAGACTCAGGGGAAGGGAAGGGAAGGAAAAAAATGGCATTCTCCTCCAGGCGGACTCTGGATGAGCGTGCTCCTGGAGAAGGAGGCTCCGTACAACTTCATTGTGCCTGTTGCGGTATGTGAATTTCTCACAGGCGAAGGCATTCCAGGAGAGGTAAAGTGGCCAAATGACATACTTGTTCATGATAAAAAAATATGCGGTATTCTTATTGAAAAAAAGAAATTTTACATTGCCGGCATCGGGCTGAACCTCAATGTTTCCCATCTCCCTCAGGAACTCAACGCAGTCTCCTTTTTACAGTTAACAGGGAAGAAAAAAAATCCTGAAGAGGTCGCACACTTTCTCCGGGACAGGATTCTCTACTGGAGAGAAAGGGAGGATGTAAAACTTGCATATCTTGGATTTCTTGGTACTATTGGAAGAAAGGTGAAGATAGGAGATGTCGTGGGTGTTGCAAGGGGAATAAAGGAAAATGGAGAACTCGTGGTTGATGTCAATGGAAGGGAAATTGAGTTCAAAACAGGAACCCTGAGGTACTTGGATGGGTAAGAAAAAGAAGAAAAAAAAGAAAAAACAGAGGTATCCATTTTCAAAAGAGGGAGTAATTGAGTTTTTCAGGCGGGAGGTAAAACATTCTATAAGAAAAAGGGAGATTTACAAAATATTCTCGCGGAAGATAGAACCCATCCTGAATGAACTCATAGAGGAGGGAATACTTGTAAGGGTAAAGAAAAACTCCCTTGGACTCTGCGAGAGGGTCGGGGCGGTTCGTGGAAGGTTTGATGCAAAGGCCGGTGGATATGGATTTGTAATCCCTGACGATGGCTCGAAGGATATCTTCATCCCCCCGGGTGCAACAGGAACCGCATTCAACGGAGACAGGGTCCTTGCAGTGAAGATAAGAAAAAGAAGAAACAGGATTGAGGGGAGAATAATAAAGATTTTAAAGAGGGAAAGGACGGAGTTTGCTGGAAGGATTGTAAAGGAGGAGGGATTAACATGGATTGAACCCATAGACAGGACCATTCCGGTTTACTTCTTCTGTCCCCATCCCGGAAAGGTAAAGGAAGGGGATGTTGTCCTTTTCAGACTCGTTGAATGGACCTCCCCCAGGGTGAATCCGGTCGGAGAAATCATTGAAAAAATTTCCCCTGAAAAAATGGGGATTGAGATAATAATAAAGGATAAGGGGCTCCGTGAAAAGTATTCAGAAGATTGCATGAAGGAGCTTGAAACTCTGAGTGAGGATATAGAGGAGGAAATAAAAAGGAGGGTTGATTTAACCCGGGAGAGAATAATTACGATAGACCCTGAGGATGCAAAGGATTTTGACGATGCTATATCCATAAAAAAAATAAGAAGAGGATACAGGGTTGGAGTACATATTTCCGATGTCAGTTACTGGGTAAGGAGGGGAGGCGCAATAGATAAGGAGGCAGGTGAAAGGGGAACAAGTGTCTATCTTCCCGACCGGACGCTCCACATGCTTCCTCCTGAACTCACCCGCCTTACAAGCCTGCTTGAGGGAGAAAAGAGACTCACGATAAGCGTGATAATGGAGGTTGATAAAAACGGGCATGTGAGGGATTATGATATCGTTGAGTCTGTTGTGGTGAACAGGAAAAGAATGAATTACAAGGAGGCACAGGAGATACTTGATGGAAAAAGGAATTCACCATTTAAGGAGGATTTAAAAATAGCATGGGAACTTGCATCCACTCTGAGGGAGAGAAGGAAAGCAAGGGGAAGCCTTGATTTTGATATCCCGGAGATGAAGGTGATACTGGATGAGAATGGTGAAGTGCTGGAGGTTCGGGAGGATGTGAGATACAATTCCCATCGCCTGATAGAGGAGTTAATGATCCTTGCAAATGAGGTTGTTGCAGAGCATCTTTACATGCTCAAAGTCCCATCAATTTACCGGGTTCACGAGGAACCTGATGAACTGAAACTCAAAGAGTTTTTCAGGTTTGTCTCACTTTTTGGACACAGGGTCAGGTCTTATTCAAGAAAAGGACTGCAGGAAGTAATAGAAAGGGTAAGGGGGAAGGATTACGAACATATAGTGAACTACATGCTTCTGAGGTCCATGAAGCGTGCAAGATATGTTGCAACCCATGCGGAACACTACGGACTTGCATCAAAATTTTACACCCATTTCACCTCTCCTATAAGAAGATACCCGGACCTTATAATTCAGAGGCTGCTCAAGGGAGAGAAATACAGTGAAAAAGAACTTGAATACATTGCAGACCGTGCAACTGAATGTGAGTGGAAGGCGGATGAGGCGGAAAGGGAATCGGTGAAGGTAAAGATCCTTGAATATCTCAACAAACACAGGAATAGAGAATATCCGGGAATTGTAACAAATGTGACTTTTGGAGGGATATGGGTTGAACTCAAGGACTTTTTCATTGATGGATTCCTTCCCAGGGAAAACCTTCCCCAGGACCTCTACAAATTCAGAGAGAAGGATTTTATGCTCAGGGGGAAAAGGTGGAGTTTCAGGCTTGGGGATACATTACTTGTGAGAATTGAAGACTGCGACCCGATAGCAAGAGAACTCACCCTGGAGTTTGCAGGAAAATTAAGGCGTAAATAAATTTTTACCCGCGTAAATAAAATTTTACACCATCTTTTTTTATCCCCATGAATGTCAATGTCAAAAAAGGGGAACAGTTTTTGTATAAAGTTTACAAAAGGGGAGGTATAAAAATGGCCATGTATAAGTGTTCTGGATGCGGAAGGTTGATGGAGGAAGAAGACCTTTTTCTGGAGAAGGATGGAAAGTTTTACTGCAAGATATGTGCACTCAGGATACCCCTTGAGGAAGAGATGCTGGAAAAACCGGAAAGAAAAGGAGGAAGAAATTTTCTGGGGGTATTTTTGCTTATAACACTTCCCATAATAGGTTTTGAAGTCTATGGAATTCTCTCCCGGAAGCCTTCTCCCCCCGAAGAGAGCGCCGTCCTCAGGGATTCTCTCCTTCCCCCTGCAATAAGGGCGGATATAATGGTGAGGAGGTATTACCAGGCTAAGGGGAGCTTCCCTGAGGCGGCGTCTCTCCTTGATCTTCCAGAGGGGGTTGTCTATTACAGACATCCCGAATACGGTTATGTAATAGAGGATGAAACAGGAATGAAAATAACCTTTTATGGTCCACTATTTGAGGATGAGGAGGCTGAAAAGTGAAACGCGGATTCACACTTGTTGAACTCATGGTCGTGATTGCGGTTCTGGGAATAATTGCAGCACTTGCTGTGCCAAATTTTAGAAGGGCAAGGGCTTCTGTTTACCGGGCAGAAATGAAGAGGACCCTCACTCTAATATATCAACTCGAACATGCATTTTATGCAGAACATGGGCATTATGGACCCGGAACAGAAGACCTGACAAATAACTCTGTGAGGTATCCTCCATACACCGACACCTTTTACATAAAATATCCCCCGAACAACTTGGATCTGGTTATGGACCCTGAGCACAGGTATTACTACTACATCTATTGGGAAAAGGAGAAGGGAAGGGAGTATTTCATTGCAGGAGCGGTTGCATCCAGACGCTACGGGAATGATATAGACGGGGATGATGAGATTGACTGGTGGTATGTGAGCAGCAGCACACCGCAACCCACAGCTATCCGGGATGATCTCCAATGAGAGACAGGGTTACACTAAAACTCATAGAAGAGGGTGTTCTTGCTCCTTCCATCCTTCAGGAGATGAAGGATGCAAATCCTGACAGGGAAATTTTCAAAAGAAAACTGGTCCCGGATGAGGTATTTCTTTCAAAATATGCAGAACTTTATGGGTATAAATTCCTGGAAAAAATAGACAGGGTGGACGATGAATTTTTCAATCTGCTTCCCTACGCATTCTGGAAAAAGAGGAAGGTTGTTCCATTAAAAAGAGAGGCAAATAAAGCTTACCTTGCAACGGCAAATCCCTTTGATATTGAAACTTTCAAGGACGTTGAATTCATTACAGAAAGCCATGTTGAGATAGTTCTTGTCCCTGAAAGGGAAATAAAGAGGGTTCTTGAGGAGAAGAGACCAAAGGAAGAGGTGGTGGAGATATCGTTTGAGGAAGCGCTCGAAAATCTCCAGGTGGTTGAATATCGCACAGAAGAACAGACGGTCCTTGACCTCCAGAGACTTGCAAGGGAACCCCCGATAATCAGGCTTGTGAATTTTATTTTACTTGAGGGAATAAAGAAGGAAGCAACCGATATTCATATTGAGCCCCTTAAAAACTTTACCCTTGTGAGATTCAGGATAGATGGTGTTCTCTATGAATTTGCAAAGTTTCCCAAAAAAATTCATCCGAGTATTGTTTCAAGGATAAAAATAATGGGAAAGATGAAACTCGCAGAAAGAAGAAAACCACAGGATGGTGAGGCAACCATTCTTTTTGAGAACAGGGAGATATACCTGAGAATATCTGCTCTGCCTTCTATTTACGGCGAAAAGGTGGTTTTGAGAATCCTTGATTATTCAAGGGTGGGACTTGGTCTTGAAGATCTGGGATTCCTTCCTGAGAGCCTGAGGCTCATAAAAGAAATGCTCTCATCCCGATATGGAATGATTCTCGCAACAGGTCCCACAGGAAGTGGAAAAACGACGACCCTCTATGCAATACTTAACCGCATAAAAACCGGTGAGACGAACATAATAACCGTGGAAGACCCTGTTGAGTACAAAATAGAAGGGATAACCCAGGTTGAGGTAAAGAATGAACAGGGATTGACATTTGCAAGTGTGCTTCGTTCCATTCTTCGTCAGGACCCGGATGTTATTCTGGTTGGAGAAATAAGGGATAAAGAAACAACAGAAATTGCCCTGAATGCTGCCCTTACAGGACATCTTGTTCTTTCCACCCTTCACACAAACGATGCGGTCTCCGCTTTCCAGAGATTTTACTCCCTGGGTTCAAATCCGGAGATGGTATCCGAGGTTCTCAGGGGTGTTATTGCACAGAGGCTTGTAAGGAAGATATGTCCATACTGTGCCGAGGAAGTGGTTCTCACTCCCGAGGAGCTTGAGGAAAGGTGGGGATTGATTGCATCGGAGCCTGTAAAAGTAAGGGTGGCAAGAGGATGTGATAAGTGCAATGGCTCTGGATACAAGGGAAGGACAGCTGTGGAGGAGGTGATAAGGATTTCTGATGCGCTTCGTCCCGTAATAGCAGAGGGAGGAGGGGCAGGGAGGATAAAAGAGGTTCTGAAAGAAGAGGGATTCCAGAGTATGTCCGTAAATGCGGTAAAGAAGGTTCTCATGGGGATAACAACTTTTGATGAGGCAGCACGGGTTGTGGAAATAAGAGGGGTGAAAATAGAGGAGACAGAGGTCGTTAAAGAGACTGGCTTTGTGGAGACAAGGAAAAAAGTCATGGTGATAGACGACAGCCCCACCCTGAGAAAGATAGTGAAGAGCCTTCTTTCTGATGAATTTGAGGTTCTTGAGGCACAAAATGGAAAAGAAGGATTTGAAAAGGTCATATCCGAAAGACCCGATCTTGTAATTCTTGACGTTATGATGCCTGAGATGGATGGTTTTGAGGTTTTGCAGCAGATAAGGAACTACCCTGAAACAAAGGATACCCTTGTTCTCATGCTCACGAGCAAAAACACCCTTGAGGATGAATTGAAGGGATTTGAACTCGGGGCGGATGACTATCTCCCGAAACCATTTCATCCTGAAAAACTGGTTGCAAGAGTTAAGGCACTCCTCTCCGGGAGGAGATGATGTTTCTTTATGTAAGGGTGGGGAATAGAGATGTTGCACTCAGGCTTGAGGATGTTGAGGAGGTGGTGAAAAAAAAGACCCTCACTCCAATTCCTCTATCACCTCCAGGGTTTGAAGGGGTGATGCTCCTGAGAGGTTCACCTGTTCCTGTTTACAGTCTTTCCTCCATCATGGGGGAGGAAAAGGGGGAGGGAAAAATTGTGGTGGTTTTAAAAGAGAAAAGAGGATTACTTGTGGATGAGGTTCTGGGAATAAAGAAGGGAGAACCCACCCCCCTTTCAGGCTCGGAACTTGCATCCGGAACGCTCGGGGATACCGTGATTCTGGATATTGAAAAGATAAAAAGGAGGATAAAATGGTAAACCGTGCATTTTTCCTGTCCATCCCCTTCATTCTCCTCGGGCACTTTAGTCTTTCCCTCCTCATGCAGGGAAAATACCCTCCGGTTTACCTTCTTTTTGCATCTTTCACCATCCTTTACCTTGTTCTGTACCTTGTTTACTCGAAAAACAGCCTCTTTTACATAAAGTACAGATACTTTTCCTTGCTCATGGGATATGTTATATCCGCATTTCTCTATCTCCCGTGGTCCCCTGCCCATTTCTTCTGGCTCATCGGCTGGGGGATTCTGGGTTCAGGAATTGCTGCTGCATCCTGTGAGAATTATCTGTGTGGAAGAATAAAAATAGAAGAAGAGCTCACAAAATTCCCTTACCATACAAAGGTTCTTTTATGGTTTTTGACTCTCATCCTTTCCTCCTTTATTCTCTTTCACGTTCTTACAATAGGGATGATAAAAGAGCACCACATACTTGCAAAGGAAATGCATACCATTGAACGTGATATTTTTTCCTTTTCAGGTTTGAGCGGAATAATTTTTATATGCGTTATAATCTATGCATATCTTGTTGTGAGCAATGTGAAGAAAACGGTTGAATCTCTCAGAAGCGGTTTTGAACGTGTATCAAAGGGAGACCTTTCTTTTTCCATCGCCCCCACATCCTTTGATGAACTCGGTATGCTTTCCATGGAGTTCAATCATATGATATCCTCTCTATCCTCCCTTATGGAAGAGGTAAAAACATCGGGACTTAAACTCGCCTCTGCAGTTACACAATTATCTTCAACCGTCCGCGTTCAGGCAGAGAGCGTAACCCAGCAATCCGCAGGGGTGAGTGAAATATCCGCTGCTGCGGAGGAGCTTGCACAGTCTGCAAGAGAGGTTGCATCCCTTGCAGAAAACATGGCAGGAAAGGTTGAGGACCACACGATAAAGGTTGAGAATGAGGAAAAGAGCCTGAGGGGAATGGTTGAGGATATGGGGAAGATAATAGGGAAGATGGAGGAGATGAGCAAGGGAATAGAGAATCTGGGTGGGCGGATAAGCAAGATAGAAAATGTGATTGAAATGGTGAAGGAGATAGTTGAGGAGACGCATATTCTATCAATAAACGCAGCGATAGAGGCAGTTGCAGCAGGGGAATACGGAAAGAGGTTTTCTGTGGTTGCGGATGAGGTGAGGAGGCTTGCAGAGGAATCAAAGACTTCTCTGAGGGAGATAGAGAGGGTTATCCAGGAGGTAATGTATGCAATGGAACCCCTTGCAAAAGCCGGAGAGGAGGGGGCAGGAATGATTGAGGAGGGAAGAAAGAAGGTGGAAAATGCACGGGAGAGTCTCAAAAACATCGTTCAGGAAATGAAGGAGATAATGGATGCCTTTGTGAAAATATCTTTCTCCACCGGACAGCAGCGAAATGCCACCGAACAGGTTGCACTTGCTGTCAAGGACGTTGCAGGAAGCCTTCAGCGGATTGAACAGACCATAAAGGAACTCCATACTGCAACAGAATCCCTGGTGGATGTTGGTGAAAAACTCAGAGAGAAAATAAGAGAATTTTCTCTGGAAAATGGATGAGTTTGTAAAAATCTTTATGGAAGAGGCAAAAGAAAGGATAGAGCGTCTTGAGAGGCTCATTTTGCTCCCGGAACCTCCATGGGATGAACTCATAAGGGAGGCTCATACTCTTAAGGGTTCTTCCAGGATGGTTGGACTTGATGATATCGGGGAAAAGGCTCACAGGCTTGAGGACGAACTTATAAAAATAAAGAAGGGAAAAATCCCATGGAATGATGAGGAGAGAAGAAAGGCAATAAGACTTATAAAACTCATAAAGGGAGAGAAGGTTGAGGAGGA
The DNA here is from genome assembly GCA_029258725.1 of bacterium. Taxonomy (GTDB): domain Bacteria; phylum Hydrothermota; class UBA3072; order JAPDKE01; family JAPDKE01; genus JAPDKE01. The sequence continues at coordinate 38,114 of JAPDKE010000031.1, read as the reverse complement.
GAGATTTGAAACGGTGAGGGTGGACCCCGAGATTCTTGACCGTATATCCGCCCTGATTGATACCCTCTATCTTGAAACACTCTCACTTTACCGGATGGGAAGGAAGGAGACCATATCCATCCTTCGTGGACTCAGGGAGGTGGAGATAGAACTTTCCAGATTGCAACTCGTTCCCTTGCAGCCATTTCTGGAAAACTTCAGGTCTCTTGTTCACGATGTTGCAGAGAGGAAAGGGAAAAAGGTCAGGTTTGAGGTTGATGCAGGGGATGTGAAACTTGACAGAAGGATTATTGAAAACCTTGGAGAACCATTAACCCACCTTTTGAGAAATGCAGTGGACCACGGTATAGAGCCATCCGAGGAAAGAGAAAGGATGGGAAAGCCGGAGGAGGGGCTGGTGAGCATAAGGGCAAAAAGAAAGGGAGAGAAAATAGAGGTTGTGGTTGAGGATGATGGGAGGGGGATAGATGAGGAGGAGCTGAAAAAAAGGGCAGTGGAAGAGGGGCTTCTGAGAGAAGGTGAGGAAATAGGAAGAAATATGCTTTTTTCCTTCCTTTTTTATACCGGATTTTCCACCCGGAAGGAGGTTGATGAGGTTTCAGGAAGGGGAGTTGGGATGGATGTGGTAAAAAGGGTTATTGAGGGATGCGGTGGAGAGGTCAGGGTTGAAACAGAGAAGGGAAAGGGAAGCAGGATTATTCTTTCTCTTCCTCCGCTTATCTCCACCATGCATATTCTTCTTGTTGGTGCTGGAGACTACACCGTTGGGGTTCCTGCCGCATCAATTCTCAGGGTGGTTCCAAAGGAAAAGACGATGGAGTTTGAGGGAAAGGAGTGGATAGGGTGGAATGGAAGAAACATTCAGGTTGTGGACCTTGGGGAACTTTTCTCCGGGAGGAAAACGGGAAGACATGTTCTCATACACTCTTCCCTTCTCTATGCCTTCGGGGTGGAAAGAATAGAGGGGAAAGAGGAAGTGGTTCTGCGGAAGAAAGAGGGACTCCCATCCTTTTATCTTGGATATACCTTTCTTGAGAGTGAAAGGATAGTTCCGGTAATTGACCTGGTGAACCTGTTGAAGGATGAGTATAAGGGTACTGATAGTTGACGATTCAAAGGTTGTAAGGGAAATTGTTAAACGCATCCTCCATGATGCAGGAGGATTTGAGGTTGTTGGAGAGGCAGAGAATGGACTGGATGGAGTGAGACTCTGTCTGGAAAAGAAACCCGATGTGGTGATTATGGATTTGAGAATGCCGGTTATGGATGGGCTTGAGGCAATAAAGAGGATAATGGAGGAAAGCCCCACCCCCATTCTCGTTCTTACGGTTGCGGTTGATGAGGATGAGTATTACACCTCATTTGAGGCACTCTCAAGGGGTGCAGTTGATATAGTGAAAAAGCCGAGGGGGTCGTGGGATAAACTTGCGAAGGAACTTCCTCTTAAATTAAGAATCATTTCAAAGGTGGAGGTTAAACGCAGAAAGAATAAAAAAGTGGTAAAGGTTATTGGTATTGGCTCATCCACAGGAGGACCTGTTCTCGTTCGTAAAATAATTGAAACCCTCCCCTCTGATTATCCTGTTCCGGTTCTTGTTGTTCAGCATCTTTCAGAGGGATTTGAGGAGGGATTTGTTACCTGGCTCAGGAGTTCCTCCAGTATTCCTGTGAGACTTGCATCAGAGGGGATGGAAGTGGAGAAAGGAGTCACCATTGCTGTTCCGGGAAGAGATATGGTTGTGGAAGGTAGAAAAATAAGGCTTCCACCGGGTGTGGAGGGAGCTCCATCCATTGACAGGTTTTTCTCCTCCCTTGCGGAGGAGTATGGAGAGGGGGCGTGTGGGATTTTGCTTTCCGGAATGGGAGAGGATGGAGCAGAGGGGTTACTGAAAATAAGGCTTTCGGGAGGGAGGACGTATGCGTTGAGAGAAGAAGAATGTGCGGTTTATGGAATATCGAGGGCTGCTCTTGAAAAAGGGGCAGTTAACAGGACTTCATCACTTTTTGAGATAGTGGAGGCGATAAATGAGTTCGGATGAGAAAAGAATAACGGATAAATATGGAATCACATTTAATGAGATAAGAAGGTTATCCCTTAATGGAAGAAGTGAAGAAGAAATGCTGGAGAGTGTGCTTGTAAAAGAGACCTGGTTCATGAGGGGAAGGCGTCAGTTTGAATTTCTGAAAGAGAGGTTCGGGAAGAAGGAACTCATCGCATGGTCATGTGGATGTGCCACAGGGGAGGAGGCGTATTCCATTGCAATGGCACTTGAGGGAGCAACTGTGTGGGGAACGGACGTAAGTAAGTCTGCGATAGAGTTTGCAAGAAGGGGGGTTTACAAAAAAAGGGCGCTGAGGGAGTTGAGGAAGGACGAGGTATTGAGATTTTTTGTTAAGGAGGGAGCCTTTTACCGGGTGAAGGATGAGATAAAGGAAAGGGTATTTTTCATGGTCTCAAACCTGCTTTCCCCTCCTCCCTTTAACTTCTCATTTGACCTCATAATGCTCAGGAATGTCCTCATGTATTTTTCGGGAAATGCAAGAAAAAAGGCGGTGGAGAACGTGGTTTCTGTTCTTAAAACAGGAGGAATCCTTTTGCTTGGAGATACCGAGTTTTTACTCAACCTTCCGGGGGACCTCAAACCCGTAAAGGAAGGGGATGTTTACTATTACATTCGGGTTGCTCACCGGTGATATGGAGTTCCCTTTAAGATGGAGAGGGCACGGTATATCTGCTCTGCAAGGATGAGCCGTGCGAGCTCATGGGGAAAGGTGAGGGGGGAGAGGGATAAAAGAAAATCTGCTTTTTTCTTTACCTCATTGCCAAACCCATCTGCCCCGCCTATGTAAAAATAGATATCTATTTTAAGTCTTTCCTGGAGCCATCGTGAAAAGGATAAAGAATCAAACAACTTCCCCCTTTCATCCAGCAATACATGATATCCATCCCTTACCAGGAAATTCTCTATCCTGTCAACCTCCCATTCCTTTACCGGACACCACCTCTTTATGAGTTTGAGATAATAGTCCACACCCTCCCTTATATATCTTTCCCTCAACTTTCCTATCGCAACCAGATGTATCATCTGACAATTACCTTTTGCGCAAGCCCCCTGCCAATGGCGAGTTTTGAGTTGTTTAATTCAATCAGAATAGGAGCCCTTCCCATATTGTTTATCACCCTCAATCTCACTCCGGGAAGGAGCCCCATATCCTGGAGCCTTTTTGCACTCCTCCATCCTCCCCTTATTTCAACAATCACAACCTCGGTTCCAGGAGGAACCATGGAAAGAGGTCTCATGGCATACATAATTTACATAAAAATAAGAGAAAGTCAATCCTGCAATTTTCCTTGTTGTTACAAATGGGTAAATCCTGAAGAGGTGCACATGGCTGATGTGAAGAGGGGTTGTCCGTGCCTTTAGGAAAGGGATTGAGCACAGGGGTTTAAAAAAATATGCAAACTCTACGATGGAGTTTGGCCGAAGAGGTTCGATGCCATGCATTTTAAGGAAGAAAATTGAAAACACATCGTTTGTCTTTTTGAAATTTTTTCGTATTATTATAAGAGGAGGTGCAGAATGGAAAGGATTTGCATGTATGCATGGAGAGAAATAAGATGTGAGGACTGCCCCTTCAGGAAGGATTGTGATACTGCAAGATACACCCTTCCCCTCCGGAAGCCTGAAGGGGAACTCTCCTTCAAGGACCAGGTCCTCATGCGACAGAGAAGAAGGGCGATAAAGGGGTGTGTGAGGGCGTAATCTTTTTTTAAAGAGAAAGTGCATGCCTTCGGCCCGGATGGTCTCCTTCGTATTTTCCACCGGGATAATATGGTTTTCATCATCACCAGAGACGAATCCAGCCCCCGAGCAATACTACCTTTATTCCCAGATACAAAGAAGACTTGAAACTCTGAGTCCAGATGCCTTTCATCTGGAGATATCCTGCTTCAATCCCTACACAGAAAACACGCCATTCCAGGTCTATACCTCCTCCGGCTATAAACCAGGGACCATCACACCTCGGACATACCGAGAAATAAAGATGAAGAACCCTGGGATAGTAACAATATCTTTCTTCTCTCACCTCTGAAACAGGCATCATAAACCTGAGATACAGGGGAACTCCACCCACTGCTATCCAGTCCTCCTTTCCAACAAACCCGACGGTTTCCAGCAAAGAAACTCCAGCGCCAATTCCAGGGCCTCCTCTTTTTCCTATTCCTAAGGTTCCATGAAATAATACTCCGCGAGCAGCAGGAAGTCCTGCCATACCTTCAATCTCACAGAAATAACTCCACACCTCTATTCCCCGACACAGGAGAGGGAAAAGAAAAAGGAGAACAGGAAACCCTCCTCTCTCCAGAAGCTTTCTGTGACTTTCCAACCTTTCTCCTGTCATGTAAACCTCCCATTATTTCTCATATTTACTTTACTGCTTGAACTTTAATGCAAGGCAAAAAATCAAATGACTGCCCCTGAATTTTAACTTTCCATCTCCTCAGTATAGCACTTATGGCAGAGAATTACCACGGTCCCATCTTTCTCTATGGTTATTCCTCCTATTTTTTCAATTCTCCCACACCTCCCGCATATACACTTTCCCTCCTCCAGTATTTCTCCCTCGAGAAGGAGTGGGGGTCCATGTTCCTCACGCAATTTTGCAAGAGTTTTTGCGTTTTTCTCTTCCTCTTCAAGAAATTTTTTCACAACGGGGTGGGAGGAGTCTTCAAAGAAAACCAGAGGATTTCCAAGAAGCACATATTGGTTATCCTCTTTAATGATTCTTCCCGCCACCACTTCCCCTTTCCTGAAATCAACAAACACATCCTCAAAAATTGCCCACATTCTTTCTCCCTTTACCAGGTTTTTAAATCTCAGCCTTTCTTCCCTTCTCGTAACATATTCAAATATACCGAATTCACTGTATTCCATCATGTTTTTTATCACTTCTCTTTCTCCGGGTAAAAGGATACCCAGGTTTTTGTGGTAGAATATCTCAAGCGGGGTTTTTCCTGCAGATGTTTTGAAGTCAAATACGAACCAGTCGGTAAAAAGTGAATGCATCTCGTCATCCATCACAAGCAGTGACTTAATGGTCTCTTTGAGATTTCTTGCATCAGTAAACATCTTAACTGCTCTTATAATCTCATCCTCATATTTCTTTATGGCCATAAAGTATGCCTCAACCCTTGAAACAAGCTGCCATCTCATCTTTTCCTCCTCATATTTTGATCTGGAAGGAGAATTACTTCAGGTATTCCTCCCCTTCCTCATATCCTATTAAAACTTTTATTCCGAGTTCTTCTGCGTATTCCCGAACACCAGGATAACAATACATCGTAACAACCAGTGCCTCATCAACCTTTTCACCTTCCACGCTTTCGTAGAATCTGATGGTGCGTTCAAAATTCTCAAGTTCACCGTAAGAAAGAGAAGACTTTACCTCTATCGCTATACGCCTGTCATCCCTGATAAGTATGTCAATCTCAGCAGTTCTTGGCTTTACAAAAAACTTACCCTCTCTGTCCATGCGCCTCCATTTTACAACCTCATAGCCAAGTTGTGAAAGGACCTCCCTGAATCCACGCCTGAATGAATTTTCTGCAATCAATCCCCATCGTGAACCAAGAGCGGAGACCGTGCGATTTAATGTTGCTATCTCCATCTGCACCGCCTCAAACCTTCTGTCCATCTCCCTCTGAAGAGCCTCAAATCTCCTGTCCATGGCCTCAAATCTCCTCTCCATGGCCTCAAATCTCCTCTCCATGGCCTCAAATCTCTCGTTCATCTCCCTCTGAAGAGCCTCAAATCTCCTGTCCATGGCCTCAAATCTCCTCTCCATGGCCTCAAATCTCTCGTTCATCTCCCTCTGAAGAGCCTCAAACCGCCTCTCCATGGCCTCAAACCGCCTCTCCATGGCCTCAAATCTCCTGTTCGTTTCTTCTCTCTGACGCTGAAGTTCAAGCAGGACTGCCTTTATATCATCCTTGGTTGCAGCCTTGCGCTCTAAAATTTCCTCTATCCGCATCCTTACTTCAGGATGCTTCTCTATAATCCTAGGTAATTCCCGCTCAATAATCTCAATCACTTCCTTTTCATTCAGTTGCTTCATCTTTCCCTCCATTTAAAATTTAAGCGTTTTTCTGTTTTATGTCAAGTCTCTCCGGGTGTATATAATAAAAATATCTGATAAATATCCGGGGTTATCCAGGTTATGGGGCTGGTTATGGAAGAGATTGACTGAAGGGGGAGCAGAAGGAGAGGCTATGGACCTTTTAAGGGACATTATAGAAGAAAAGGAGCTGAAGGTTACGAAAGTAAAAAACCGCGGAAGGATATCCTGTCTATGTAGATTATAATCCATCTTCTTTAAGCTACAAGCATTGCGGTTTCAACTAAAACTTGGTTTATTAAAGTTATAAAAAGTCAAATTTATAACTGTTTTTTCAACTCTTTTAACCAGAAAACATCCACTCTGTCCTTTTCGCGAAAGGATTTTTCTTTGGTGAAAATAAGATCATCAATGCTCATCACCGGGATTTCCACTCCTTCCACTTTTATTACTTTTTTTCTTTTACTTGCTTTTTCGTAGTCAATATCCCAGAGAGAACTCATAAGGTCTATCTCTATCTCTCCTACAATCTTTATTACCTGATACTTTTCAATATCTTCTTCTTTAAGATCCTCTATATCTTTTAGCATGTCTTTCAGGGCTTCCTTTATTCTTTTGACATTTTCTAGAGAAGGGTCTACAAGAAAGTCTATATCGTGTGTAATTCTTGTCTGTCCTGATATCCTTTCAATCCCATGCAGTTTACAGGCATATGCACCGCATACTATATATTCAACCTCATACTGATTGAATCTTTTGCATATTTCAAGGAACTTCTTTTCCATGCATTTCTCTCCATTTTTTCATCACCCTCTCAAACTCATCTTTCCATTCTTCCTCAATGCTCCGGAATCGGTAAATTCCAGGCGGATAGATTTTAACATGGGTGCGGATGTATTCAAATCTATCGTAATCTCGGGGAGAAAGTCCTTCTTTTAACCTTTCCCTTCTTTCAAAATCTTCTTTTTCTTCAAAACTCCTGAACCTGTAAATTCCTCTCTTCATTTCACCGCTCTATTTTTATCTTTTTGAAATCTCCCTCAGTTCATCCTCGTCCTGGTATTTATCGTTCATGTCATGCCTTTTTCTCCTTTTGTAAAGATATAAAAATCTACGAAAAAATCAACTATCAAATGTTGACATCAGAAAAAGAAATGCTAAAATTTGATTGAAGGAGGCACTGATGCAGGAAAACATGAGAAATTATTTTATTCGCGCACTGGAGGGAAGAGCAGGGACCTACATTCTCACAGGCAATTTTGAAAATGCGATTGCGGATTACAACAGGCTCGCAAGGGAAAAGGGAAAGGCAAAAATCAGAGGGATTGTGGGAAAGGCTGAGATTTATGGGAAGACAGGGAATTTTAAACAGGCTGTAAGGTTACTTGAAAGGGCGGAAAGAATATGCAGAGAGAATGGATGGGAAGAGAATATTGCGGAAATTCGCGCAAGGAAAGGATTTATGAAGATAAGACTTGGTAAACCAGAAGAGGCAATCAGGGATTGTGAACTTGCGATAAAGATTGCAGAGAAATACAAACTCACAGAAACACTCAACAGAGGGCTTGTAAATCTCGCATCAATTTATACCAGCACAGGCAATGTAGAAAAATCCCTTTTCTATCTCGAGAAGGCGCTCAAAAATGTACAGAGAAAAGGTAACAAAAAAGGTGAAGCAACCATTCTCCACAATATGGGTGTAAACTATCTTGATGCATACAGATACCGTGATGCAGAGGAGATGTTAAAGAAAAGCATGGAGATAAGGAAAAAAATCGGAGATGTATGGGGACTCGCTTCGTGTTATTACAATCTCGGCAACCTTTACCGATATCAGGGGAATTACTCACGGGCTATGTTCTATTACCTGAAAAGCAAAAAAATTCGTGAAGAGATAAATGATCCCCATGGAATAGCAAGATGTGAGATATGTATCGGTGTTCTTTCCGGAATAAAGGGAGATTATTCGGGTGCAGCAAACGCCTTCCTTCATGCACTCCAGATATTCAGGAAGTCCGCTGAACCCAGGGGAATTACAACATGCCTTATAAACCTTGCATATGTGGAATATTTCAATGGCAATTATCGGGAAGCGGAAAAATATTTTCTGGAATCTCTCAGGATAAGCAGAGAGAAAAGGATGGTGGGAGATATACTCACATCCCTTTTCTCACTTCTGAGAATCTATCTGGAGCAGGGAAGGAAAGAGACAGGTGATATTTTGAATGAACTGGAGAAGATGAAAGACGAACCCACATTCCCTGAATGGGACATGGCAAAATACAGGCTTCTTTCCGCATCTGACAGTGACAGGATTTCCTGTATAAAAGTTTTGAAAAAACTCCTTGAGAAGGAAGAAACAGAGATAAAAAAAGGGGAATTCCTTCTTTTTAAGGGAATGGTGGAAAAAGATGGGGAAAGTTTACTCGGTGCGCTTTCCATTTCCAGAAAACTGGGAGAGAAAGAACTTGAACAGGAATCTCTTTATCGTCTTTCTCTTTTTTATCTTGAGAATGGAGACATAAAAAATGCAGAAAGGTATATATTAAGGTTGAAAAAACATGCGGAAATTACAAAAAGACTCCTTCCCTATCTTCACTATCTTCTTTTCTTTCTTTCCTGTCTCAAGAGAAAGCCATCCCCTACACATTACTGTGAAGCAAAAGTTCTTGCTGAGAAAATGGGGCTCTCTCCCCTCCTCCAGAAACTTGATTCACTTCATCCCCCATTTGAATGTTATAAAAACTCCGCACCCGGGAGGAAACCATGAAAGTTTTTCTGTGTATCTTATTTCCTTTTCTCTTGATGGGAGACATCTACACACTTGACTGGGTGGATACCATGTACGTGGGAGCGGACGACTGGTTTGAGGGGATAGTGTATGATTCTCAGAATGTAATAACCACAGGATACATGCTGATTTCCGAACTTCCCATGTACACCGATATATACACGGTGAAGTATACAACTTCAGGAGATAAGGTGTGGATAAAATCCGAAGACTATGGAGACATTGACTATTCAGTGAGTATAGCGGTAGATGCGAACAAAAATATATTTCTGTGCGGGAGCACCAACTTTTTCGGTGATTATGACTGGTTGATAGTAAAGTATGACTCCTCTGGAACTCTTCTTACATAGAGAGTATGGGGTGGAATAAATAGCGACAGAGGATGGGATATAGCGGTGGATAAAAATGGAAATATTTATGTGAGCGGGGTACTGATAGATACACTGTGGGTGATAACCAAGTTTAATAACGACCTTTATTTCATCAAAGAAGACACCATATCAATAAATGGAGCAGGCGGAGAGGTGGAAATAAGCAACTCCGGGAAAGTATTTGTGAGCGGTCATGTTGTAGGGAACGAGGATGACTGGTATCTTGCAATATACGATACCCTTCTCCAGCCTCAGGGAGGAAGGGTTCTTCTCTCAACGCTTGACAACGACCGCATCAAGAATATGAAGGTGGATAGGAGCGGAAACGTGATAATTGTGGGAAACCACTGGGTCGAATCGGGAGGTTATCCTGAACCGAGAGCCTATGCAATGAAATGTGCAGAAAATGGTGGAATAATCTGGACAAAAGAAATAAGCGATGTTTACAGCAGTTATACAGCCGTGGCGACAGGCGAGAAAAATGAAGTGGTAATCGGAGGCGGAGCCGATACATTCTTTATAGTTATAAAATATGACTCAATGGGTTCGCTTCTCTGGTGCGATTCCATGTCTCACTGCTGGAGTCTTACTGACATGGTGATGGTTGGAGACGATATATATGGAACAGGCACATACCTAAAACCTGTAGGGATTGGGGATTATAAGCACTATTTTCTTGTGATGAAATGGAGTGCCTATCATGATATATCGCTTGAGAATGTTTTAATGCCTGACACTGTAAAGGAGGGAACCCCTGTGAATATCTCTTTATGCCTGAGAAACCTTACGGACTGGGAGGAGGATTTTCCATTAGTTTGTGTTTATGAAACCACCTCTGATACCCTTTACCCACATCTTGCTCCCAATGAGGCAGATACAGTCTCATCTCTATGGAATGTTCCTTTTGAAAATGCCACAAGGGTATGCACCCTCTCTTTCTATCTGCTCCATCCAGGGGATAAAAACAGGGCGAATGATACCCTAAGACGCACGGTTACCATCCTTGAGGCCGTTCCTCCGGTAATTGATTCTGCCATTGCAAATGATGGCTCTGTTCCGGGAACAGGTATTGATGAAGATGACAGGGTCATTTTATACTTCAGCGAACCCACTAATAAACCTGCAATAACCAGTGCAAATATAGACAAGGTTCTTTCACTCTCAGGAGGGCACTCATGGAGGGACGGTTTTGGTGAGATAGACACGGTTATATGGAATGAAGCAGGTGATGTGATGATTGTGGAGTTATCCACACAGATAAGTCCTCCGAGTATATCTGTGGGCGATACCATCATACCTGATAGCTCCACCATTCAGGACCTCAATGGGAATCCACTGGTTCAGGGTTGTGTGATAAAGGGAAGTTTTGACCCGCAGGTTGTCTCTGATAGATATTTTACGGTCTCAATTCCCGCGATTATGGGTGAGGATGCAGTAATAGAGTGGGAAGTGAAAAAAGAAGCAAAATACAGGATATGTGTATATGACATCTCGGGAAGAAAAATTCTGACACCGGTAGATGGTGTGGTAAAAGAAGGAAGACACTTTATAAACCTGGGAAATAGGGTGAAAAAGGGAATATACTTCATTATTTTTGAAAATGGAGAGGAAAGGGAGGTTTACAGGGTCATAAGACTGTAAGAGACAAATTCAGAGAAAACCACGAGGGCCCGGTACCTGTTAACGATTTTGGAAGGGGGAGAGTATGTGATAATATGGGAAAGCCATAAATCACCGGTATGAAGGTATTGGTTTTTGAGATTCTCAAAACACACCTTAAAACAACAAATCACAATTTCCAGTGCATCAAACAGAACCGGGCTATTTCATCTGTTCTTTTTTCTATATTTTCCCAGGTGAAACCACGATTTTCTATTTCAAACCCCAGGGTGCGGGTGGTTTTTATTCGGGAGGTCTGATAATACCGAGCCTTTTCCTGGAGCCCTTTATTCTGGCATTTGACATTCAGGTCTTCTTCCAGGAGGCACAGGTTACCAAGGGTATGGATAGTGGAAAAGTAGTCTTCTTCATCTTTAAATCCATAAGCAGGAAATTTCATTCCGGGGGCTTGAGGAAGTATGTGTTCTTTCTGGCATTTCGTATAAAGTTCATAATCAAGGTCATTGAACTCCGGATTTTTGTATTTTTCGTATTCCCACAGGATATATTTGGTGGCTTTATTCTGATAAAGATGTCCCTTGAGATGGTATGAAAAAGACTCATCAGACATGAAACGGTTTATAAATTCTCTTATTCCCTCTTTTATTTTATCTCTATCAGGATTCATTTTTATAGTCGCAATCACATTCCGGTAGAGGTCGGCTCTCGGGTCTGTTCCCTTTATCTTGTATATCCTCATATCAAGGACATCTATGAGATGGAGCATTTCATCGTCCAGGAGTGCTTCATCACCTGTGGCTTTAAGCGCGATGATCAGTGGATAAACTCGTGCATCAAGTCCTGAAAAACAAAATAGCCTGCGGATGGTGCTATTGCTTTTTACTTCCTCCATAAGTTTCTGGAAGGCGTGAACAAATCTGTCAAGTTCTGTGAGAAATTCGTGAACGAAGTTTTTGAGTTTCCCGGGATCCTGTTTGAGATGGTTACAGGCGCCTTTTATAAAGATTTCAAATACATCCGCTGCAGAAGTGTCATAATAATAGGGATCGGGAAGGTTGTATTTCTGGATAGCGTAATGGGCAAAGTAGTGGTAGAAAAACCTTAAAAGTTCGTCTTCAGTAAATCTATTGCTTTTTATATAGTCTATTCCTTCCTTTTCTCCTGTATCTTTTATAAGGTCGTATGCAGTGAAGACATTTCCAAAAATCCTGTTTATTTCAGGCCGAGTATCCGGCGCGTATCTCACGGAAAAGAACATGAGAAAACTTTTTGTTTTGTCCAGAAGGTTTAAGGGCTTTCCCCTATCGTTAAGAGTTTCAAAGGCTTTCACTGCAAGGATTTCATCAAGGAGGACGAACTCCAGTGAAAAAGTAAGATTGGGCACATATCCGGAAAGTTCATCTATCTTTCCGTAGGCGCGTATCTGGTCCTCAAAGTATTCCAGACATTCTTTAAGGAGTCTGTTACTTTTTATATCGGGTTCTATGGGATTTCCATCAACAAGGGATTTAATGAATTTCTTATTTAGTCCTCCAAGTTCCAGTCGGTAAATGTCACCAGATTTTACATATCTTTTGAAAAATATTTCTTTCCTGCCCACTCTGGAGAGTGCAAGGAAGAAAAGATAAAGAGTTGTCAACCTCTGCTGTCCATCCACTACTTCGTAAACTTCGTAGCGTTTCTCTTCCTCTTTGAAATAGAAAAATTCACCTTTTATCTTTCTCAATATGATAGTTCCCCAGTAATGTTCGGTATGTGTTTCTAATCCATCTTTTATATCGTTCCAGAAGTCTTCCCACTGCCTGGCTTCCCAGGAGTAATTTCTCTGATAGTCAGGCACACGAAAAACCTTCCCTTCAAACAGTCTTTCTACCGACATTAAACTTGCATCATAAAATTCATGCATCATTTTTACCTCCTGTGGTTAGGGATTTTGTGTATATTCTATTTTCCATCCGGGGTCGCCGAAGATTTGGAAGTTAAAGTCCTTTAATTTTGAAAGTGCTTTATTTACATCCTTTCCTTTTAGAAGCTCGTCATAGAAATTTTCAAATGCATTTACCAACTTCTCCGTATCTTCTATTTTATTTTCCGTTGCCACCACTGTTCTTGCTCCCATAAGGATAAATACATCGGCGAGGGAGAGGGAAGAAAAGAGTCTTCCCTCTGTTTCCTGTGAATTTTCTCCCTCATCACTATGTTTAAATATTTTCTCTCCTTCCAATGCACCATTGCACACTGCAAGAACTACAAGAGTGTTTGGAGACACTGCCTGAGAATAGAAAAGGTCGTACGGAGAAAGTGGGACAGGTTCTTTCTTCTCTTTTTCAGCATAAGGATTTACCAGCACAAAATCCTCAAAGGGATTGAGAAAGTATGATACTTCTTCCTTCTCTCCTATCTCAAAATGAGTTCCTACATGAATAATATCAAATTTTCCAGCCTTTCCAAAAGCCCAGCCGTCAACGGAAGGGAGAAATACTATTGGTTCTTCTTTCTTTGTTTTTACATTCGCCTTCCATGCTTCTTTGATGCACATATAATCTGCATCTTCACCTATAACCGCAATCCTGAGTTTATCCAGGGTGATTTTTTCTTTTCTTTCGTTTATTTTCTCCACTACCCAGGGAGGAACAGTGTGTTCTCCCTTATCTTTTCCTATTTCGGATTGTGGTTTTAAGTCCTCAATTTCGAAAAATTCCACAGCATAAAGATAATCGCGTATTTTAGGATACGACTTTAAAACTCTATTCATCTTATTTTCGTTTTTGTTAAAGTATTTTTTTATAACCTCATTTTTGATATACTCTATCACTTTCTCTTTAAAACAGCCCTTTTTCTCCTCCTTACATACCCATCTATCAAATCCCTCTACCATCTCCCCTTCCCACCTTCTTGGAAGGAGACCGAGAACATCTATATTGTAATTTTTTACAAGTGCTTCTCTCTCCCTATGGTTGAATTTCTCTTTGCCCTTTATTCCCGGATAAACCGCAACTCCTGTTTTATGAGAAGTTTTTTTCTCCTGGTTTTTCTTGCCGTTCTGTTTATCATTCTGGCATTCTTCTTCATCTACCTTAATCCCATCCAGATATGCATGCACTGCCTTTATTGCTTCTGCGACAAATCTTTCTTTGAAAATCTTTCCGGTGGTCTCTATACCTTCTCTCTCTTCATCTTCTTCGCTTTTTATCTTTTCATTTAACTCTTCCACCTTTTCTTTTCTCATATACTTCCCTTCAAGGAAAATCCAGCGAGATTTTTTATTTTTTCCTTCTTTTATCTCTATGGTAATATCAGGGATTAATCTTATAAGGGGAGTATAGGGCTCTTTCTTTTTCCTTTTTTCCTCTATATTCTCTGAAGTAAATCCCCGATGATAATACACAATTATTTTTTCTATTTCATCCTTTTTTCTATTATTTCTAAGATTTTCTTCCTCCTCTTTTTTCTTCTTCTTTACCATTTCAACTTTCCCTCTTTTTAACTCTATCTGGTAATCAAACATTGTTTTCTTTATAACCGTCTGATTTTCTATCTTATACCCCGCTTTCTCCAACGTCTTAATCACTGCACAGAAGATGAAGAGTTCGTAAAGTTTTTCAATGGGATAGATGGAGTAATCGTAAAGTTCGGAGAAGGAGAGGGTGAGAATTCTTCTCAGTTCCTGAAAGACATTCCACACTATGGAATAATTCCTGTCCATCACGAGAACGAGGGTGTTTATATTGAAATCGGCAAGGGGCGGGACATCACGGAGAAATTCCAGGTTTCTCAATCTCCTTGCATCCCTCAAAACCTCTCCTGCAATTCTGAGTTTATCAGAATCTTTGCCCTTCTTTTCATAATACTTTATTATCCTGTCCAGTTTCCTTTCAATCCATGTGAAGAAAAACGAAAGAAATCTATTCGGGATGGTATCGTAAGAAATTTCATTGACAACATCAACAATGTGAAGGGGAACTTTTTCTTTCAACGCAACCGGCACCGAAAGGTTTGACTCTTTCACCTCAATCCACTGCCCTTCTTTTGCAAGATGTTTCCCGAGCCTCGGGTTGTTCCCCTTTGCCTGCCATATAAATCTTTTAACCTCCCTTTTCACAATCTTTTTATGGGGGTCTTTTTCAATGAAGAACATCGCCACCTTCACTCTCTTCCATAATTTTTCAAGTCTCTCAATGAAAATATCCTCTCCATACTCCCATGCCCTCTGCAGGTAAATGTGAACAGGAGAGAAGAATTCATAAGCAATCCTGCGGAATGTATTTTCAATAAAGATTATCATTCTCATATAATCCAATTCATCGTCCATCTTGGTTGAATGAATAAAAGGCGTAAACTCAATATCCCCACACTTTATCGTGCACCACCCAATCCAGTTTTTCCAGGTATAGAGATATAAATGATATCTTTTACGTTCATTATTTTCTTCCTTTTCCACCACTTCCTCTATTTTCTGTACCTCATTTCCTATTTTAAGTTCCCAGGGCTTGTCTGCACAAACATAAAATTTATATTTTAAATTTTCAAAGAAATAAAAAGCCTTCTCATTCTCATTATCAAAATCACTCTCTTTATTTTCCTTTTCGCAGATGGTCAAACATTTATATCCTTTATTTTCTCCCTTTTCTATTATTTTCACTTCATACCTCTTTCTCAATTCTCTTAACCATTCAGGTTCTTGGCTTTTGCTCAGCAATGTATGTTTTACCGCCTCCTCGTATTTTTGCTTCGGGCACATTATTTTTAACAATACCTTTCCTTCTCCCATCATCCCTCCATGCATTTTTCAAGTTTCTTATATATCTTCTTCAACCTTGCACTCACAGTGGCAGGAGAAACGCCGAGTTTCCGGGCTATCTCCTTCTGGTTAAATCCCCAGTAAAAAACCATTTCTATGAGGCTTCTTTCCTCTTCCGGCAGGAGGGAAAGGCAGTAATCCAGTTCGTCTGCTATGTGAGGTTCAAGAAAGGGTGTTTCCTCTTTCTCTTTAATTTTTTCCTTTCTCTTTCTTTCCTTCCTTATAAAATCAATCGCCACATTTCTTGCAATGGTGGAAAGCCAGTATTTAAAACTTCGGGTGAAGTCATAATGTGTTGGAAGTTTCTTAACGACTTTTACCCATGTATCCTGATAAAGGTCTTCAAGGAAAATCCTCTCATCCTCTTCCAGAATCTTCCAGATTATATTCTTTACCAATCCTCCGTATTTTTCAATAAGTTCATTCATCTCCTCAATTTCTCCTTCCAGCACCTTTTCTATTATCCTTCTATCCTCTTCATAATCCTTATCAGGCTTTTTTCTTCTCTTCCCTCTTACCGGTGGTCCTATGATTACCGGAAGGAAAACCGTTTCCCGATAGGACTGAAGGAGAAGGTCTTTCTTGTCCGGGAAGTATTCCGCTATTCTTTGTGCTTCTTCAGGTGAAAGCACATATGCATTCTCAAACAGGTCTTCAAGGGCGTATCGGTCAAAGTGGACTGCCATACAGAAATCCGGAAGATAGGTTGATGAAAGGAGTTCTTTTAAAAGTTTTCCAAACGGGGGCACCGGTGAGGGTTCTACCTTTTCAGGGATTTTCACAGGCGGTGCCTCTTTATCGTATTTCACATAGATATCAAAGTATGCTTCAAGTATTCCTTCTATCTTTTCTTTTCTCCTTTGCATGTTTTTTCAGTATCCTTGCAAGTTTCTTTGCAAGTTCCCTCTCCTTTTTCTTTTGCTCATAGTATAATTTAAGGCACCTTTTTATATCAATACTCATAGAACGATGTGGTTCCAAACTTCTCCAGCCTTTCCTTCATCCTCAGGAGTTTATAGAGGGAACGGAGGAAGGGGAAGTTGAGATAAGGATTTGGATTATCGCCCTGGTTATCATTACCAGTCTCACCTGAGTTTTCAGGAGTCTCATTGCCTCCTTCGCCTTCCTCACCCGAGGCTTTTCCACATTCTTCTTCGATTTTAAATTCTTTCTCTCTTAATGCTTCTAAACATTTATTCACCTGAACCTTAATATCGTCCCAAGACTTCAACCCGCTATATTTTCCTTCTTTTTTCTCCAAAAGAAGCGCCTTTTTAATTTCCTCATCCACTTCCTCACGATTTACGAGTGTCTCTATCAATCTATCTATCACATCTCCCACCCTCTGCACATCTCCTCCTATCTTTGGCAGGATTTTCTGAAGAATCTGGAAATCAAGCGGCTCACACCACCAATCGTTAGGTTTTTCCTCTTTGTTTTCCTTATTTTTTCCTTCTTCACTTTCCTCCTCAGTTTTTATAAATGCTCTGTACCACCAGTAAAGATAGAAAAGTATCTCCTCAAAGGTTCTGTAAGCGAAGTGGAAGTTGCGGGTCACAAGAATATCTTCTATGTCATTCAAAATTTTAATAATTCCCTTTTCTTTATCATCGGGTTGAATAACATTTTTAAGTTCGGTCTTCACTTTTTCCAAGAGCTTCTTTCTCCACTCTTTTTTATTTCCCTTTTCGTTATCTTCCTTGTTCATGAATTCAGTTATCTCTTTGAAGAAACAGATAGGAGGCTTGGTTACCTTTACACATTGCTGGACATCTTCCTCTTTTGTTTTCTCCCAGTATTTATCCAAATCCACCATCACAAACTCAATCGTATTCGCCCTGTCCAGCACCTTGGGAGAGAAAGCATAGGTGGTTTCATCCATGTTCACAGTGCCTATCACTATAAGGTTGGGAGGTAAATTCGAAGGAAATTCTAATTTTTCAATCCGGCACTCTCCTTTTTGAAGATCTTTCTTCTTTTTAACTTTTTCCCATTTTTCTTTGTTTTCCTTCTTTTTTCCTTTCTTATTCACTTCCTTCAGTTTTTCTAATTTCTCTTCTTTTATAAGGATCCTTAACCACCTTTCCTTCCATCCTTCTTCGCTCTCTCCTTTATAATTTATCCTCATCGGTATCCCGCTTTCTATATTCATCCCTGTCGTTTTTCTTTCTGGATCTTCAAGCACACTTAAAAAGTCAGAAAAGTAATATTCAACCCTTGCAAGATTCATTTCGTCAAGAATAATTACATAGGGTTTAGGATCTTTTTTATTTTCTTTATATTCTGCATTTGCAGCAAGTATAAACTCAAGGAAAGGAGTTGATATCCATTCTCCTTCTTTTCCTGCCAATACATTTTTATATCCAATCAATGCAGATGGATCATTCCAGTCAGGTCTTACAGGAACCATAAGATACTCTGCACCTATCGCTTTGGCAAACTCCCTCGCAATAAAACTCTTTCCCGTCCCTGTAATCCCCGCAAGTATAACAAAAGGCTTGGCAAGGGCGGAGACAAGAAGGTTTTTGAGATGAGATTCAGGAAGAAAAGCAGGGAGAGAAAGAAACTCTATATCTATCCCTTTTTCCTTTGCTTTTTCTTTTACCATTTCCATATCAAACTTCTCCTGAAGAATTCTCAGAATTTTTATTTTATTTTCGCAAGGCTCATTTTTATAGGCATCGAGTAAGATATTAATGGCCTGATCATCCGTAATGTATTTATCTTTATATATAACGAGTGCGCTACTGAGATTTTCATCAAAAGTACCGTAATCTCCCTGTTTATATTTTATAGGATTCCTAAAGAGTATCGAGTACTTAATAGGAGATCTTAAGTCTACCAGCATCTTGAGAGCTTTCGTTTTCTCCTCTTTTCTCATTTCTTTCCCTTCATCATTAATGATCTTTTCTTCTTTATATTTTTTCAAACATTTATAGATAGGATCATTCTCATCCACCCAATCCAAAAGACGATTTAGATTTATCTCTCCTTCGTATATCTCCGGAGCACCGTATACTCCTATAAAGTGCATATCCGCAGTTAACACAAAAATTAAAGACTCCTTACCCTCTTTTTTTATCCAATCCTTAAAGTTCTTCTTAACATTCTCTTTTATTATCCCAAAATAATAATAACCTGGCTCCAAACCTTCTTCTTTGAGAAACTTTTCAGGAAATTCATAAAACCAGAACCATTCATGAGCAAAGCGATATCGTTTGATAAATTCAGCTGTGGTTGAACGATCTTCTCCATCTATTCCTTCGTATTTTCCTTTATTCATAAGCTCGATATCTTCTTGCCTACATCCTCTCATTTTTAATGTAGAAGGAAGCCCTCTTAAAGCAGCATGTTTTCTTTCCATCTTTCCCTCCTTTCTTTTTGTTGTTTTTACCTTTTACTCTTTCCTCTTTCCCTCTCCCCATTATACCCCTCCCACCGTTTCATGTCAAGCATGTCTCATTTCCATCCCTCTTCAATCCTGTTTACTTCAATCCATGGGAAGTTGTAGGCGGAGGATTTTACCACTCCGTAGATGGTGATTGGAGAACCGCTTTTCAGGTGATACAGTAACTCCGCCTTGCTCTTGCGTATAAAGAACCTGTCAAGAAAGGCATCCTCAAGAAAGGCACTGAATTCAACATATCTATCCGAAGGATAGTACGGACGGGACATATCAAGGTGAGCGGTAAGAAAACTTCCAAAACAGAGATGAAGTTTTACATCTTTTCCCACATAATCATCTGGGGAGGCAAGAATCTTCCTGAAAAGAACAAGCATTTTCTCATTCACTTTCCTCGCTCCCATCTTTCCAGGAGGCTCAAAAACCCCTATGCACCATAGCCTTCCATTCAGCCACTCTAACACCACTAACTCATTCCTTCCCTCATAGATTATCTCCTCTCCAAGAAAAAGATTTCTCCTTCTTGTCTCTTTATTCCATATCTTCCAGGAACTTCCCATTTTTATCTTTTTTCCTCCAATAGTTACATACATTCCGGGAACGCCTTCGAAAAAGAGCGTTTTTACCCTCCCTGTCTCTCTTGAAAAATTTACTATGATTAGTCCTTCAGGATTTACCTGATACCTCCACTGCTCAAAATTCAGATGCTCAAGCAAAGTAGCGAAGGTTGGCTTTCCCAGATTTTTCAGCACCTCTTTATACCCCATCCCTATCTTCACCTGCTTTATTCCCTCCCCTGGAATGATTTCGGGGGAGAGAGCCCTTAAGGAGATTACGGATAAAAGTAAAAACATCACTCCCTCCCTTCTTCAATTTTAAACCTTCTCATCTTCCTGAACTCCCATCCTGTGATAGAACAGAGGAAGTCAACCAGATAGGCAGAAACAAGGAAAGATTCCGATGGGTTTTCACCTTTATGAACCCTGTCAAGATAGTCCACAACCTCCCTCAAAGCACAGGCAAGGAAAAGCCCACATCCCCCTGCAACCTGCCTGAAAACAAAAGGAATTCCATCCACCTCAAAGTCCATTCCATCAAGCAGGTCAAAAATTCTGTAAAACTCCTCAACCTCTTTTCCCTTTTCGTGAAGAATATTTTTCAACTCACCATCATCCTTAAGCCCTCTCTTCAATTCCTCATCCCCTATCTTCCCCGCAAGATAAAGAGTGCAGAGGAAACCTCTTAAAAACTCACGATAAGCCCCATTCAGCAGTATCCCGCTGAACACCCTTGACGCAACATCCTTCGGGTCTTCAAGAGAAAAACGATACCTCACAACATCCTTTAACCTTTCAACCTTTTCAGCAGGTATCCTCCTTTTTACCTCCTCCTTATCCACATAAATCTCCACCCCATCCCCTATAGGTTTTCTCTCCTGCATCTCCCTCTCCCACCTCTCAAGTTCCTCAGTGATTTTCTTTTTGTCAAGCATGCTCACCTCCCTTTTCTTTTATTGCTTTTATTGCCTTCCTCACCTCATCCTTCCATTCCATACATTCCTTTTTCAATTCCTCCCATGGATTCCCATAACCAGAAATTCTGGTATCAATGAAATGCTCATCCATAACCTGCGCAAGATAGATAAGAACCACATCCCCGTAAGAAATATGAAACCTGAGAGAAAGATTTTCCTTATGTATCCTTTCAAGCACGTGTAAAATCCTCCTCATGAGTATCATCATCCCCTTCCTTGCAAACCCCGCAAAAAGACGGTAAAAGAAGAAATAGGGAAGACTCACCATTGCAAATTCAACCTTTTTAAAAACATCATAGAGCCCACCAAAATCCCTTCCTCTTTCCTTTATCATCCTTCTTGCAAATCTTACATCCTCTTTTGCCTTTTCAAACTCATTTTTGTTTATCTTTCCCGCAAGATAAAGCAACGCGGCATAGAGTTTCACAAACCCCACAGCAGCAGAAATCTCATAAGGAAGATGAAAGAGATTCTCAATGGTGGAATAAAGATACCTGATTTCTTCATGAGGATTCGGGCGATAACCCTCTTTTTTGAGTGAATGTAAAATGGGGGCATGGTCAAGTTTTTCTATCGGTTCTTCATCCTCACCCGGCTCCATCACGGTATTTACAAACTCCTTAACCTCCTCCACCCTCTCCAGAGGAATTGCCTTTTTTATCCTCTCCTCCAGTTCCCGTGGATAAAGGGAGGAATATCCCTTCCATACAAACTTTCTGAATTCCTCCGCCTCTTCTTCATTTGCAAGCAATATGTAAAAAGAAGAGATTGCCATTTTCTCATATATGTTCTCTGCAAACTCCGGGTCCTGGTGGAGTTTCTCCATGTCCTCCACAAAGCGGAGTAGAATTCCCCATATTCCATAAAGGGCATAAACTGCCGCAGTCTGTGTAATGTGGTCTTCCCTTTTCTTCTTCCACTCTTCAAAAATCTCCCATACATTCTCAATCACAAAGTCCATTTTCATTTTAAGCAATGTCAAACCTGTTTCAGGATTGAGGTATCCCGAGGTTAATTCAACATCATCAATCCATCGCAGGGCATAGAGGTATAAAAGGCAGACATCAATGAGATTCCTCACTGCATTACCAAAAGAACACCTGTTCATGGAAAGAAGAGCAAGCCCTATTTCTTCAAACGGGATGTAATTCTCCATTTTCCCGGAAAGTCTCTCCAGCCCCTTTCTCACTCCTTCCACCCTCTCCCATGGATAGATTTTCTTCAACAGTTCATAATCCTTCATCCCTCCCTCCGATGCAGTTCCCCAAAAATCTTACATCCTTATCCATCTTCTTTCTCCCGCTACATAGGTTTCGTAATACCACATTCCCTTTTCTCTTTTCAGTCTTCCTGTGGGGATTCCGAGACAGTTCATGGAATAATCGCCAGGAAAATAACCTATCTTGGCGAAATAATAGGGATATTTTTCCGAATTCAACCCCTGAACCCCTACAAGAATGTAATCTCCATCGGAGTAAGAATACTTAAAGAGCAACATTAAAAATCCACCGAAAAGAGTTTTATATTCCACAAAAAAGAAGTCGGCCCCTATAAAATTTCTCTCTGATGGCTCTCCAAGAATCTCGTAAATCTCCTCCCATGTATTCCCCAGACTTATCATTGCATACGAATATCCAGGACAGCAGGAGGAATCGGAGACCACTTCCACCCTGTATTTATCCTTTTCACACCTCATGCATTCCACAACTTTTACATCTCTTTTTACAATCTTTCCTGTGATGGGACATTTATATATTTTTCCCGTCTTTACCTTTATTATCTCGTGCTCGTAGCATCTTCCCTTCTTTATTTTTTCCACGGGATATTTTGAAGTATAAGAATAGCGATACTTCCTTGGAAGTTTTACATGCTTTTCTGCCCTTAACACTTTTCCGCATACCTCACAGACATAGACCTTCCCGTAGGGTAGGGAAATCTTTTCATTCAGGTATTTTATTTTCCTCTTCGCACTGTCCGCCCATCCTGTTTGAGGTGCCTTCTCAATGACCAACCGGTAAAGGCTCTCTGCCCTTTCGGGAAACCTTTTCGCAATCCGTTTTTCCTCACAGAGTAGGCCACCTTCATAAAGATATTTTCCAGGAAGTTCCCGGTCTTTCCCTTCCTCTGCAAATCTCCTCACAAGGGAAACATAAAGAGAATCAAGGTTCCATTCCCTGCACAGTTCCAGCATCCGCACATACACACTGTCTTTTTTCTCATAATCAGGAAACTTCCTGAGGATTTTTTCATAATACCTCAACGCTCCAGTATAAAAATTCTGAAGTTCCGCATTTTTTGCCTTTCTCATGAGTTTTTCCGGGGTATCACAGGCAAGAAAAAGAAAAAAGAGGAGTAAAATTCTCTTCATTCCTCCCCCCCTGTTTATCTTGCATACTTCAATTTCCAGCCATAAGGTGTCTTCTGATAAATCAAAACTATCGGAATTCCTGGAATTGCTCCATTTTCAACAACAGCGGTTACCATATCCTTCTCATAGGGGTCTCTTTCAACCCTCAAAACCTTCATGGGAATATCATCTATTGCCAGATATAGAGGAACTCCCTTGTAGGTTAGGTTCAGGGTTCCCGTCTCCCTGCATATTTCATAAAAGTAAGCCCTTGCATCCCTTATTATCTGTGCATCTGATGGTCTGGATGAAGTGCATGAGAGAAGTATAAAGAGAAGAAAAAGTGCGATGAGTTTCTTCATTTCTTCCCTCCTTTCTTCGGTATGAGGTCAATCTTAAATGCCTTCTCAAGTTTTTTGCATATCTTTTTAACCTCGCTCTTCGGGATATTTTCCATGAGAATCACCGGTATTGAATCTATGAGCTCCCCTGCCTCCTTTGCATAATATCCCAGGTCCCTCAAAATCCTCACTCCCTCATCCTTGAAAACAAGCATACTATCAAGCCCTATGTCAAAGTATTCCGCCCCTGATTCCTCCAGCACCTTTTCCCATCCCTTTTTCTCGGGTTCTTTCTTTTTCTCCACCGGCTCCTTCTCTTCCTTTATAACCTTTTCCATTTCTTCTTTTTTCTCTCTTTTCTTCACTTCCTTTCCCTCCAGCACATGGAATATTCCAAAAAGCATTGCGGCAACAGGAGAAAGGAGGAAGGAAAACATGAATCCGGTTCCAAACTCCATCCCCTTCCACTCCCATTCCTTTCCCACAAAGACCGAAAGGAAAATCCAGGCTATTATCATGTAAATCCAGATAACGATGGGTTTGCCAACAAGGATGTAAATGACAAGGAAAAAGAAAAAGGCAAAAAGAAGAAAAACAAGGGCATCCCTTATTCCTTCCATTTCAACCTCCTTTTTATCTTTAATACGTTCATCATCATAAAAAATTTACCTCCCATCAGGATAGGGATACCAGACGATTTCCTTTTTTCTCCACCTTCTCCTTCCAGTTCTTATTCCGAGAATCTTCTCAACAAGAGAATACCTTATCCTGTAAAATCCCGGAAATGTTCCTGCCTCCGCGGGGACGAGCAATCCTTTTCCAACAAGTTTTCCCCTCTTATCAAGTAACCTGAGCCTTTTGAGGTATTCCCCCGGCTCCTTCCACAGGCTCCTCAAAACATGGAACATAAACACCCTGTCCATGAGCATGAACTCGGCAAAGGACGCCAGGAATATCGCAACCTCATCTGCCGAAAGCCTGAACTTCCTTATAAGACGGAAAAGAAACTCATCCTCATCCATATACTCCATTGTCTCATCCAGCAACTTTTTCATTTCACCATCCTCCGCAGGTTTTACCTTTCTTTTTTCCATGAACTCCATCCATTTATTAAAAACTTCCAGAGTCTTCATTTTACACCTCCATGATTTTTCTTTTTATCCATTCAGGAACACAATACATGGGCTCCATCCTGCTTTTTCTCAAAAGTCCTTTTCTTTCAAGGGAAAAGAGGGATGGGAAAAGAAGAGGCGCTTTCTCTCCCTCCAGACACCTGAGCAATCCATAAAAGGAAAAAATCCGGGGGAAAGGATTAAGGAGATGATAGAGAGAAAGAGGAGGGAACACGCTTCTTGCAAGAAAGGTCATAAAAACCGCCCTTTCCTCATCACTCCTGCACCTTTTCCTGAGCATAACAAAGAGAAATTCATCAGAATTTCTTATCTCCTTCCTGTATTCTTCCAGTAACCCTCTCCACTTTCCATTTCCCGGAACCCTATGCCACTTCATTAAAAACCTCCATTCCACCCTTTCCACTTCCTCCAGCCACCGGAGAAAAGAAGGTATGAGGTTATAGTTAAGCACACTGTCCTTAGTTACCCTTTCCTCAACTTCCCCATAATTCCCTGAAAGCACCTGCGAAATCGTCTGGAGAAAGACCACTGCCTCATCCTTCCTCATTGCAAGCAGGGGAAGAAAATCACATTCCTTCAGGTCCTGGGGTAGCCTTACACCTCCATCAAGAATTTTCTCAATGAGTCTCTCTTTCATTTTAACCTCCCTGTGAGACCCTTTTATTTATATATACTGATTTTCCCGGGATTTCCTTTAGAAAAAAATTTAATTTTTTGATAAGTTATTGACCCTCAGTGAGATACTTTTTCAATTCCCTCGCCTTGACATTTTTGCCGTTGGGGATATATTTGAGGTATGAGAGCAAAAGAGAAAAGAATCCTGGAAAGGCTGGTAGAAAAGATAAAAAAGATAGTTCCTGAGACAGAAATTATTCTCTTTGGCTCAAAGGCAAGAGGAGATGATACCCTATTCTTATTCTCGTAGACAAAAAAGAGAAAAAAGAGGAAATTCTGGAGGTCTGTTTTCAGTTTGAACTTGAACATGATATTCTTATAAGCCCCTTAATTCGTACCCGGGATGAATGGAACTCTTTTCCCTACAATGTTTCTGAAATAAGGCATTTTATAGAAGAGGAAGGGGTAAGATTGTGAAGGAAGATATTGTACGTCTTATAAAATATCGGCTTGTCCGGGCCCGTGAAACACTGAAAGATGCAGAAATACTTTTTGAAAATGAAAGATATAATTCCTGTGTAAACAGAATTTATTACGCAATGTTCTATGCGGTACTTTCTCTTTTAAGAACGAAAAATCTTATAGCATCAAAACATTCCGGAGTCCGTGCATTATTTCACCGAGAATTTGTAAAACCTGGAATAGTCCCCCGTGAAATGGGTAAATTTTACGACAGGATGTTCCTTTTGAGAGGAGAAAGTGATTATGAAGATTTTGTGTCGTTTGAAAAAGATGAGGTAAAAGAATACATTGAAAAAGCAACCAAATTCATTTTCTGTATAGAAAAAATCGTAAAAGAAAACGTTCGGATGTAAAATAGTTCCCCTGCAAAAGATTTCAACAGGAGATACCGCCAAAAAGTATCGATTTTCGCCTCTTCTACATCCCCCTTGAAAAAAAGTTATAGATTTGTATAATGGGAATTATGAAAAAGGAAAACACTGAGGTTCTGTTGAAGTGGATTGAGGATATTATTGCTGCTGTGGACCTGGAGAGTCTTTTTGATGTGATTCTCAGGTCCGCAACCTCCCTTACGGATTCTGAAGGTGCCTCTCTCCTCCTTCTTGACGAGAGATTCAATGAACTGTACTTTGCAGCAGCCACAGGGGATGTGAGTGAAAAACTCCTTTCTCTAAGGGTTCCATACGGACAGGGAATTGCAGGAAAGGTTGTTGAGACCGGAGAGCCGATGATTGTGGATAAGGGAGAGATAAAAAGCAAGTACTATCAGGAAATAGACAAACAGACAGGATTTACAACCCAGTCAATCCTTGCAATCCCATTAAAAATAGACAACCGCACCATTGGGGTTCTTGAGGTCGTAAACAAGAAAACCGGTTCATACACACAGAAGGATGCAGAAATCATTGAAAGACTCTCAGTGTATGCAACCAGAGCAATAATTGAAAAGAAAGAAAAAGAAAGGCTTGAGGAGGGATGGAGGAGTTTCAGGGAGATAGAAGAAATCCAGTGGAGACCGGTGTGGGGAAGCAAAAAATTTGAGGAAATACTGAAACTTGCAGAGCAGGTGGCATCAACTGATGTTACCGTTCTTATCACCGGAGAAAGCGGGGTGGGAAAGGAGGTTGTGGCAAGATACATACACTCAAAAAGCCCGAGAAAACACGGTCCATTTGTTGCCATAAACTGTGCAGGAATTCCCGATAACCTGCTTGAATCAGAACTTTTTGGATACGAAAAGGGAGCATTCACGGGTGCAACAAAATCCAAGAAAGGTAAGTTTGAACTTGCAGATGGTGGTTCACTCCTGCTCGACGAGGTGGGAGACCTCTCCCCTGCCCTCCAGCAGAAGATTTTGAGATTTGTGGAATACAAATCCTTTGAAAGACTGGGAGGGATAAAGACCATAAAGGTTGACACAAG
Source organism: bacterium (assembly GCA_029258725.1). Classification (GTDB taxonomy): domain Bacteria; phylum Hydrothermota; class UBA3072; order JAPDKE01; family JAPDKE01; genus JAPDKE01. Next base: position 11,097 of record JAPDKE010000031.1, on the reverse strand, counting down.
ACTTATATGCGCAACCAACAGGAATCTTGAAGACCTGGTAAAGGAAGAAAAATTCAGGGAAGACCTTTATTACAGGCTTAATGTATTTCCCATCCACATTCCACCTCTGAGGGAAAGAAAAGAGGACATAATTCCCCTTGCCCTGCACTTCCTGGGAATAGCCGGAAGGGAGATGAAAAAACCGGTAAGCAAACTTTCTCCAGAGGCAGAGGATAAACTCCTTGCATACGACTGGCCTGGGAATGCAAGAGAATTGAGGAATGTGATTGAAAGGGCGGTAATTCTTGCAAAGGATGAGGTTATAAAACCAGAGGAAATTATCATACCACGAAAGCTCAGGGATGAAGGGAAGATAAAGCCTCTTGAGGATGCCATCAGGGATTTCAAAAGGGACTATATACTCAGGGTTCTTTCAAAAACCAAAACCCAGAAGGAAGCAGCAAAACTGCTTGGAATCCAGCATACGTATTTATCAAGGCTCATTAAAGAACTCGGGATAAGGTAATTCTGGCACAATTTTTGTATTTTTATATAATACCATGAAAAGAGTTCTTGTTTGGGTGGATGGATACTGTGACGTTATAAAAAGATGCCTGCCCGGCTGCATGGTAGTGGAGGAGAGCGAGATTGGCAATGAAATCGCATGCGATGAATGGACGCTTATGGTGGTTGACATTGACCGGGTGGGACTGGATAATCTGGAAAAACTTGCAAAGATATGTCCTGCGGTCCCGCTCATGGTTATAGGTAAAAGGAAAGGGATTGCAGGAGAGGTCTTGAAAAAGGGCGGGACCTGGTATATGAGAAAACCGATAAAGGAAAGGGAATTCAGAGAACTGGTGAAAAACCTCCTCTTATGAGGACGCGGTCGCGTCTGGTTGCGCTTACTCTCTTCGGGATAGCAATGGGATACATGGAAGGGGCAGTGGTGGCGTATCTGCGCCACCTGTATTACGATCCTCCTTCTCGCCTCTTCCCCCTTGCTTCATTTGACCCCCATTTATACATGATTGAACTCGGGAGGGAAGTTGCCACACTTGTCATGCTCGGGGCTGTTGCATACCTCTCATCAAGAAGAAACAATTTCCTGAGAAGGCTTCTCTTTTTCCTCTTCGCATTTGGTGTGTGGGATATAACATACTACATATGGCTCAGGTGGATGATTGGGTGGCCCGTTCACTGGACCGACTGGGATATACTCTTCTTAATCCCCCTTCCCTGGTTTGCCCCATTCCTTGCACCTGTTCTGGTATCCATCATGTTCATAGTCTTCTCATCCCTTGTGCTTTTGAGAAATAAGGACCCAAAACCCGCCCCCGGTTCCTATGCAATGGGAGTAAGCGGTGCATTTATTATGTTTCTTTCCTTTATCTGGGAACCTTTAAGAATCCTTGCTCAGGAAGGGAAAGATGGATTTTTAACTTACATGCCCGGAAATTTCCCCTGGCCTGTATTCCTCCTTGGATATGCAGGAATGCTTGTGGGATTTCTTTTGCTTGTGAGGCATAAATCGCATTAATTGTCTTCCCCCATCTCCTCCTTCTCCACTGAAAACATTTTCCTCATTCTCTGTGAAATCCTGCGGCGGGAAAAATATCGTGTACTGAAAAAGTCCAGATCTTCACTTACCCTGTAACGATGTTTCAGCATAAGTGCGGTTCCCCCCGCAAGATAAAACCCGGAAAACTTCCTCTGAATCATCTCTGCAAGTCCATGCATTTTTTTACACCACTCATCCATCTGTCCTTTCATGCCATCTCCTTATCCAGAATCTAACCCCTCTTTTTACATCGGGATACCTCATGGCAAGAGTGAATGTTTCTTCTGGATATTTCTCATAAATTTCCCTTATTTCCTCAAAATCTCCATACCTGAGGACTCTTGTTATAAGCCTCTCAAGCGGTGCATAATCTCCATAGTCCCACAAATACCTCCGGAATCTCTCCGGTACCTGGACCTTTTGGGGATATGTCCACCTGATTCTGGTCGTTTCCTTCATGCCAGAATAATACCAGCCGGAAAAATCCCTGTCAACGTGCCTCTTCTCAAAATCAAATTTTTTCCCAGAACTGCTTTCTGAGGTAAGGGGTCTCATTCACTCCCCAGGATGGCAGGTTCCTCATGACCTTCAGCCTGAGAGGTGTGGCAATTTTGCACATTGAGCATTCTGGTCTTTTATTTTCTGGATGTCTTCCTGTATTAAGGAAAAATCGTCTTATTGACAGGAAGGAAAAGAACTTTTAATATCTTCTCATGAAAATTGAGGAATTCTCATATGAACTTCCACCGGAAAGGATAGCACAGTATCCCCGGAAAAGGGGAGAGAGTAAACTTTTTGTCCTTCACAGAAACGGGAGATTTGAGCACAGACAGTTTAAGGAAATAGTGGAATACCTAAATCCTGAAGACTGCCTGGTTCTCAATGAGACAAGGGTGATTCCTGCAAGGCTTCATGGAAAAAGAAGAACCGGAGGAAAGGTTGAGATATTTCTCCTGAGACCCCTTGGTGGAAACCGGTGGGAGGTTCTTGCAGGACCCGGAAGAAAGGCTCCACCGGGAGAGGTTATATCGTTCCAGGATAAACTCTTCTGCAGGATAATAGAAAAGGACCCCACCTTCGGGACAAGAATTGCAGAATTCTGGGGGGAGAAACCCGTTGATGAGTTGATTGAGGAACTCGGAGAGGTTCCCCTTCCTCCATACATAAGAAGAAAGCCCGAACCCATTGACAGGGAAAGGTACCAGACGATTTACGCAAGGATTAAGGGTGCGGTTGCTGCACCAACGGCAGGTCTTCACTTCACAGAGGAAATACTTAAAGAAATTGAGAAAAAGGGGTGCGGGATTGTAAAGATTGTTCTCCATTCGGGTCTTGGAACATTCAGACCCATAAAGGCAAGGGAAATAGAAAACCACAGAATGGAACCGGAGTATTTCAGGGTAGCCCCTGAAGCTGCGGAAGAACTGAACAGGAGAAGAAGGGAAGGAGGAAGGATATTTGCCGTTGGAACGACCGTGGTGAGAACCCTTGAAACAGTCGTTGATGAAAATGGAGTGTTTCATGCAAAAGAAGGGGAAACAAATCTTTACATCTACCCTCCATATCACTTCCGCGGGGTTGACGCAATTTTAACAAACTTCCATCTCCCACGTTCAACTCTTCTTTTGCTCGTCTGCGCATTTGCGGGTAAGGACCTCATACTCCGTGCTTATAAAGAGGCAATAGAAAAGGGATACATGTTCTACTCCTATGGAGATGCAATGCTCATCCTTTAAAACACTGAAAAAGGTTTTTGGATTTTCCACCGGAACATTTCTCTCCCGCATAACCGGGCTTGGGAGGGAGATGGTATTTGCATATCTTTTTGGTGCTGGAATGGAGATGGATGCATTCCGGGTTGCCTTTAACATTCCAAATCTCTTCAGGGATTTCTTTGCAGAGGGAGGATTGAATGCTGCATTTGTTCCGGTATTCACGGAATACATGGAGAAGGATAAAAAGGAGGGATGGAAATACTTTAATTCATTCTTTCTCTTTCTTTTCCTGTTTCTTTCTTTCTTCGTTGCCCTCTGTATTATCTTCTCTCCCGTGCTTGTAAATCTCGTTGCAGGAGGATTTCACACAATCCCGGGGAAGTTTGAACTCACCGTGAGTTTAACAAGACTCTGCTTTCCCTTTCTTCTCTTAATTTCTCTTGCCGCAATGTTCATGGGTGCACTTACCTGCTTTGGAAGATTCTTTATAACAGGTTTTGCCCCGGTGTTCCTCAATCTCTCCATCATCGGTATCTCACTTCTCTTTTCACAAAGATTGGGAATAAAGGCAGTGGCTCTGGGTGTTCTTGCGGGAGGTTTCTTACAGGCAGCCTTCCAGTATCCATTTTTATTCTTCCACGGTTACAGACCTTCTCTTTCCTTTCATCCCGGGGTTATAAGAACGCTAAAACTCATGGGGCCCGTATTCATTGGTTTTGCAGCAACCAGAATAAACGTTGCGGTTAACACATTCATTGCTTCTTTTCTCATCCCCGGTGCTGTCTCATACCTTGCCTACGCATACCGGCTCATGCAGTTGCCCTACGGGATGTTTGGTGTTGCGGTTTCAACCGTTGCCCTGCCCGAACTTTCAAGGAAGGTATCACGAGGGGAGGATGAGCATGAGGCATTTCTGCGCGCAGTTCGCATTTCTTTGCTTCTAACCCTTCCCGTGGCCCTTCTTTTATACAAAGTCTCCCTTCCTCTGGTAAGACTCCTCTATGAGAGGGGAAACTTCATGGCGGTTGATTCTCTTGAAACATCCCGGACCCTTGTTTTATATCTTATCGCAATACCATTTCTTTCCCTTTCAAAGGTTCTCCAGTCCATGTATTACGCAAAGAAGGATGTGAAAACTCCCATGAGAATAAGCTGGATAACCATGGGGCTGAACATAACCATAGCCCTTTTGCTCATACCATATCTTGATTACCGCGCCCTTGCCCTCTCAACCTCCCTCTCTGCAATGTTCCAGTTTCTCCTTCTCTCAATCCCTTACCGGAAAAAACTCGTTGAAGTATCCGATTACTTCCTCAAACTCCTCCTTGCCTCATCCATCCCCCTCTTTATCCCCCTTCCATCCATTCCCCTTCTCTACCTCTTCATTTACCCCTTGATTTTCCTTCCCTTAGCCTTTATATTGAAACTCGTGAGATGAACGAAATTAAAAAGAGACTTGAGGCACTGCTTTTCTCCTCTCCTGAGCCGGTATCCCCAAGAAAACTGGGGGAGATACTGGGTATTTCTCCAGGGGATGTGAGAAAACTTGTTGAGGTCCTCAATCAGGAGTACCGGGATACCGGAAGGAGCTTTACGATAAAGGAGGTTGCGGGAGGATTTATCATGCTCACCCTTCCTGAGTATGGTGAACTCATTGAAAAACTCAGAGGAAGAAGGGGGAAACTTTCAAGGAGTGCACTTCTAACCCTCGCAATAATTGCATACCGCCAGCCAATAACAAAGGCAGAGATAGACGAGATAAGGGGGGTTGATTCAGGATGGGTTATAAGGAATTTGCTTGATATGGGGCTTATAAAGGTCGTTGGAAAGAAGGAGACCGTTGGAAGACCTTCCCTTTACGGAACAACCGATGAGTTTCTGAAGGCTTTTAATCTTCGTTCACTTCAGGACCTCCCACCCCTGGAAGATGAGACTCTCTAAGTTCATTGCCTCCTCTGGATTGACCTCACGGAGAAAGGCAGAGGAACTGATAAGGGAAGGTAAGGTAAGAGTCAACGGAAGAATTGTGAGAAACATAGTTGCGCACATAGACCCGATAAGGGATGTTGTGGAGGTTGAGGGGAAGAAGTTAAAAAGGGAAAAACCGGTTTACATTGCACTTTACAAGCCAAGAGGATATCTTACAGCCCCCCGTGACCCTTATGGAAGACCGCTTGTGAAGGAACTTTTAAAGGACCTGAAGGTGAGGGTATTTCCTGTTGGAAGGCTTGACTTTGATTCAGAAGGATTGCTGCTTCTCACAAACGATGGGGAACTTTCCCAGAGATTGACCCATCCCAGGTACGGGGTGGAGAAGGAGTATCTCGTGGAACTTGACAGGGAGCCGGATGATGATATTTATTCACTCCTTTTGGGAATAGAGACAAAAGATGGAAAAATGAAGGCGGAGTACATTGAAAAGAAAGGGAAAAACAGAATAAAGGTTATTCTGAAGGAGGGAAAGAAAAGGGAGATAAGGAGGATGCTGGGACACCTTGGATACAGGGTTAAAAGACTTGTAAGAATAAGGGAGGGGCCTGTAAAACTTGGAAAACTGAAACCAGGAGAATACAGGGAATTAACACCAAAGGAAATAGAGAGGTTAAAAGAAGAGGTGGGGCTTGAGTGATTTTGCTTATTTCCTTTACTACATTTACTATGGTCTTCTTTACATACTTTTTGCAACCTTTATTTACTGGAGCATTATTGAGAGAATATGGATAAAGAGTGTTCACTCCGAGATTTTTGGAATTGGATTTATCGGTGCCTTTTTCCTGCTCCTCTCCATATTTTTTATCCTTCAGGGAAGCATTCAGGCACTGGTTGTTTTTCTTGCAGTTGCTGGATTTTTCGTGTTATATGCGGTTCACCGGACAAGGGAGGTCTTAAAAGAAAGGGAAAAGGAGGAAAGAGAACTTAGAGAACTGCTTGAGAGGTATAAAAAGAATCCTGAGGACTTTGGAACTTTGAGAAGACTCGGGATGATTCATGAAAGAAGGGAAGAATGGGAAAAGGCAATTGAGTTTTATGAGCGGGCTGATTCTCTTGTAAAGGGAAGGGAAACGGATGCTGGGCTGAGGGCAAGGAATTTGAGGACTGCGCTTGAGATTGAAAGGAAGGAAAAGCCGGTGATGTGCAAAAGGTGTGGAAAAAGGAACAGAAAGGATGCAATATTCTGCGAAAGGTGCAGAAGACCCCTCAGGAGTCTTAAGGAGAGTTTTTCCCTTATTCCAGTCCCTGTGAAAGTGGGCTTTTTCCTTTTCTTCATTCCCTACATTATTTTCATGGCTTATCTTCCTCCTGCAAAAAACCTCCTCCTCTGGTTCCTGACCCTTGCAGATGCCGGCATTCTCCTCTACCTCTTCTCCCCTCCCTGAGGTTGACACCTTTCTTTATCCCGTGTATATTACCTCAAAAGGAGGAGGATATGGAGGCTTACAGGATGCTCCATCCAAAGTTAACGGTTCTTTTAACCACCGTGGATAAGAATGGGAAGGGAAATGTGTGTGCGGTTGCGTGGAACATGCCTGTGAGTGAAGAACCTTTCTGTGTTGCATTTGCACTGGATGAGGAACATCTCTCCACCAGGAATCTCATGGAAACCGATGAATTCATTCTGAATATTCCAGGAAAAGATATGCTTGAGGATGTGTGGTTCTGCGGGACAAGAAGTGGAAGGAAGGTTGATAAACTCAGGCGATTTGAGGTGGAGGATGGAAAGAAGGTGAAGGTTCCAAGGATAAAAGGATGCGCTGGCTATCTTGAGGGGAGGGTGATAAAAAGGATGGAGGTTGGAGAGTGCGTGCTTTTCGTGGGAGAGATTGTTCATTACGAGGTTGATAAAAAACTCTTTGGTGAATACTGGAAAGAAGGAAGTGTTCTTCTTCACCTTGGGGGAAAGTACTTCACCCTTCCTGGAAAACCCCTAACCCCTGGAGGTTGAAATGCCAATAGACCCTGAATTGCTTGAGATTCTTGCCTGTCCCCGGTGTAAGGGGGACCTTGAATATGATGAGAAAAATGATAAATTGATATGCCATAACTGCAAACTTGCATACAGGATAGAGGATGGAATTCCGATAATGCTGGTGGAGGAGGCGGAGCAGATAGAATGATTTTGCTTTTCTCTCTCCTCTGGGAACTCCCCCCTCTTCGGGTGGATACGGTAAAGAATTATGTTCTTTACAGGTTTGAAGGGTGTGGCTATCCCGGAAGACCCGGGGTTCCGGTTCTTCCCTTCCAGGACCTTCACCTGAAGCCCGGTGGAAAGGTTGAAAGAATTAAATGGGAGGTGCTTGAGGAGGAATATCTTCCGGGACTTCCTCCTCCATGTGTTTCCCCTGATGGAAGCACGGTCCCTTACGGAAACTACTCCCCTCCTCCCTGCTCCGTGCTTGGAAATTCTCATGGCTATCTTGACCTGAGGATTTTTCCCTTTGTTTTGGAGGATGGGAAGATAAAGGTGAGGAAAAAGATAAAGATAGATTTTGAGGTGAGGAAGGAGAGAATAAGGATAAAGGGGAAAAGGAAAGGAGGAGAATGGATAAAGATAGGGGTGCTTGAGAAAGGAGTTTACAGGCTTGATTATGAGGATATAGAAAAAGCGGGATACAATCCAGAGGAGGTAAATCCAAAAAGCATAAGGATTTTTTCAGGTGGTGCAAGGGCAATAAACATGAGTGAGGTCCTTTATGACACAATTTTTGATTTTCTTCCCTATACCATCCCGTATTACTTTCATGGAGACACCGATAAAATATGGGAGGAGGGAGAATATCTTTATTTCTATGCGGAGGACCTTGAGGGATGGGGGAAGAATGAGATAACCAGTTCCATTTCACTTTACAAAAATCCCTATGCGGATACAAATTTTTACTGGCTCACATGGGGACATGATGAGATTGAGTATCCCAGGATATATTCAAAACCCTCAAATCCCCGGGATTTCCTTTTCCCTGATACGGTTCACTTTGAACAGGATTCCACCTGTCCATCCTTTTCAGGTTTGAGGTTCATATGGGACAACATAATAGCATCCCCTGTTGCGGTGTTTGAAAGAAAATTCAAACTTGTTTCCCCGGAACCTGAGGGAGAAATCTTTATCTCCCTTCACCTTGAGACCGGGAGCCAGTATGTTCTTTCCTTCTACCTCAACGATGAAAAACTCGGTGAGGATACGGTTTCTTCCTCGGTAGAAACCGTGCCTTTACAGTTTCTCTTGCCCTGCACAAACCTGAGAGAGGAAAACACCTTAAGGGTTGAACTGCACAATGAAGGTAAGATACTCTACTTTGATTACTTTGAGGTTTATTACACAAAACATGGAAAAATAGAAAAAGAAGGCTTTTTCAGGGCTTCAGCAGGCGGAGATGTAAAAATTGAGGGAAATGGCTCTCTTGTTTTTGATGTAACAGACCCCTTCCATGCACTTGAATTATCGGGTGTTGAATATGAACATGGGGTATGTTTCAAAATGAAGGAGGGGAGAAAATATTATGTGGCAGATGGGTTTAAAGAACCTGTGGGTGTGAGGGGAGGAGACCCTTATTCCCTTTTCAGTGGGGGGGCAAACTGGGTTGCAATAACCCATCCCTCCTTACTCAATGCAGTTTACGAACTTGCATCCTGGAGGGAAGAGCATCTTGATACATTCTCATCTCCCATTGTCAGGGTGGTAACCACCGAGGAAATTTACAACAACTTTTCCGGTGGGATAAAGGACCCCTCTGCAATAAAGAGATTTGTGATATGGTCTCAATACAACTGGAACCCTTCTCCTTCCTTTTATTTTCTTGTGGGGAGTGGTTCTTTTGATTACCGCAACATATTTGGCTCTTCTCCCCCTTCTGACCTTGTTCCGGTGCACGAAACAGGAACTTTAATCTCCGAAAATGACCTTCTTTCAGGAAATCCGTGCTGGGATGGATGGTTCACGGACCTTTCCGGAGATTCAAGAGCAGATATCCCCATAGGGAGATTGACCGCATCAACCCCTTCAGAGGTAATGGAGTGGATTGAAAAACTCATAAACTACGAACTTTCCATGGGTCCCTGGAGGTTTACTGCTGTTATCCTTGCAGATGACGAATCAGAACCTCCTTCTTCCAACACCTACATGAGCGAACAGATTTCCTTTGCGCTTCCCGAGTGGATGTACAGGATAAAGATATACGGGGAGATGTATACCTGGGAAGGTCCTGAAATGAATGTGGCAAGGGAAAATATAAAGAGAACACTTTCGAGGGGGTGTGCATGGGTATCGTATATGGGACACGGAAACATAGAGCAGCTTGCTCATGAAAGATTATTTTTAAGGGCTGATATTGGAGACCTAACCAATGGAGCAAAATGCCCCTTCTTTTACTTTGGAACCTGTAATGCAGGATACTTTGACAGACCCGATGAGAGAAGTCTCGGAGACTATTCTGTTCTTTACCCTTATGGTGGAGCAATTGCCTCTCTCGCACCAACACGGGCAACCTATGCATCGCAGAACTATTCTCTTGGATTAAGGCTTGCCCAACTCTTTTCCTCAAAACATACCTTCGGTGAACTGTGTATGGAAGCACTCAGGACGTCGTCCGGGTCCTATACCTACACCCTTTTTGGGGACCCTGCAACACCAATTCACTTTCATGAGATTTCATCCATTCCGGCGGGAAGTACCCATTCAGGAGTACTCAGACTTTACGGAGATGGAGATATAATCGTGACATCGCTTCCCTATGATACTTCCCTTGGATATATTCCTGTGGTGGTTGATGGTCATCCTTTGTTCAAGGGGAGTATGAAAGACTCCATATCAATTCATCTTCCTTATGGATTTAAGGATTCTGCCCTTGTGGTTTACTGGTATAAAGGAAAGTCAGAAATTCCAGTTGATACCCAAAATTGGTATGAGGATGGGACACCTCCCTCTCTGAAGATTATCTATAAGGGTAAAGAACTGGAGGATAGTGCATACATTGCCCCTCAGGGTGAAATTGCTCTTGTGGTTGAGGACGAATCCGGTGTGGACCTGAGAAACGAAAAAAATATTTCTCTGAGTGTTGGGGAAGAAACCCATTTTCTTGCCTTTGACTTCAGGTATGAGGAGGGAAGTTCTCAAAAAGGGTGGGTTTCTGTTCCCTACACTGCGCCTCCTGGAGAAAAGTTAACCCTCTGGGCTTCTGCAAAAGACCCTGCTGGAAATGTGGGGGCTGTAAAAAGAACGGTTTATGTGATGGAGGAAGAGGAATTCTTTGAGGTCCTTCCCTATCCAAATCCATCCCATGGAGAAATAACCTTTTACATAAGGGGAAATGTGGATGGGATGGCAAGATTTTCCATTTATACAGTGGCTGGAAGAAAAATAGTGGATGCTATTGTATCGGTAAATAATGGAAAGGGGGAATTTCACTGGGATGGAAAAGATAAATTGGGAAGGGATGTCGCAAATGGGCTTTACATATGGAGGTGCAAAGCAGGTCATCATGTGAAATTTGGAAGGGTGGTGATAACAAGATAATCCAGCTCTTTGTCAGGAATATCTAATTGATTTTTGAAAGGCTGTTTTTAACGGGGTTTTTGATTTTCATGCGCAGAACCCATGGTCCCCAGGACTGAGGAGCTTTTTAAGGGTAAGGGAGAGGGTAAACCTCTTCCATAAAACCCCATAACCTGGATAACCCTGGATATTTTATACAGCCTAAGCGGGGTTGACAAATTTTTTGAACTTATTATATTTTTATTGATGGGTTCAAGGGGGATGAGATTTCATCCCTCACTCTTCCTCTCTCTCAGGGGGATGAAAGGAAGTAAGAAGGAGAGGGAGGGAAAAGATTTCTCCCTGATAAGGGGGGG
>JAPDKE010000022.1 GCA_029258725.1 bacterium | reverse complement strand
CCTGATGAGGTGAGAAAAATTCTTGGAATTCCAGAGGATATTGATGTTTCAGGGATACTCACCGTTGGATATCCTGCAGAATCCCCGGAACCAAGGGAAAGAAAATCGCTTGAGGAGATTATGTGCATGGAAAAGTGGTGTTAGGAGGGATTTGTTGGTTTAATCATAGGTTAATTCTGGATAAATCAAGGTAAATTGGGGGGTAAAAGATGGTTAAACATAGATATTTTCTCCTTGTATCTTCTTTTATTCTTTCTGGCTGGAGTGTTCCTGTGAACATATCGAATACTGAGAGTTTAAGCACCTATCCTTCCATGTGCATAGACAGGAGGGGCTGGTTGCATGTGGTATGGGAGGAGAAGGTTGATGGTTCTATTGGTGCTCACGGGGTGAATGATATTTACTATACCTGTTATTATAAAGACTCAATCTGGACTATACCCGTTAATGTTTCCAATGATTCATTTGCCAGTTGGGGTCCCGATGTTGCTGTTGATACCTTAAACAGGGTTCATGTTGTCTGGTTTAATTATGAGACAGGGAAGATAATGTGGACAATGTGTGAGGATGGGGTATGGACAACCCCTGTTTCAATATCTGATTCTGTTCCTTATGCCTGTCAGGGGTGCAGGATTGCGGTGAATCCTTTAGACAATACGGTTCATTGTGTGTGGCATGATTTGGCATATCCTCCTGATGGAGGAAAAATCTGGCATTCGTATTTCGATGGAAATGCATGGTCTTCTGTGGAGGCTGTGAGTGAGGAAGGGGACAATTCAGCCTGGGCTGATATAGCGGTGGATTCTCTGGGGAGGTTGCATGTTGTGTGGAAGGATTATGGAACCAATGATATTTTCTACTCCTGTTTTGACAGTGTTTCCTGGTCTTCACCCGTTAATATTTCTAATCTTTCAGGTCAGTCTTGCACTCCTCGAATAGCCATTGACAGGAACAATAATCCTCATGTGGTTTGGGAGGAGAGGACTGGGGTGAGCGAAGTCTATTATACCTACTTTGATGGAAGCCGGTGGATGGAGCCGATGCTGGTGGATATTGATTATTCTGGTTCACCAGTAATAGCAGTGGATAAAAACAATAGGGTTCATGTTGCCTGGACACATACAAATGGAACATCTAATATTTTTTACACTGTATATACAGATACGGTTCGAGAGTTTCCTCCTGAGAACGCATCTAATACTGATTCATCTTCAGGTATAGCGTGTGTAGTAGTTGATACTCAATTGGCACATCTTATATGGGTAGATAATTCAGAGGGAGGCAGTTCTTTCTTTAAAAACTGGGAAATTTACTATTCTCGGAGGGAACTTTTGGGGATAGGAGAGAGGAATAAAGAGCCATCTTTTTCTTTTCCTTCCATTGCTATTTATAAACTCTTTTTTACCTTTTCTCTTACTAAGTCTTCTTTTGTTACTCTTTCAGTGTATGATTTAGCGGGGAGAAAGGTGAAGGAGGTTTCTTTGGGTTTTAAAGGAGAGGGTACCCATGAGTGCAGGATTCCTCTGGATTTGCCTTCAGGGGTATATTTCCCCATCCTGAAGGCAGGCACCCAGGTTTTCAGGGGGAAGATTATCTTTATTAACCCTTAAAAGGGGGTGGAGATGCTTGTTTTATCTCTTTTCCTTTTGTTCGGGCAGTCACCCAATCATCATGCGGTGTTGATTTGCGGGGATACACCTGAAGGGGCTAAAGCGAAGGCTGAGGCGTTGCTTAAGGAGGAAGATGCTGAGTTTGCTGAGGAGTTATCTCCCGGTGCATTTGTTCCTGTGGGAGTGAGTGTTAATGCAGGACTATGGAATGCTGGCTCTGAGGAGAAGGGAGATGGGGTTTACGATGACTTCTGGAATGATACTTATCTCATGTGGGAGTTGCTGTATAAGAATGGATGGCCTGATGAGAATATACATGTGCTGTATGGGGATGGAGAAGACTGGCCAAATAATAAAAATCCGCGCTATCAGGCTCCAGTAGAGGAAGGGATTAGAAAAATCACCGACACTTCCGCCTATTATCACGATGTTGTTGACATCTTTAATGCCCTTGCCAGTGGGGACCCTGATGCAGGGATAGAGCCAATGGGACCGAAAGACAATCTTTTTGTCTGGACATTTGACCATGGAGCGCCTGCCAACTGCATAAGAATCCTTGATATAACAGACCCACTAAATCCAAGAGAGGCGGGAAAAGGATATATTGCCTTCCCTGTCCCTGCTTGCTGGAGAACCTTCAGAAAATACCTGGGATGCATGGATGTTTATGAAAACTACCTCTACATTGTTTCAGGAAAAGAGGTGATAGTGCTGGATATAAGCGACTTTTCTAATCCCAAACTCATAAGCATATCCCCAATCTTGGGAGATAGAATTTTCAATGTCTCCTGCGGTGTGGATGCTACAGGTGCGCTGAGATATGTGGGAGTGGTTAGCACAAAAGACGGACAGGCTTATTTCCATATTCTTTCCCCAGACCCTTATAATCCTGAAGTTCTTGCCACTCTTCCTCTTCAGGATCCTGAAAACCCTCTGACGAGAATGGTTAAGGCATATGGATTGATATGTGAAAGAAATAGAGCATGGATTACAGGATACTACGGTGGTATAGCCGATGAAGAGGCAATGGATGTATGCCTGGTGGATTGTTCCGACCTCTCCTCACCATATATTGCCAATTTCAATAGCAATTTTATAAGTTTTGAGCACGGAGTGGACCTTACTACCAAGACCTTTATACCCGATGGTCCTGCAGGAACCTATCTTTTTGTAAGCGTGGTAGGGGAATATAGGAGGAGCTGGTGGGCTTATGTTTCCATAGTCAATGGAGGAACTCTTGAAGAGGTTGGTCGTGTGAACTATGATAATTTGTGGTGGATCTGGAGAAATCCTGTGATAAAGGGAACTTACATGTTCGTGGTTGCCCGCTATTATAAAGACTACAGTGAGATCACGATTGTGGACATTAGCGACCCTGCCCAGCCAGAGGTGGTCTCCCGGTGGGTACCTTCTTCTCCTTACTGTGTCTATGCTGCAGAGAGAAGCGGTGATTATCTTTTTGTTGCAGGAAATGATGTAAATACTAACGCAGGAGTGGTTTTTGTTCTGGACATCTCCGACCCTGTACAACCTCAACTGGTCGCTACCTATCATGTACCTGACCAGCGTGCCTGTATAGAAATAGATATTAAAGGAAACTACGCATTTGTATATACCTCAATAAATCCCTGGTCTCTTGCAGGGGCCGATGAACATTCATGTGTGTGCCTCATGAGCCATGGAATGCTTGACGAAAGAATGGAGGAACACCTGAGAGGGGTGGAGTACAACCGCAGGACTTTCTGGATGCAGCAATGCTTCAGTGGTGGATTTATAGACAACCTTGAGAATGAAAATACGGTAATACTTACTGCGTGCAGATACGACGAAACGGCATTTCGTGCAGATGACAAAGATACAGCGGGAAACTTTTACATAGAAAACGAAGAATGGCAACCTGGCGATACCTGCCACCATGGTGAGTTTAACTTCCATGTGATGAATGCAGTAAGACAGACCGAGATATGGCCTTATGATAATCCTCCCCCGGTTCCCTCCGACCTTGATGGTAACAGACATACCTCCATGTGGGAGGCATTCCAGTGGGTGGAAACACATGACTCCTGGTATCGCTACTGGGGATTGGAAACCCCCCAGTATTCCGACCCTGGAAATATAGGTTCTTCCACCTACCTTGTATGGGATGACTTTAAGCCTCCTGCTTCTCCTCGCGGTGTAACTTATACCTTTGGAAGAATAGGCGATACCCTGCTTATTCACTTTGAATGGCTGATGAACAAAGAGATAGACTTCTCCGGATATCGGATTTATAGAAATACTGCTCTGGTGGGCGATGTTCACGACAGCGTATTCTGTGATACCCTCCCTGACTTTATTCCTGGAGACATTGATACCTACTTTGTGACCTCCTACGATGTTTACGGATATGAAAGCACACCTATCTCCATAGAAATAAGATATCCTCTTGGTCTTCTCACTTCCACTGAAGACCTGAATTTCTCCTCTCAGAACAAACTTGCCCTTGCATATAACAAGTGGGTGTATGTGTATTCCGATGGTGGACAAACGAAGGGTATAGCAAGTTTTGATGGACATACATGGTCAAGGCCGGTGAGGATAGGACATATGAGGTATCCATCCCTGTACGTTTGGGCGAAGTTGTTGTTCCCAAACGTTCTTGCTCATTACTGGACAGCGGGTAATACGGGTTATAAACTCTGGGGTGCGGATAGCATGGAATGGTGGTCTTTGCTGGAAACTTCCGAGCCTTCACTTCCTGAAGAGTGGAATTATGTTTTGCTGGAAGACTATGTGGACCCCACTCAGCCTGACCCATACCCCATGCCTATTGCTCCCTCCCTTGCACTTAATAGCAATGGCAATATATGCCTCGCAATGCTTCTCAATTCCTTCGGTGAGGGAAGCATACTTTATAGAGAATATCTCCGTGGAGACTGGAATTCGCCCACTGAATGGGAGGTTGTTGATAGCCTGGTGAGTATGCCCTGGTATCCTCCTTCTCTTGTGGGTTACTATGGAATCCATGTGGTATGGGGTGATAAGGAAGATGTGTATTACAGCACAAGAGACCTTACAGGAAACTGGACACAGCCATGGAAGATAAACATGCTCGCCTTCCCTGCATACGAACCTTCTCTCTCTTACAAAGGGGATAAACTCTACTGCGTATGGATAGAGGAAAATACAGTAACCGGAAAGAAAAGAATCGCATGGCAGGAAGGATGGCTTGCTCTTCCTCCGGAGATAAGATGGGCATATACCTATCCTTCCTACATGGAAGTTGATGGTGACCCTCATCATCCCAGGATGGTTGAAGGAGCATATCTCCTGTTTGAGATGGATGGAAAGGTTTATCTTACGGACACCACCGGGAATGTTATCTTTACAGATAAAGGATATGGTCCTCAGGCACAATATCATGATGGAGAGGTGCATCTGGTTTATGGGAAAACTCATGGATGTGAGATATTGACAAATACATGGATATCTGTGGCTGAAATTCCATTCATTGCAGTGAAGATTGGAGATTCCATACCATCTCCCTATGTGATTGAAAGAGACGGATATCTGGTATATCCTTCTGGTATCTCTGTTGATTATGATACTGAAGAACTCATGTACGAGATTCCCTTCCTGGATACTCTTTACGATTATACACTTCAGATAGTGGGATATCATGAGTCCTCGGGAATATGGAAGGAGAAGGTTAAAATAGACGGAAAGAAAGGAAGAATGCTTAGGGTAAAGGCAGGGATTCCGGAAACCCTGAGTATAAAAATACCTTTCCCATACTATCGGGATGACGGTAAGATAGTGGTTACCATAGAAAGATACACAGGGGATTATGCATCAGTTGCGTCTATTGCTCTTTATGCGGAGGAGAGGAGGTCTGTAAGGTCCGGTGGACCACTTGCCTCTGGAACCACGGAGCCGAAAATTTCCTTCTATGCCAGAGCGTTGAGAAGTATGGGCGGTAATGCAGTGATAGAGTATGCTGTGCCTCACGATTCCAGGGTAAAGATAGAAATTTACGATGTGGTGGGTAGAATGGTTGAGAACCACTCAGGTTACAGGAGTGCTGGTGTTTATCGTTATACCTGGAGCGGAAAGCCCGGTGTGTACTTCTACAGAATAAGGGCGGGAGAAAAGGAGGCGAAGGGCAGGTTTATGATTCTTAAATAACCAACCCGGGGAGGGGGATTTCCCCCTCCCTTTTCCAAGGAGGTTATGTCATGCTGTTTTTCTTTTTACTTTTTCAGCAGGATATAAACTCCACTCCCTTCCTTCCGGACACCACGGTGAGATATTATCCCTGTCCGGGAGAACAGTATCAGGGAGTGATTGGATGGGATGGAGTGAATTTTCTTTTTGTATGGGAGGATAGACGAAATGGAGAATGTGATATTTATGGGGCAAGGATGGATAATTCCGGAAATATACTGGATAAAGGAGGAGGAATACCGGTATGCACTGCATCTGGAGACCAGAAAAACCCTGCAGTTGCATTTGATGGAACCAACTATCTTGTTGTGTGGGAGGACTGGAGGAATGATACTGCGGATATTTACGGTGCACGGATAACCGTTGAAGGGACGGTTCTTGATAGTACCGGTTTCCCCATTTCCACTGCCTCCGGAAATCAGTTAAACCCCACCATTGCCTTTGATGGCACAAATTATCTTGTTGTATGGGAGGACTGGAGAAACGACACATCCGATATATACGGGGCGAGAGTTACTCCAGGAGGAGAGGTTCTGGATTTATCAGGTATTCCTGTCTCCCCTGCACAGGGAGAGCAAAATGCCCCGGTTATGGCATTTGATGGAACCAGTTACATGGTGGTATGGGAAGATGGGAGGAATGGAAATACCGATATATACGGAGCAAGAGTAACCCCTGCAGGAGAAGTCATTGATACCTCTGGAGTTCCAGTTTACACTGCCCCCGGCTTCCAGGAAAACCTTTCCCTCACATTTGATGGAACGAACTACATGGTTGTATGGGAGGACTGGGATTCCTTTACTCTTGAGGGACTGAGATTTACTCCTTCCCTTGAAGTCCTTGATACCCCCTCAATTTCCATTACAAACTCAATCGCCTTCTCCCCTTCCATCTGCTCTGACAGCAACTGCTTTTTCGTGGTCTTTCGTGAATCACTTGATATTTTCGGGAGGAGACTTAATCCGGATGGAGAAATTATTGATACCCATTACATTCCTATCTCTCGTTCCCCCGATATAGAATTCACACCCTGCGTGCTTTTTAATGGAGAAAAATTTATTGTGGCATGGGATAATTACAGCGATATATACTCTACCTTCATAAGTCCTCAGGGAGAGGTTTCGGAAACTGCACGGGTAATACCTTTAATTTCATTTTCCCAGTCCTCTCCTTCCATTTCTTTCAATGGGACGAACTACATGGTTGTATGGGAGGATAACCGCGACAGCCTTCTCTTTCATCACATCTATGCCTCAAGATTTTCCTCCGGTGGAATTCTGCTTGATTCTCAACCTGTACTCGTGTCCTCCGCTGATGCCGAACAATGCCATCCTTCGGTGGGTTCGGATGGAGCAGACTATCTGATTGTATGGGAGGACTGGAGGAATGGAGATGCGGATATATACGGGGCAAGGGTTAGTTATGATGGAGAACTGCTGGATACCTCGGGAATCCCCATATGTGCGGTGTCGGGTAATCAGAAAAACCCTGCTGTGGCATTTGACGGCACAAATTATCTTGTCGTATGGGAGGATTCAAGAAATGATACATCCGATATTTACGGCACCAGAGTCTCTCCTCAGGGAGAGGTTCTTGACTCTCCAGGGATTCCAGTTTCAATATTATCAGGAGCACAGATAAACCCTGCTCTCGCATTTGATGGAACAAATTACCTGGTTGTATGGGAGGACTGGAGCACAGGGTATGGGGATGTTTACGGAGCAAGGGTTACTCCTGGAGGTGAACTGATAGATACCGTGCGTATTGCCATAACCTATCCCATGCTTCCCTTATTTGAATACGACCCCTCCGTTGCATTTGATGGAACAAATTATCTGGTTGTATGGGAGGAGGAGACAGACGGCGAGATTGATATCGCAGGAGCAAGAGTAACACCCGATGGAGAGGTCCTGGACATTCTTCCCATCCCCATTATTGAGGAGCCAGGTCCACAGCGTGACCCATGGATTATTTTCAACGGGACCGAATACTTTCTCGTATGGAGGGATTCTGTAATAGATACATGCGATATTCGGGGTGCAACGGTTTCTTCAGATGGCTCCCTTTTACAGATGTTCACCATAGCAGTGGACACCGGAACACAGATATCACCTGTCTGTGCCTCCGGAAGCGGAGGAGAAATGGTCGTGGTGTATGCTGGATGGACAGAAAGCATAAACAGCAATCCGGTAAATTCAATGAGAATAAGAGGCATTATTTCACCGTTTGCCGGGATGGAGAGAAAAGAAAGTCCTCTTACACTCAGGGCTTTTCCTTCCATTTTCACTGATTATCTTTTCATCCGTTATTCCTCGGGTAACGTGAGAGAGGTAAAGATATGCATATATGATATTTGTGGAAGAAGGGTAAAGACATTCAGCGGGAACCCGGAGGGTGAAATTATCTGGAAGGGAGAAGATGAAAAGGGACGGGAACTTCCTTCCGGAATTTATTTCATATATCTTGAGACAGAGAACATGAAAAAATGTATAAAGGTGTGCAGGCTCAGATAGGAAAACCCTTCAGTAATTCATTGAGATAAAAACAGGCAAGGAAGTTTTTTGCGTTTTTGAATGCGCGGTCTCCATAATTCTTAAATTCCCCATCCACCGCCTTTTCAACCGCACGGGAAAAAGCCTCTATATCTCCAGGGGGAACCGGGATGAAGCCATCTTCAAGGATTTCCCTGTTCACCGGAGTATCCCATGCAATTATGGGAAGGCGAAACTTTGCATAAAGGAGCATTTTTCCATTTCCCTCACTCTCTGAAACCTTTGGTGCAAGAGCAAATGATGCACGGGAGAGATAAAAGGGGAGGCGGTGATACTCCACCCTTCCCAGAAAACTCACCTTTTCTCCAAGACCCATCCTTTGAGCCATCCTTCTGTATTTTTCCTCCCCGGGATATCCAATAATATCCACCCTGAATTCCCTCTTCACCCTTGAAAGTGCCTCAAGCATGAGTTCTGTTCCCTGATGTGGACCAAGAACACCCACATAAACTCCCCTGTTTTTTTCTTTTTTTACCTCAACAGGCTCAATGGATGGGAGGAAGTCAGGCAAAAGCGCGTATTTTTTTATCCCCAGTTTTTCTGCAAGATAGCGCGTATTCACGGTAACAACATCCGGCATGAGCAAGAGGATTTTTTCCACCCACCTGAAAAACCCGCAGAATTTTACCCCATACTGGGAAAGTTCCCCAGGGAGGCTTCCCTGAAGGTCAGAAAGGAGTTTTTTCCCTGAAATAAAGGATGCAAGTTTTCCAGGAATAATTCCCTCGTGAAGGAAGGAAAATACTAAATCCGGTCTCCACCGGAATGAAATCCATGGGGCATAGAATATCATCAAAAAGTCGGCAATCAACCTTTTTAAGGATGGACCGGGTATGTTCTCAACCCTCACCGGAACCCTTTTCACCCTCAATCCCACATTCCTTCCGGTCCCGTAGGTTAAGATAAGGACCCTGTGCCCGAGTTCCTCAAATCCCCTTGCAATCTCATAAATTCTCACATGGCATCCCCTGTCGGAAAAAAATGGGGTTGGTGCAATGAGCAATATTTTCATTCTTTAAGACGATAGGTTTTCTTTCCCGTTGACTCGTAATAGGTCCTCACCATGAGTTCTCCAAGCAATCCTGTTCCTATGAACTGGACACCGAGAACTGCAAGCAGGATTGTAAGATAAAGGAGGGGGTTTCCCGTCATGTCTATTCCCTTACCTATCTTCATCCACAGGGTTGCAATCCCTGAAATAAGGCTCCCCACAATGGACAGAATTCCCCATGTTCCAAATATGTGAATGGGTGTTCTTCTGGGGGAATTGAAATATGCAAGAACAAAGAGGTCAAGCAGAACCTTCCATATCCTTGAAAGCCCGTATTTTGAAACCCCATACTTTCTTTTCTCATGCCCCACCTCAACCTCTGCAATCCTTGCCCCCATCCACCCTGCAACAACCGGAGTGAACCGGTGCATCTCCCCGTAAAGTTTCAAACTTTTGACAATTTCTTTCCGGTAAGCCTTTAGGGTGCATCCAAAGTCATGAAGAGGTATTCCTGAGATTTTTGAGATTATCCGGTTTGCGATTTCCGAGGCAAGGGTTCTCAGAAATCCATCCTTTCTATTTTTTCTCCACCCACTCACAACATCGTATCCCTCGTTGAGTTTTTCTACGAGTTTTGGAATCTCCTCAGGGGGATTCTGGAGGTCCGCATCAAGGGTTACGATGATATCCCCCTTCGCATGCTCAAATCCACACATGAGCGCCTGGGTCTGCCCGAAGTTTCTTGTGAAGGTGAATACCTTAACCCTGGGGTCCTTTTCCTTTAATTTTTTGAGAATTTCAGGTGTTCGGTCGGTTGAGCCATCGTCCACAAATATGAATTCTCCATCCTTTATCACCCCTGAAAGACGCTCATGGAGTTCCTCAAGGGATTCTTCCTCATTGTAAACCGGAATTATAACCGAAATCATATCTCAAATAGGGTTTTCTTTTTATATCCAAAGTGCTGGTATGCAAGTTCCGTTGCCTTCCTTCCCCTCGGTGTCCGCTGGATAAATCCCTCAAGAATAAGGAAGGGTTCAAAGACCTCTTCTATGGTTTCTTCCTTTTCACCAACCGCAAGTGCAAGGGTTGAGAGCCCCACAGGTCCTCCATTGAACTTCTCTATTATGGTCTTTAAGATGAGCCTGTCCATCAGGTCAAGCCCCCTCTCGTCAACATCCAGCATCTTCAATGCATACCGGGTTATCTCCAGGTCTATAACCCCCTTCCCCTTAACCTCTGCATAGTCCCTTATTCTCCGGAGGAGTCTGTTTGCTATCCTGGGAGTTCCCCTTGACCTTCTTGCTATCTCCTCCGCACTCTTCTCGTCTATTTTTATTCCGAGAATCCTGGAGGAACGCATGACAATCCTTTTTAGATCAGGAGGAGGATAATACTCAAGCCTTGCAATGTATCCGAACCTTGAGCGGAGTGCCCCTGTTAAAAGACCTGTCCTGGTCGTGGCTCCAATCAGGGTAAAACGATTGAGATTTATTCGGATGGACCTGGCATGGGGACCTGAATCAAGAACTATGTCTATTACAAACTCTTCTATTGCGGGATAAAGATACTCCTCAACACTCCTGTGCATCCGGTGTATCTCATCTATGAATAAAACATCCCCCTCCTTCAGATTTGTCAGGATTCCGGCAAGGTCGCGCGGTTTTTCAAGAACGGGTCCTGAAACACATACTATATCAACCCCGAGTTCTTTTGCTATTATGTATGCAAGGGTTGTCTTTCCAAGACCGGGAGGACCAAAGAAGAGAATGTGGTCCAGGGGCTCCTTTCTTTTCTTTGCGGCCTCAACAAACACCCTTAAATTTTCCTTTATCCTGTCCTGGCCTATGAATTCGTCAAAGGATAATGGTCTTAACCTTTCCTCAAATTCCTTCTCCCCTGGTGAACGCTCTGGAACGGTAACCCTCATCCTTTGAGTGCCTCCTTCACCAGTTCCTCAACCCCGAGTTCAGGTTTTTCCTTCCTTATCTTCCTTATCTTCTCCTCCGCCTCCTTCTTTTTGTATCCCAGGGAGACAAGCGCCCGGACCGCAAGTTCGTCTCCCCTTTCAGGTTTTTCAAGTTTCCCTTTAAGTTCAAATATAATTCTTTCCGCCTTCTTTTTCCCTATTCCCTTTACAGATGATAGAAGGGAACTGTCTCCTCTTTCAACAGCATGCTCAAATTCCTCAACCGTTATACCTGAGAAAAGAGAGATAACCGTTCTCGGACCTATACCCGGAATCTCAATCAGGGAAAGAAATATATCCCTTTCCCTCTCCTCTGAAAATCCGTATAATTCCAGTTTTTCATCCCTTATGAGCATTGCGGTGTATAAGAGAAAATCCTTTCCCACCCTCAGCCTCTCCGAGGTTGTGAGGGGAACAATGACCTTAAATCCAACCCCGTTCACGTCAAGGATTGCCCAGGTCGGTCCCTTTCTCTTTACCTTTCCCTCAATCTCCCATATCATTTCTCACCATGAAGAAGTAGGCGGATGCAAGTGCATCCGATGCATCCTCGGGTATGTTTCCCTCTATGTGAAGTAACTCCTTCACCATCCGGTTTACCTGTTCCTTTGATGCGTTTCCGTTTCCGGTTATTCCCTTCTTTATCTCACTTGCCGGGAACTCATAAACCTTTATCTTTCTTTTTCCTGCCAGATAAATTATTGCTCCCTTGAGTTCGGAAAGGACAGAGAGGGTTCTTGCGTTCTTTCCGTAATAAAACTCCTCAAGGATAATCGCATCCGGTTTTTCCCTCTTCATTATCCTTTCAAGTTCCTCACATATCCTCATCATCCTTTCCTGTTTGGGTCCCCTTCCTCCTTTTATAACCCCGAATCTTACTCCCTCGGGGGAGATAATACCAAAGCCTGTTCTGGAAAATCCCGGGTCTATTCCCATCACCTTCAAGACCCGGAAACCTCCATCATGACGCTTTCAGGAATGTCAAAGTTCGCATAGACATGCTGGACATCAGGATGCTCCTCAAGTTCCTCCATGAGTTTGAGAATTTTTATGGCCTGGTCACCCTCAAGTCTCACTGTGTTCTGTGGGATTTTTGTGAGTTCAGCAGACTCATAGGGTATTCCCTTCTCCTCAAGTGCAGTCTTTACCTGATGGAACGATCTGGGGTCTGTTACAATCTCATAATAATCACCCTCTGCCTTCACATCCTCAGCCCCTGCCTCAAGTGCTATCTCAATTATGGTATCCTCATCAACCTTTGACTTCTCCACGGTTATGAATCCCTTGTCCTGGAACATCCATGCAACACATCCCGTGCTTCCGAGATGTCCACCGTGCTTTGAGAATATGTGTCTTATTTCGGATGTTGTCCGGTTCCGGTTGTCTGTCATGGTCTCAATGATGAATGCAACCCCACCCGGTCCGTATCCCTCGTATCTTATCTCCTCATAACTCACTCCAGGCAATTCTCCAGTCCCCCTCTTTATTGCGCGCTCTATGTTCTCCCAGGGCATGTTGTGTGCCTTTGCGTGCTCTATTGCAAGCCTCAATCTGGGATTGAATTCAGGATTTCCTCCACCTTCCCTTGCAGCAACCGTGATTTCCCTTATGAGTTTTGTGAATATCTGCCCCCTTCTCTTGTCCATCTTTTCCTTTTTTCTCTTTATCTGAGCCCATTTTGAATGTCCTGCCATAAGACCTCCTTTTTTTACAGAATTTTATTTTCAATAATCCCCGTTGTCAAGGAATTTCAGGGGTGCAAGGTCCACGATGAACTTTTTTGTAAACGTCCCGAAGTCCACGGTTATCTTCCTTCCTCCATCCTCAACCCTTATCACTATCCCTTCACCATAATATGGATGGAATACCCTTCTGCCTCTTTCCGGAGAACCCACAAACTTCACACCTTCCCTTCCTATCTCACCGAGAAATCTTGATGGTCCCCACGATGTTCCCCTTGCCCTTGAGTAGAGTATGTAAAGTCTCTTTTTTGCCCTTGTTATACCAACATAAAAGAGCCTTCTTTCCTCCTCCTCATTTCCCTCCTCAAGGGACCTGCGGTGGGGTAAAATCCCATCCTCAACCCCGGTTATTATCACGACCTCAAACTCAAGCCCCTTTGTGTTGTGGAGGGTCATGAGATTCACCATCTCACTTTTATCCCACCGGTCTATTTCGGTGTAGAGGGAAATGGTTGAAAGATAGGAAGAAACAGATGTTTCTCCGGTCCTTCTCACCCATTCATCTATTGAGGATACGAGTTCCTCCAGGTTTTCTATTCTGTTCAGGTCTTCCTCCTTCCCGCTCTCTTCCAGATATGAGAGATACCCCGTTTTATTCAAAACCGCCCTCACCGCATCCCTTACGTCCTCCTTTTCATCCATAAGTTCATGAAGCAGGGAGCGGAAGGAGGAAAGGGCAGGAATATCCGTAAATTCAAGGGCATCAAAAAGGGAAATTTTCCTTTCCTCTGCAATATCAAGAAGGTTTCTCAGGGTTGCCTTCCCTATCCCGCGTGGAGGGGTGTTGATTATTCTAAGCATGCTCTCGTCGTCTCTCGGATTTACCATTATTCTGAGATAGGAGAGAACATCCTTTATTTCCTTTCTTTCATAGAACCTTATTCCCCCAACCACCCGGTAAGGAATATTCTTTCTTCTAAGTGCCTCCTCAATGCTCCTTGAGAGGTAGTTTGCCCGGTAAAGAACGGCAATCTCTCCCGGGGGTGTCCTCTCAAGTTCTCGCTCAACTATCCTTGCGACCTCAAGGGATTCATCGTATTCTGTTTCCTTTTCTATAACCATAACCGGTTCCCCATCGGATGCATCGGTCCAGAGAACCTTTTCCTTTCTTCCTCTATTGTGTGCAACAAGGTTTGATGCAACCTTTAAAATATTTCCTGTTGATCGGTAGTTTCTTTCAAGTTTGTATATTTTTACATCCGGGAAGTCCTTTTCAAAATCAAGAATATTTCTTATCTCCGCCCCCCTGAAACTGTATATGGACTGGTCATCGTCTCCAACGACAAAAAGATTCCGGTGAATTGAGGTTATGTGCTTTAAAATCACATACTGTGCCCGATTTGTATCCTGATACTCGTCCACAAGCACATGAAGAAACCTTCTTGCATAAATTTCCTTTACCGCAGGATGATTTTCAAAGAGCCGGATGGTGTTCATCAGAAGGTCGTCAAAGTCCATGGCGTTGTTTTCTTTTAGTTTTTCATTGTACCTGGAATAAAGACAGGCAAGCTCATCTCCTGAACATTCATCCGGAGAAATCAGTCCCTGTTTCAGACGGGATATTATTTTCACTGCCTGCCCCGGGGATATCCTGAGTTCTTCCTGCTCTATGATTCTCTTTATGATTCTTTCCCTGTCCTCCTCATCATAGATTGAGTAATCCCTTGTGTATCCCAGCCTTTCTGCGTGTTCCCTCAAAATTCTTGCGCATATTGAATGAAATGTTCCAACCCACATGGATTTTATTCTTTCCCCGAGCATCTGCTTCAGTCTCTCTTTCATCTCATCGGCTGCCTTGTTTGTGAATGTCATCGCAAGGATTCTTCCGGGAGGAACATTCCTTTCACCAATGAGGTATGCAATCCGGTAGGTTAAAACGCGTGTCTTCCCGCTTCCCGCCCCTGCAAGAATCAAAACAGGGCCATCCTCACAGAGGACAGCCCTTCTCTGTTCCTCATTGAGTTCCTGGAGAATATCAATCACTCCTCTATTACGACAAACTCAATTCTTCTGTTCTTTGCCCTTCCCTCCCGTGTGCGGTTGTCTGCAATTGGCATCATCTCACCGTATCCCTTTGCAATGAGCCTGTCAGGGGAGATTCCCTTGCTTATGAGATACTGTCTTACCGCCTCAGCCCTTGCCTGTGAGAGCCTGAGGTTGTAGTCTTCCGGTCCAACAGAGTCGGTATGTCCCTGTATCTCAACCTTCACATTGGGATTCTCTTTCAGGACCTCCGCAACCCTGTCAAGAATGGGGTAGTACATGGGCTTTATCACTGCCTTGCCAGGGTCAAAGTTTATTCCCTGAAGGACAATTCTCTTCTTCTTTGTGAGTTTCTCCGCCAGTTTTATGTACTGGATTGTCGTCTCTCCCTCTTTTATCACCACCGGTATTGCCTTTGGCTGATATCCATCAGCCTCAACCTTCACCTGATAGGTCCCTGGAGGCAGTTCAACCTTGAATATTCCTGTTTCAAGGTCGGATACGATGGGTTTAAGATTCGTGCCCAGGAAGGTTATCTTTGCACCCACGGGTTTTCCTGTTCTAACATCTGTAACGGTTCCTGTGAATATTCCCTTTGCCGTGGTTGCGGGCTCAAGAACAACGGGAAGTGGAATTGATGCACCCTGCTTTACGCTCACAGGAACCGTCTTTGGATGGTATCCTTCCGCGGTTATTGTGAGTTCGTAACTTCCGGGTTTGAGTTTTATGTTTGCCTCTCCATTAACATCGGTTGTTATCGGGGAAATTTCGGGGTCTGAGAAGGTTATATTTGCCATCACGGGATTTCCGGTTTTGCTGTCAGTAACCTTTACAGCGACTATACCGGTTGGAATGGTTTTCTTTTTAAGAGAGACAGGCAGGTTTACACTCGCTCCTTTCTTCACCGTCACCGTGAACTTCCTTGTTATGTATCCCTCTTTGGATATGGAAATTTTGTAAATCCCGGGGGCAAGGCTGAGAAGGAGATTTCCTGCCTCATCCGTGGGCAATGCCTCAATAACCTCTCCCTCCTTTTCAACAGTGACCTGGGCTACCAGCGGAAGGTCTGTGTGTGCGTCTCTGACACTAACAGCAATTTCCCCTTTTGGGGGTTCCTCTGGCTCTGGTATAAGGGGATTGGTTGTGGTTATTCCGAAGTGGTATCTCCATCTTCCAAGGACGTTGTAGTAATTTTCCACTTCAGTACCTGAGGGTATATACTCCCATTCGGTTTCTCTGGGAAGTGTATGTACGCCTGTAAAGTACCAGTCTCCCACGAAATCTTTGTGGGTAAACAGCCAGTCAACGGAGAAGTCAAAGGTCACACCAACAGGTGTGATAAATCTTATTCCCACGGTTCCTATGGATGTATCCGCCCCTGCAGGGTAATTTGCAGGAGCCATGTCCAGGAATCGGTAAGGGAGATATACCCCGCTTCCTTCAAGAATAAAACTCGCGTATGGTCCCAGAAGAATCTCGGTTGCCACTCCCCATACCAGAGCGTTTGTGTAAGGGGGATCATAGAAACTGCTCCAGTACTCTATCAATCTCAGCTGGACATCAGGGGGCAGGCTCTGGATTGCTTCCATATTCGCAGGGAAGGAGAGACCTTTGTTGTCAAAGTTTCTTCTGTATCCTCCGGAGAGATGGATGAGCAGGGGGCCTATTTCTACATCGGTAAGCAGCCTTCCTTCAAGAACCCCCCATGTAGGAAATGTTGGAGAGAACTCACGGATAAACATGGTATCCTCATCCTGAATATCAAACACACTTCTCTTCCCTGATATCTCTCCCCCTATGTTCCATTTGACCAGGAGCTCCGGGGTATTTATCAGAGGAACCCAGAATTTAAGACCTCCGTAAAAGTTTTTATCCCCTACAAGATAGAGGTCATTGGTGGGAATATCCTCTCCCACCTCCGTCTGCTCATCATACTTTCCATAAACGGTGGTTCCAAGGAATGCCTCAATGTAGTCTATTATTCCATAAGTGATGCCTATTTTTGAGGTAGCGTAGTGATGATAAACACTGTAACCTCTCATGTCAGGATATCTGTACCTGTTGAGGTACTTCTCCCTGGAATAAAAGAAATTGAGGTTGACGGATATATTTGCCATTGGAAGTGTTTTTGCTGTCCTTACATGAAAACATCCACTCCCTGATGCAGCAGATGGGAATGAGAGTACATAAACCAGGTATATCATCTTCCACCTCCATTTTTCCTTATCATTTTCAAAAACATTTCCCTGAAACCGGGATTCTCCCGCAGGGCCCGGTGAATCAGGTAGTAGGTCTCAAATTCCTCGTTTGTTCTGGCAAGCCTTTCAGAAATTTCCTCTATTACGGCAAAAAGAACCTTTGCCCCTATCTTTGGATGCTCTTCTATAAGTCTCTCCATATCCTTCCTTTTAAATATAAGAAGGGTGGTGGGTTCTATTGCCTTTATAGATGCGGTTCTTTCCCTTCCTGTAAACAATGCCATCTCCCCAAAAAATTCTCCTTCTGAAAATGTTGAAAGTTCTATCTCTTCACCTTCCCTTTCCAGAAATACCTTTACCTTCCCTTTTTCAATGATATACATTTCCTTGTTTTTATCCCCCTCGGAGAAGATAATCTCTCCCTCCTGATAATCCTTCTTCTCTGCAATAGAAAAAAGTCTCTTTTTCTCTTCCTCCATAAGATATCTCAGCATCGTATTTTTAAAAATGAGCCGTGCAGGATTCGAACCTGCGACTCCCGGCTTAAAAGGCCGGTGCTCTACCAGCTGAGCTAACGGCCCATTTTCTTTTAAGTTATCAAAAAATCTCGATGTGTCAAGGGAAAAAATTTACATTCAAAGGAGATGTAAAAATTACACATCTCGGGGTTAATCGTTTTGATTTTCAAGCACTTAATATCTGGCATAATTTTTGTATTATTCTTTCTGCTATGAAGAAAAGGTGGCTACTTTTAATCATCATCGGATTGCTGCTGATTGGAGGAGGAATATACATTCTGGGAGCGAGACCCAGGGTTATAAAGGTGGGGGAAAAGGCACCGGATTTTGTCCTTCCTGACAGGAATGGGAAAAGGGTGTCTCTTTACTCCCTTCTTGACAAACCCGTAATTCTCGTTTTTGGTGAGCCAGGATGCAAGGCGTGTGTGGAATTTATGGTTAAACTGGATACGATACTTTTTCCAAAATTTGAGGGGAAGTTCCATCTTGTTTCAATAAGGGTCCCCATGTATGGGAAGTTTTCAAAAAGGGAATACACGATGAAGCACAGCTTTGTATATCTCATCGGGGATGAGAAGATAAAGAAAAAATACATCGTAAGAAGCATCCCGGCAAGTTATGTGATTGACACAAAAGGAATAATCAGGGCGTGGGAAATAGGAAACGAGCCGGGAGTGGTTGAGGAGGAGTTTGTGAGACTTTTAACTGAACTCACAAAGGAGGTGTCACCATGAGGCGCTTGCTTCTTTTAATGGTCTTACCCATGTTTTTGATGGGTGGTACCATCTCCTATTCCCTCAGGCAGAAACTCGAGAAGGCATCCCCTCAGGATATGTTTACGGTTGTTGTGGAGATGGTGGAGCAGTTTGATGCCTGGGCAGTGAGGAACAGGATGACCGAGGAGGGAAGGACCTTTGCGGAGATTCACAAGGCGGTTATTGATGGTTTGAGGGAAACAGCAAGGCGGACCCAGAAAAATGTGATAAAGATAGCGAAGGCTGGTAAGGCAAAGGGTAAGGTTTCCTGGTACAAACCGATGTGGATTGCAAACTATGTGAAGCTCACTGCAACCAGGGACATAATAGAGCAGATTGCGGCATTACCTGAGGTATATCTTGTGAGAGAATTTGTTCCTCCGAAACTGATAAGACCTGTGAAGATAGGTGGTTATGACCCTACGAAAATAGACCCAACCCAGCCGGTCTGGCATATAAGACACATTCATGCCCCTGAACTGTGGAACATGGGGTACAGAGGGAAGATGGTGAAGGTCACGAATGGCGGTGATGGAAGTGGAAGGGCTGCTTCCTGGGACAGGGTTCTTCTTGCAACTCTTGACTCGGGTGTGGATGCATTCCACCCTGCACTTTACTGGAAGTGGAAGCATTACCTGGTGTATGGGGATACCCTCTGGCATGCGGCGAGTGATACTCAGTACTTCTACTATCCAGGAGGAGCCACTGCGGAGGAAAAGTGGCTTCCAAGAGACCCGGGACCCACCGACTTCACCCACGGAACCCATGTGACCGGCACCATGGTTGGAATGGAGGAGGACGGGACACATCCGGTTGGTGTTGCTCCGGAGGCAATGTGGATAGGATGCAGAGCCTCTCAGGGTCCTGGAGACCTCAACTACATGGATGACTGCCAGCAGTGGGTTGCAGACCCGGATGGCAATTCCTCAACGATTGACGATGTTCCTGTTGCAGCAAATAACTCCTATGGATACTCTTCTTCTTCGAGATGCGTAACTCAGGATGATGACAGGATTAAAAATGCAGAGGCCGCTGGTGTTGCAATGATATTTGCCATAGGAAACGATGGTCCTGACGCAAGCACTGCCTGTTCTCCAGGACAGAATAACTATACCGACTACAGTGTTTTCTCGGTTGGAGCAGTGGTCCAGCACTATGAGAATGGACAGGAGGCAGATACTGCGTGTAAGTTCTCCTCACGCGGTCCCTCAGATTGTAATCAGGGAGGAGAGGATACCAAACCAGAGGTGTGTGCTCCTGGTGCAGAGGTTATATCCTGTATGGGAAGGGAGTGGAGTGGAAGGGGAATGCAGCAGTACTGGTATGAGACAGGATGGGGAACCTCAATGGCAACCCCCCATGTAACCGGTGCATATGGACTGCTTTACTCCATCTTTGGTGATACCCTTGAGAAGATGTATGGTGTTGCATGCATGGATACAATAAAGAAGGCACTGATGGTAACAGCGAAGGATAAGGGAGATGCCGGAAATGACAATACCTACGGATGGGGTATGATAGACCTGGTGAGGGCATGGGAGTGGTTGAGGAATAAGATATATGGAGATGGAGGAACAAAGATTGCTGTGGCAGATTATAATGTGGAAGACCTTACCACCATAGCGAGTTCCAACGATGGAGATACAATTCCTGAACCCGGGGAGACCCTTGATGTTTACATAGGACTCTATCAGCCCATTGGAACATCCGTGGACCTTACCAATGTAGATGCATCTCTTATACCTGGTGAGGATGAAAATTATGTGAAGGTGATAAATGGTGGACCTGTCTCATACGGAACCATCACCCATGGTGCTGCAGACACCGTATGGAATTCCAGTGCACCATTCAGGATATGGCTCTCCGTCTACACTCCTCCTCTTTATGGTGCCAGGATGAGGATAGCAATAACATCGGATCAGGGGAATGATACATGCACATTTATTCTCCAGACCTGCCATCAGCACATAATTGCAACTCTGGATTTCACCAACGATAACTATCCAAACCCCTCTGGCATTGCATTTGATGATGTCAACGACTATCTCTACGTGTTCCGGGTGAACTTCAGCGATAAGACATGGGGCGGTGATTACTACGATGTAGCCGATCCCAAGAATCCAAGCCGCATAGGAGCACTTTCTTACTCTCAGGACAGATATCCAATGGGTGCAGAATTCTGGCCAGGAACCGATACCCTCTGGGTTACAGGAGGAGACTCGCTTTACAAATACACGGTCTCCGGAGGAGACCTCACAAGACTTACTGCCTTGTATGTGGAGGCAACGGTTTATGCAGCGAGGGCAGGAAGAGATGGAACGGAGGTCAAGCGTATAAGGGGAGTTGACGCAGGACCCACCATTACATCTTCAGGTTATCCTGATTACTCCAACTTCAGACTCTACGCATGGTGGCATGACTACTACAGTGGAGATAGTAATGGAGAAGACGATGACCCCGATTCCATAGGTGCTGCAGTCCCTGCACTTGACAGGGTTCCACCCGTTGCCGAGACACTTGGATATCATGGACCCAATGGACAGCTCAGGTATGATTCCTATCTCATAGAGGCGGATTCCGCATGGTTCATGCCAAATGGAAGAGGGCTTGCATGGGATGGAAGGGCATGGTGGACCACCTATGGAAGCGGTGCAGAGGCGGTTGGAGGAGCAACCTGGATGTCCGTTGTAAGAAGAGGATTCCAGCCAGACCGTTATCTTGAGCCATTTCAGGAGTTCTGGCCACCTTCTCAGGATGTTAAAGAGCCCGATTCCTGTCTCCTCTACGATAATGCATGGCAGCCTCCATACTACCTCTGGCAGGCGGACTGGAACCAGTTCAAGGTCTGGTGCTTTGATGTTGAGCCCCTCGTTGCTCCAAGACCTCCTGTCCCTGTTACGGACAAGATTACAAGAACAGGAAGCCAGACCGCATGCACACTCCACTGGCATCAGAGACCATGGTGGGAGTTCACGGACAGCATCGTGATTTACAGGGAGGCGGTTTCCAAGGGTAAAAATACGGGCGTGCCTCCAAGGAAGGCATACACGAGAGTTGGAGTTGTTGTGGCACCCAATGAATACACCCTTCCAGACACATACTTCATTGACACCGGACTTGACTTCAATAACTACGATTACTACTATGCCTTCAAGGCATACAATATCTACACATCAAGCCCGTTCAGCTCACCTGAGTCCTATGTTCTTGTAACCCTTGCAACCTACCTTACCAACTTCTATGGTATCTCAACCCCTGCTGGTGTGAAGCTCACCTGGAGCACTTCCAATTCCAACGTTGATGCATGGGTTCTTGAAAAGAAGAATGGTGATGACTGGATCGAACTTGCCCGCGTTGAGCCTTCCAGGGCTACAAGACCAAATACCTATGAGTATCTGGATGTGGATGTAAAGATCGGTGAGACATACATCTACAGAGTCGGAATGATGAAGGGTGGTAAGGTTGAGTATCTTGCTACAACATCCGTTGAGCACAGGGTTGGTGCACCTGCTGAGTTTGCACTGCTTGGTGCTTCACCGAATCCATTCCACAATGCTACTTCCGTGAGATTTGGTGTTCCTTACAGGGCGCATGTGAAGGTTGAGGTGTTCAACGTGATGGGAAGAAAGGTGAAGACACTCGTTGATGGCGAACTTGAGCCTGGATATCATGTGGTGAGATGGGATGGAACCAGCGAGAGTGGAAGAAGGGTTGCATCCGGAATCTACATCTTCAGGATGACGGCACCCGACTACGAGGGAAGACTGAAGACGGTGTACCTGAGGTAATGAAAGATAAGGGGGGCACAACGCCCCCCTTTTTATTTTCCCCTTGACCTTGTGAAAAAAATCACTATTTTATAAACCATGGGAAGGATACCTCCTGCTACGGTTAAAAGATTGTGTTTTTATCTTCATCTCCTGGAAAGACTGAAGAAAGAGGGAAAGGAGTATGTATCCTCTAAGGAACTTGCTGAAAGGCTTGACCTCACTGATACCCAGGTAAGGAGGGACCTGGTTTACTTCGGAAAGATGGGGAAGAGGGGGATGGGTTATGAGATTGAAAAATTGATAAAAGAATTGAGAAAAATATTGAAGATAGAAAAACCGAGGAGGGCTATACTTATTGGGGCTGGAAATCTCGGAACTGCCCTTCTTGCCTCCCCATTTTTCAGAAAGAGGGTCGAGATAGTTGCTGCATTTGATGCCGATATAAACAAGGTGGGGAGGAGAATTCATGGGGTTCCGGTATATTCTGATTGTGAAATTTCAAGGGTTGTAAGGGAAATGGGGATAAAGATTGCCATTCTTACAACGCCTCCTGATGTTGCTCCGGATATTGCCGGTATTCTAATAAATGCGGGTATCCAGGGAATTTTGAATTTTACCCCTGCCAGTATAAAATCTCCTCCAGGTGTATTTATTCACGATGTTGACCTCACAATGGAACTTGAGTATCTCAGTTTCTTCGTGGAGGAGGAATGAAAAAACTCTCAAAAAATGTCGTTTCTCTCGGGATTGTCAGTCTTTTTAATGATGCGGCAAGTGAAATAATCTATCCTTTACTTCCTGCATTTCTTTCTTCCGTTCTTGGTGCAGGGGCGTTTGTTCTCGGGGTTATAGAGGGGATAGCGGAAACAACAGCAAGCATTTTAAAATTTTTCTCGGGATATATTTCCGACCGGATAAGAAAGAAAAAGGGGCTTGTTGTTGCAGGGTATTCCCTTGCGGTTTTTGGAAGACCCCTCACAGGAATTGCAACCTCCTGGATTCATGTGCTTTTGATAAGATTTTTTGACAGAGTTGGGAAGGGGATAAGGACTTCACCCAGAGATGCGCTCATTGCGGATTCCACCTCTCCTGAGGTAAGGGGATTTGCATACGGATTCCACAGGGCAATGGACCATCTCGGTGCGGTTCTTGGTCCCCTTTTTGCAGTGTGGATGATACTCGGGTTTGGGATGGACCTGAGGCATTTATTCCTCCTTGCATTCATTCCAGGAATCCTCGCACTTCTCATTCTTATATTTTTTGTGGAGGAAAAGGCTGGGGAAAGTATAAAAAAGACTTCATGGAGGCTTGGACCTGTCTCAATGAACTTCAGACTTTATCTTCTCTCGTTAATTCTCTTTACTCTTGGAAATTCCTCCGATGCGTTTTTGCTCTTAAAGGCACAGAACACAGGGATAAAGATTGCATTTCTTCCTTTAATATGGGTCTTCCTCCACCTGGTAAAGGTGTTGACCTCGGTCCCAGGAGGACTCCTCTCTGATAGAATCGGCAGAAGAAGAGTTATTATTGCAGGATGGATGGTTTATGCCCTGATTTACCTTGGTTTCGGTCTTTCAAACAAAAACTGGCATATATGGGCCCTCTTTGCCCTTTACGGGATATACTTTGGTCTGACAGAAGGGGTTGAAAAGGCATTTGTTGCAGACCTTGCAAAGGAGGAAGAAAGAGGAACGGCATTCGGACTATATCATCTTGCAGTAGGTCTTTCTGCCCTTCCTGGAAGTGCTATCTTTGGTTTTATCTGGCAGCGCTTCGGTGAACTCCATGCATTTCTCTTTGGCGCGGTGCTTGCCTTTCTTGCATCCTTTACACTGTTTGCGTTTGTAAAGGAAGCAGTATGATATTCCTTTTTTCTTACCTTTTCTGGGACGCAATCCGCTCCGAACACTTCACGGTATTCTATCCTCCGGAGTTGAGGAAAGAGGCAGAGTGGACCATATCCTGTCTTGAGCATTACAAACCAATGGTTGACTCCCTTACCGGTAACTCTCCAAAACATGTTCCGGTTGTGATTGAAGATGCCGGAATTGTGCCGAATGGATTTGCAAGCCCGATAAATCCCCAGATCCACCTCCTTCCCCATCCTCCATCCCCCTTTATCCTCACCTCAACCCCCGACTGGTGGAAACTTGTATCCGTTCACGAATACACCCACATCTCACACCTCACCCATACCGCAGGATTGTCAAGCCTGCAGAGATTTTTATGGGGGGACCTCTTCCAGCCAAACATGTACTCTCCTGGATGGGTGGTTGAGGGAATCACGGTCTATGCCGAGTCAAGGATTTCCCCATACGCAGGAAGGCTTAACGATGGATATCTTGATGCGGTGGTTCTTGCTCAGGCAAGGGAGGGTAAAATAACCTCACCTGTGAGGGCAGCATCGGATGCCTCGGACTTTCCGTTGGAGAGGATATATTTCTATGGCGGGAGTTTTATGAGGTGGATCTCAGAGGTTTATGGAGAGGAGTCCTTTTCCCGATTTTTCGGGAATTATGCCTGGAATCCCCTGGTTCCGGGAATAGGAAATCTTATTCCTCTCCTGGGAATAGACCTTGCATCAATTTTTACCTACGGGCATACCCTGGATATGCTTTACAATATATGGAAGAGAGAGATGATGTTCAAGGCACGAAAAGAGAAATTTCCTCAGGGAAAACTCACTGAGAAGGGGATGTACCGTGAACTTGCATCCCTGAGTCCTTGGGGAATATGTTATGTTAGAAGATACTGTAAGAAAAGGGGTCCCTTTGATGTGGCACGGATAACGGAGGTGGTCCTTTTTGACCCCCATACCTGTAAGGAGGAGGCTCTTTACCGGACCGTGGGATGGGTTATCTCAAGACCTGTGATTCACGATGGAAAACTTTATGTGCTGGAAGGAGAACTGGGGAGGGGATTTGAAAACAGAAGTTTTCTGGGATTTGGAGTGAAGGCGGTTCTGGTTGAGAAGGAAATTGGAGGACCGGAAAGAATAATTGCCCGTGGCCCCTATGTTTCCTTTACCTTTTATAAGGATACCCTGTTCCTTGCAACCAGACACGCAATTTACCGGTACGGGGATGAAGAACCCTGGTATGCAGGAGGGCTTGAGATAGGGGAGATAAGGGAGGGGAAGGATGGAATTCTCATGGTTGCAAGGATGCCGGGTGAGAACTGGGATATCTACAGGATTTCTCATGGAGAGTCTGAACTTTTGATTTGTTCATCCCGTCCCGATGTTGACCCGTTTTACCACGATGGATACATTTACTTCTCATCAACCAGTGGGAGATACAACATCTATCGTTTGGACCCCGATGGAGAAATTGAAAAAATCACGGATTATGTTTATGCCAGAGACCCGGTAATCCTTGATGGTGAACTCTATTTCTTCTCCCCACAGGGGGATGGAATCCATCTGTTCCGTGAGACTCCAGAGGTTAAGGGAAAAGCATCCCTGGAAATGATGGAAGCAGAGAAGATGGTGGGGAAACCTTATTTCAGGAATGCCTCTCCACTGCTTGAGGATGCCTTAACCCTCTTCCCCTGGTTGAGATTGTGGATGGTTCTTCCGTCCATGGAGGGTGGGATATTACCCTTTGTATTTCTCTCAGGCTCAGATGTCCTCCTCACCAACGGATATGCCCTGGTAATCCTTCCGGATACAATCCCGGGAAAGAATGTTGTGGGATTTGGCTATATAAACACCATGCTCGCTCCTTTCGTGTTTGAGTATTATGGATTTTACCGTGGAGGGAATTACACATACCGGACTGGAGGAGAGTATCCTCTGAGAATAAGCATGAGAAACGGGCTATCTTCTCTGTGGGTTCGGGCTTATTTTTCCTCACCGGATACGGTAAAGGGAAATCTCTTCTTTGCCTGGAATTATCCTTCTCTTTCATTTTATTTGATTCCTGAGTATACCTGGTTTTTAAAAGAAGGAAAGGGAAGGGCAGAAATGCATATTGGAGGAAGAAAGTGGCTCGGAAATCTAAAGGTTTTTGCCCATGCATGGGGAGGGGATGATGAAACATGGGGTGGGAGGTGCGGAATTTCCATCCCTCTACCGGTCAAGTTGGGTCTGTGGAATCCCAATGTTTACTTTGAAGACATGTTCTTCGCCCTCTTTGGTGGGGTTGAGGGAATGGAGAGGGACATAAGAGAGAGATATGCGGGTGCAAGATTGGTTCTGGAGACGAAGTTTTCCTTTGGTCAGTTTGGTATTCTGCCAGGAATTGAATTCTTGTGGGAGAATGGTAAACTATCATGGAGGTTCACCCTTGAGGGAGATGAGTGAGGTGAGGTTTTATTCAGGAGGAAAAGGGGATGAGTATCCCAGGATGATAAAAGTTGGTGAAAGTTGGATTTATGTTGAGGTTCTTTCCTCTTCTCTTTTTGAGAATGGCGAAAGGGAATGGTTGTTAAAGGGAGAGGATGGAAACCTTTACCGGGTAAGGGGGAAAGAGGAAGAGTGGAGGGTAGAAAGGGTAAAAAAGGACAAACCCCCTTGACAATGAAAAAAAATCGGGTATATATACTTATAGATGGGCCCGTAGCTCAGCTGGTCAGAGCAGCTGACTCATAATCAGCGGGTCGGGGGTTCGAATCCTCCCGGGCCCACCACATGAGGGAGGAAATAATTGGAAAAGGATGGGCGAATAGCTCAGCTGGTTAGAGCGCCGGTCTCACATACCGGAGGTCAGAGGTTCAAATCCTCTTTCGCCCACCATAAGAATAGGGTGCACCATCCGGTGCACCCTTTTTAATTTTAAAAGGGGAGGAGAGATGAGGGAAGTCTATCGCGACCTTTACGCACTTCAGCAGATTGACTCTGAGATTCAGCGCCTTGAAAGGCTCAGGGTTGAAATCCCTGAAAGGATAAAGGAGATAGAGGAACTCATAAAGAACAAGGAGGATGAGATACTTGAAAAGAAAAAGACACTCGATTTGCTGGAACAGAGAAGGCTGAAGACGGAAAGGGAGATTGAGGAGGAGAAAATGAAACTGGAAAATTACAAAAAACAGCAGTTTGAGGTGAAGACAAACGAGGCATACCAGGCACTTTTAAAGGAAATGGAGTATTCAAAAAGAAAGATAGAAACCCTGGAGATGGAATACCTGGTTATAGAGGAGGATTTAAACAGGAAAAGAAAGGAGGTGGCGGAGGAGACGAAGGCTCTTATAGAGGAGAAGAAAAAAATGGAGGAGGAGAAAAAGAAACTTGAGGAGGAGTTTTCAACGCTTGATGAAAAGATAATGCTTAAAAAAGACGAAAGAAAAAGGGCATCAACCAGGCTTGACCCGAAATTGCTTGCAAGATATGAAAGGCTTATTGTATCAAGGGGAGGGCTTGCAGTGGTTGTTATAGAGGAGGCAATGTGTGGAGGGTGCTTTGCAACTTTGCCTCCACAGTACTTTCAGGAGATAAGGAAGGGAGAGAGGATATACACATGCGAGTACTGTGGAAGGATACTTATCCACAAGGACTTTGTTGTCTGATGGAACTTTTTATATACACGGATGGGGCATCAAGCGGGAATCCGGGAAAGGGAGGAATAGGGGTGGTGATAAAGGATAAAGAAGGAAAGAAAATTTCAGAGATTTCAAGGCATGTTGGAGAGGTTACAAACAATCAGGCGGAGTATCTTGCGGTGATTGAGGGACTGAAAGAGGCAAAGAAACTTGGAGGGAGGAAAATTCATCTGTTTGTTGATTCGGAACTTGTGTGTGAGCAGATGAAAAGAAGATATAAAGTGAGGGAACCTGAGTTGAAAAAACTCTATGAGCGTGCGATGGTTCTCTTTTACAGTTTCCCATGGCAGGAGATAAGGTACATTCCAAGAGAAAAAAATAAGGAGGCAGACCGCCTCGCAAAAAAGGGGGTGAAGGATGCGTAAATTACTGCTCCTTTTACTCCTTCTCTGTGCATGCAAAAAGGAAGAGAGGGAACTTGTGAGGATAGAAAAAGTGGAGGCAACGGAAAGCGTAAGGCTCGGGGACACGGTTTATCTTTATCTTGAAGGACATCTCCTCGACCCCTGCTGGGAATTCCAGGGATACGACATAACGCAGAGTGATACTGTGATACAGATATGGCCCTGGATGGTGAGGAAAAATAGGGAGTGCTCTGAAGTGATGGTTCCCTTCGGGGATACCCTTGCCTTTCTCTTCCACTCTCCTGGAACCTACTGGTTTTATGTCTATACTTCCGATACCTTCCTCACCGCAACATCAGAGGTGTGGATAAAATGAAAAGGATTCTTCCCTTCCTTTTAATCCTTTCCTGTTCCGGTCCCTCCGGATTTATTCTGGAGGGTTCCATTGAGGTTCAGGATGGAAGGGACTGGATTTACCTGAGAATTTATGATGAGGTATATAATCTTATTGACAGTGCTGTTGTGAGGCTTGGTATGAAGACAATTCCATATGATGAGGAAAAATACGCATACTTCAGGGATTCTCTTGGAATAAATCCGGGACATCCATACACGGTAACTGCATGGACTGGGGAGCATGCCTGCACCCTCTCTGTTACCCTCCCCCTTGAATTTGAGGCTCAAATCCCGGCAGCAGGTGAGGTTAACTCTCCATTTTCAATAACCTGGGAAAGTTCAGGGGTCCCGGATGAATGGAGGGTTGTTATATTCCATGGGGATATTGTTGTTTTTGAGGAGATACTTGGAGGGGAGGAGGACAGCGTTTGGGTTCCCGGTTCAAGTTTTTACGAGGCTGGAGATTACACGGTTTATCTCTATGCAATAAATTACGGAGAGGCAAAGGGAGATGTGGTTGACTTTGTGTTTGCAGGAATTGTCTCCACCAGAGGGAACCTCAAGGTTTCGGAATAGTTATTTTACCACGCATAGTTTTCCCTTTACTGCCTTTCCATCCTTTATTGCAACCACAATGTAAATTCCCGAACTCAGGAAGGAAGGGTCCAGGGAGTATATTCTCCGGGCTGAAAAGCCCTCGTAAAGTTTTTCTCCCGATGGAGAATAAATGAGAATCCTTGCATCCTGAACCCCCACGGGAGAGGTTATGTTTACGACTGAGTGCCTGCCTGCAATCCATGGATTTGGATAGATGGTGAGTTCCTCACGCTTTTTTTCACTCTCATCAGGATAGATGCAGTAAAGCCCTGAACATCCTCCCGCCCACAGTCTTCCCCTGGAATCATAAAGCAGGCCCGCCTTTTCTATATCAGTTTCCACGGAGAGAAAGAATTCTTCTTCAAAGGAGGGAGTGAGACGCCAGAGACCGCTTGATGAAAGAAACCAGACATACCCATAAGGGTCAACCTCCACATCATAAACAGGCTCATCCCGATAAACCCCGGAAACCTTAAAGTCTTCTATTTTAACAAGCCCTGAAAGTGTTGCAGCCCACATCCATCCCCTCGGGTCCCACGCAAGAGAAAGAATGCATGGGGATGGAAGCCCTGATACTTTTATTTTCCCTCCATCCTTTTTTATCACGGTTATTCCAACCCCACCATTTGGATGGCTTGAACCAAACCACATATTACCATCCCCATCCCTTTCAATAGCCCTCACATTGTAAAACTCATCCTTTCCGGCAAACATATCCAGAAGAACCGGGGTATCCTGTGCAACCGAATATTTCATCACCACATATTCAACAATGGTGGAGACCCAGAGGGTATCCTTAAAGAGGAAAATCTGCCCTGTGTTCTGGTCGTCCGTCTCGAGAGTAAATCTCAGGGATGGAAACATACTGTCATAGGGGATAAAAAGTATTGCATAACCTATCCATGCATGAAAGAGGCCAATCCACAGACCATGAGAATCTGTCTCAATTGAATAAAATCTTG
The DNA here is from genome assembly GCA_029258725.1 of bacterium. Lineage (GTDB taxonomy): Bacteria > Hydrothermota > UBA3072 > JAPDKE01 > JAPDKE01 > JAPDKE01. Next base: position 48,241 of record JAPDKE010000022.1, on the reverse strand, counting down.
CAAGGGCATTCCATTCCCTTTTTCTGTTGTAAACTCTCCATTCCCCTTTTTTTGTGAATTCCGTGAGCCTCAGGGAATAATAAAAGGTTGAAGGTCGTGAACCCGGTTCAGACCAGGGATGGACAAACCATATGTTTCCGTATGGGTCCTCCTCCATGTCCCTGTAAGTATCGCTTCCAGGAGAGGGAAGGAATATTTCCTCATTTCCGGCACAGATTCCCTGATTGCGTGCAACCCATATCTCTCCATCTTTTACAAGAACATCATTTCCTCCCTCATTTACCAGTTTCCATCCATTGTTTCTTTCATACGCTCCATCATCTCCAACTGCAAAAAGATTCTCATAAATCCTGAATCTCTTTATCCTGTAATCAGCCTCCTTTATCCATCCATTCTCATACCTCCATATACCTTTTCCTCCGGCAAAAAGCGTGTCATTGAACCTGATGAGAGAAAATACAGTATCATCAATTCCTGAAATTTTCTGGATTTCTCCAGGAACACCCTTATAAACCCCATCAGGTCCACCAATCCATAAAGACTCTCCAGGAAGGATGGAAAACACGGGAAAATCTGTGGGATAAAAACTCCCGTCCATCACCCAGTATCCATTCTCAAATCCAACCCATGCCTTATTTTTATAAATCCCGAAGGAGAGAGGGGATGATTCAAATAGAGGAGGGGAAAAGTTCATGAGTTCCATAACCTCTCCATCCCGATAGAGAAGGAGTCTCCTTCTTGTGAGGACCCATACCGAATCCCCTGAAATTTTCATGTCCCTTACTTTATCATCAAAAGGAATGAATCTCTCAGGATAAAGGTAAAGTCCCCTTGAACCGCACAGGACCTTCCCGTTTACAGGAACGAATGCATAAACCGAGTCAAGGTTGTAAAATACCTCATATTCCCAGCTCACGAGTAAGGGAACGATAAGCCCTGTAAACATCCTCCACCTCTATTTTTCTCATACACTCATAGTTCCTTTTTGCCCAGCATATCATGGGTTTTGGAGAGTACCGGAAACATGGAGAGCATGGAAGTCCAAGCCTAACAACCCTTGATGGAACACCCCATGGACCCACCCATCCTGGATTTGTTGGACCAAATATTGCAACTATCGGGACCATGCATGCAGCAGCAAGGTGCATTACCCCTGAGTCGTTGGTTATGAAAATGGAAAGGTTTTTCATTATTGCGGCAGTTTCTCTCACGGTTTTTGTATCAATAACATGCATTCTTTCAGGGTTTATCTTTCTTATCTCCTCCCTCAATCCCAGTTCCTCTTTTCCTCCAAAAAGCAAAATCCTCGCATCTTTTCTTTCCTCAAGAATTATGTCAAAAAGTTTTTTGAACTTCTCCTTATCCCACCTCTTTGCCGTGTGGTATTTGAAAAGACTTGACCCCGGATGGGAACCAACAAGAAATCCCTCAATCCCTCTCTCCTCCAGGTATCTTCTCCCCCATGCAATCTCCTCTGGAGAAAGATGGAGTTCAAGTGGAAGTTTTTCCCTGGATTTTATCCCCAGCAATTCAAGCAATCTTATATTCTCCTCAACATTATGGAGTGAATCATCCTCCATTATCCTTATGTTTTTCAAAAAATTAAGCTCCTTAAAATTGTCCTGTTTATACTCATGCCCAAGACGATAAGGTGCATGAATGAGATAGGCAAGGATGTTATAGTCCCTTCTATTGGATGGGTATGGGTTTATTGTTATCCTGTACTCACCTCTTAAAGAAAAGGCAAATTTCAATCCCTGCCATCGTGAAGAAAGAAGAGGAAAAAATATTATTTCATCCACACATGGATTTCTCAAAAGGACATCATGGGTTGACTTGAACATGGTAAGTACATGAACCTTCCATTCAGGTCTTTCCCTTTTTAAAATTCTCAAGGCAGGGGTTGTCATCAGGGTATCCCCTATTCCGTAAAGGGGAAGGAATAAAATTTTCATTTCGAGAGGTTTCTTAATACTCTCCTCGCAACCTCTTTCAGGGTTTCAAATACACCAATTCCCTGAATTGCAACCGCCTCAAAATAGGGGACCTTCAATGGATTAAGCAACCTTTCAAGTTCCTCAACCGATGCTATGTTGGGAAGGTCTCGCTTGTTGTACTGGATAACAAACGGAATGTTTTCAAGTTTGAGACCGTAGGTTGCCAGGTTTTCGTGCAGGTTCTCCATGGACTCAACGTTGTCCTCAAGTCTTTCTATCTGGGAGTCTGCAACAAAGACAATTCCATCGACTCCTTTAAGAATCAGCCTCCTTGATGCGTTGTAGTAAACCTGTCCCGGGACGGTATAGAGATGGAACCGGACCTGGAATCCCTTTACAGTCCCCAGGTCAACGGGAAGGAAGTCAAAGAACAGGGTTCTGTCAAGCTCTGTTGCAAGGGAGACAAGTTTCCCTCTTATCTCGGGAGATATCTTTGAGTATATGTACTTTATGTTTGTTGTCTTCCCTCCGAGACCGGGCCCATAGTAAACAATCTTGCAGTTTATCTCCCTTGATGCGTAGTTTATGAGAGCCATCTCACCTCCATCTATTTGAAGAGGTTGTCAAGTTCTGACTCCGCCTCCTCAATAAATCCCTCATCAAGTTTTAGCGGGCTTCCCAGTTCACTCTCAAGTTTTTCATATATTCTCTTGAATATTGCCTCAAGTTCTGAGGCTGCCTGCTTCACCCTCACCCTGACAAGCCCGAGGTTTGTCCGGTTATCAAATATAACTGCAAGTATAACCTTGGATGCAACAAGTGTAACATATATGGAGTTTTTCTCTCCCTGATGGAAGAGATGGGAGAACTCACTCTCTCCTATGAGTGTGGCAAGTTGGGATGTTGCAGCAAAATCCGCAGCCGCAAGGGTTGAGAAGGATGGGACATCTATCCCGGTTGTATCCCCTGCCGAGGTTATGAGCTGTCCCGCCTTATCTATCAGAAGGACAGCCCTTGCATTGGCGCCCTGGAGTAGCTTCTCCAGGACGCCCTTTATGGACCAGAATTCCTCTTCAAAGATGTTGAGTTCGTCAGGCATTAAAGGGATGCCTCCTCAAGCCTTAAAAGCCTTTCCCACCTTTCATTCACCTGACGCTGGAATTCCTCAATTATCCATCTGTTCTTTTCCTGAAAGAGATGCCTGAATCTTCCCTGCTCCTTCAACCACTCCTCAACAGGTTTTGGTTTCCTGGGCTTGTAGGTTATCCTGTGCTTTCCATTTTCAACCTCGTAAAGGGGCCAGAAGAGTGTATCAACGGCAAGTTTTGCAATCTTTATCGTGCGCTCAGGGGAGAAGTACCAGCCAACAGGACAGGGTGCAAGGACGTTTATGAATGCTGGACCCTCTGTCTCAAGTGCCTTCTTCACCTTTTCCATCAAATCGTTCCAGTGGGATGGTGATGCCTGGGCCGCATAGGGAATACCGTGTGCAGCGACAATCTCGGTCAAATCCTTCCTCCACTGAACCTTCCCGGGAATTACATCCCCTGCAGGAGATGTTGTGGTGTGGGCCCCGAGTGGGGTTGCTCCTGAGCGCTGTATTCCTGTGTTCATGTATGCCTGGTTATCATAGCATACATAAAGGAAGTTGTGTCCTCTCTCAAGAGCCCCTGAGAGTGCCTGTATTCCTATGTCATAAGTCCCTCCATCCCCGGCAATGGCAATGAAGTTTATCTTTTTATTTATCTTTCCTTTTCTCTTCAGTGCCTTATATGCTGCTTCAACTCCACTTATAACCGCTGCTGCATTTTCAAACGCAACATGAATATAGGGGACCCTCCACGCGGTATAGGGGAATATGGTTGAAACAACCTCCATACATCCTGTTGCAAATCCTACAACCGTATCCTTTCCTGCAACCGCCATTATCTGGCGCATAACTATTGCGGGACCGCATCCCGCACATGCCCTGTGGCCCGGGGCAAAGAGGTCCTTTTCCTTTGAAAGTTCTTTCAGGTCAAAAGGCATCCTTCCCTCCTTTACTCTCTCACACCTTTATAGTTTACAAGCGGGATTTCCTTTCCAGCAGCCGCATCAAAGAGTTCCTTAAATATCTCCTCAATCTCCTCGGGCTTTATATCCCTTCCACCAAGTCCATAGATGTAGTTGTAAAGAGGAGGATGTGATGGGACATCGTAAAGCCCTGACCTTATTTCTGTATAAAGCGGTCCACCAAACCCGCTCATTCCCTCTGCACGGTCCATCACTCCAATCACCTTTTTGTCCCTGAGATTTTCCACTATCTCCTTCAGTGGTAGGGGTCTCAGGACCCTCATTCTCAAAAGTCCCGCAGGCTTACCCTCCTCCCTCAGCTTATCAACAACCTCCTTTGCGGTTCCAGCAGTTGAGCCCATCACCACCACTGCAACCTCAGCATCCTCAAGCCTGTAAGGGTCAACAAGCCCGTAGTACCTTCCAAATCTTTCTCCAAATTCTTTACCGACCTTTTCTATTATCGGTGGAGCAAGCCTCATCGCCTCTGCCTCCTGGCGCTTGTGCTCAAAGAAGTAGTCCTGAAGGTCAAGGGGACCAACGGTTATAGGATTGTCGGTATCAAGAACGGTGTATGGGGTCTTTGGTTCTCCCAGGAATTCCTTAACCTCCTCGTCCTCAAGAACCTCAATGCGCTGCATTGCGTGGGAAAGTATGAATCCATCTGCTGTAACCATCACGGGAAGGAATGCCTCCTCTGCAATCTTCACAGCCTGAATAACCGAGTCATAAGCCTCCTGTGAATCCTCAGAGTATATCTGAATCCATCCGGAATCCCTTGCACCAAATGTATCTGAGTGGTCGCAGTGTATGTTTATGGGGGCAGAAAGAGCCCTGTTTATTTCGCATATAACTATCGGGAGCCTGAGGGCTGCTGCTATGTAAAGAACCTCATGCATAAGGGCAAGACCCTGGGATGCGGTTGATGTCATGACCCTTGCCCCTGCTGCCGCAGCCCCTATGCATGCACTCATTGCTGAGTGCTCCGATTCAACAGGAACAAACTCTGTTGTTACAAGCCCATCGGCAACGAAGGAGGCGAAGTGCTGGACTATCTCCGTTGCGGGTGTTATGGGATATGCTGCGACAACATCAGGGTTTATCTGCCTCATTGCCTCCGCCATTGCCTCATTTGCGGTCAATGCCTTTATCTTCATACCTCCTCCTTTACCATTTCAATTGCCTTTACAGGGCATTCCTCAGCACATATTCCGCATCCCTTGCAGTGGGAATAGAGAAACCCCTTCATTTCCCCGTTCTCAACGATTATGGAGGAGTCCGGACAGAACACCCAGCAGAAAAGGCAGTTTATGCACTTCTCCTTGTTGAGAACCGGTTTTCTGGTTCTCCAGTCCCCTGTTTCAAACTTTATGCTGGACCCTGCCTCTTTTATTATCGCCCCTATTGGGAGTTCCTTCCATCCTTCCTTCATTCCTCCCCCTTTGTTTCCTGGTATGCGAGTTTTATTGCCTCAATGTTCTTATCCACAATCTCAGGACGGGTTCTGAACTTGCGCTGCAATTTTGCACGGACGGACTCAAGCATCTTTTCAAAGTCAAGTATCCCTGTTGCCTTTATGAGTGCGCCGAGCATGGGAGTGTTGGGAATGGGACGCCCTATGGTTCTCATTGCTATGTCATATGCATCAACCGTGAAAACCTTTCTCCCCTGGATACCGAGTTCCTCTCTTATCTCCTGAGGAGACTTTGATGTGTTTATGATGATGACACCATCCTCGGGCAATCCCTCAAGAACATTTACCTTTTTCACGAGTGTGGGGTCAAGAACAAGCACAATATCCGGATTGGTTATTCCTGAGTGAATCCTTATGGGCTTTTTGCTTAGCCTGTTGAAGGACTGGACGGGTGCCCCTGTTCTCTCAGGACCGTATTCCGGAAATGCCTGAATGTACATTCCGGTATCAAGGGCTGCCTCACCAAAAAGGAGTGCAGCAGTCTTTGCACCCTGTCCTCCTCTTCCATGCCATCTTATCTCAATTATATCCTTCATCTTTCCTCCTCCTTTTGTAAATTCTTTTAAAGTCCTTTCAAGTATAAAGGGATAAAGGGGACTTGTCAAGGGAAGTAGGCTCCTTGACAATTTTTCAAAAATTCTTAATATGCAGGAAAAAAGAAAACATGGTCTTTTTTCCCTGGAAGGAAGAGTATGAGATCGGGATAAGGGAGGTGGATGAACAGCACAGGGAACTTTTTTCCCTGATAAACGAACTTTACGAGACAATGAAGGAGGGAAAGGGAAGAGAAACTGTGCACCGGGTGCTTGAAGGATTCATAGAACGTGTTCAACTCCACTTTCAGGCAGAGGAAAAGTGGATGGAAAAATACGGATATCCGGGACTCCTCACCCACAGGGCGCAGCATGAGAACTTAACAAAGAAGGTTATGGAGATGGAAAAAAACTTCATGGATGCACCCCCTGGATTTTCCATAAAACTTGCAAACTTTCTCAGGGAATGGCTGCATAACCATATTCTTGGGAGCGACAGAAGGTTTGGAGAATATCTTGATGAGGATAGGAATAGGGCAGATAAACACCGTTCCCGGTGATATTGAGGGGAATGGGAAAAAGATGGAAGAATACATGAGGGAGGGAAGGGATTGCGATGTGGTTGTCTTTCCCGAACTCTCCCTCCCTGGATACATTCCAAAGGATATAATACTCAGAAGATACTTTGTGGAGGAACAGCTTGAGAGGCTTGAGAAAATGGTAAAAAAGACAGGAAAGGCAACGGTTATTGGTGGATACATAGAAAAGGGGGAAAGAAAACATGCGAATGTTTACGACCTTTCTTCCGTAAGATACCGGAAGGATGAGGTCTTTTACAATGCCGCATTTCTTGCAAGGGATGGGGAACTGGTTGGTAAATATTTCAAAAAGCATCTTCCTTCTTTTGATGTTTACAATGAAGAGAGATACTTCACCCCGGGGGAAGAAAAGGGTGTTTTTGAGGTGAAAGGGAAAAAAATAGGTGTGAACATATGTGAGGATATATGGTATGATGAGGGTCCGGTGGATGAGCAGGCATCCCTTGGGGCAGAACTCATTATAAACATTTCTGCATCTCCATTTTACAGGGGAAAGCCCGGGATAAGAAGAAGACTTGTTTCAAAAAGGGCAAGGGAGAATAAAACATTCATTCTCTATGTCAACCTGGTTGGTGGATGGGATGAGATAGTCTTTGATGGAGGAAGTTTTGCATGCGACCCGGATGGAGATATTGTCTTTCTCGCCCCCTCCTTTAAAGAAGGGCTTTTTGTATGGGATATGGAAAAAAAGGAAAGAATAGAGGTGAAGGAGGGAGGGTATCGGGAGGTTAAGGATGCGATTGTCCTGGGAATAAGGGACTATGTGAGAAAAAATGGATTCAGGGGAGTGGTTCTTGGATTGAGTGGAGGGATTGATTCTGCTGTGGTTGCCTGCCTTGCTGTTGAGGCACTTGAAAAGGAAAATGTCCTCGCCATTTTCATGCCCGGAGACTTCACATCTCCTGAAAGCAGGGAGGATGCATATGAGATAGCACAAAGACTCGGGATAAAACTCATTGAGGTTCCAATATCCCAGATTTACCATGAATTTCTTTCCCTGATTGAAAAATCGTTCCCCCTTGACACCCTGAGCAAAGAAAACCTCCAGGCAAGGATAAGGGGCAATATTCTCATGGCATATGCGAATAAGGAAAGGCTGCTTGTTCTTGCAACAGGAAATAAATCTGAGATAAGCATTGGATACAATACCCTTTATGGGGATACGGTCGGGGCAATGGCTCCCCTCGGGGACCTTTACAAAAACGAGGTTTATGAGATAGCCAGGATTTTAAATGAGAAAAGGGAAATTATTCCCCAAAGGGTATTTAAAAAGCCCCCCTCTGCAGAACTGAGAAAGGACCAGCGCGACGAGGACGATATTCCACCCTATGCCATGCTTGACCCCGTTCTCTATCATCTCATTGAGGAAAACATGAGTGTTGAGGAGATAGTTGGGAAGGGGTATCCCAGGGATGTGGTTGAAGAGATACTGAGGAGGTATTACATAGCAGAGTACAAAAGGAAGCAGATTCCGTTTGCCATAAAGGTTTCATCAAAGGCGTTTGGCTCTGGAAGAAGGGTTCCCATAACCCACAGGTACCGGAAATGACCTTCTGCATTTCGGACCTTCATATAGGGATAGGAATAAAAGAAAAAGAAAGGGAAAGAATAATATTTGAATTTCTTGACATGGTTGAGGAGGAGGGGGAGAGGCTTTTCCTCCTGGGCGATATATTCAATTTCTATTTTGAGTACCGGAGTGTTATGCCGAAAATTGCATTGCCTCTGCTTTACAGGCTTTACGATATGAAGAGAAAAGGGGTGGATGTGAGGTTATGGGTTGGGAATCACGACTACTGGATAAAGGATGCTTTCTTGTGGGCGGGGATTCCGATATACCGGGAAGGGAAGGTGTTTGAACTTTATGGAAAGAAAATATTTTTCATCCACGGGGACTATGTGAAACCCTGTTACCGGAGCAGGTTCATGAAGAAACTGCTCAGAGGGAGGGTTCCGATTAAACTTTTTTCCCTGCTCCATCCCGACTTCGGAGCATGGCTTGGATACCTTGTGACAAGACTCAACAGGATTGAGGAGGAAAAGGAGATAAAAAGATATGAGGTGCTGAAGGAGTTTGCGAGGAAAAAACTCCAGGAGGTGGATGCGGTTATTGTGGGGCACCTTCATCTCCCGAGGCATGTGAAAATAAATGAGAAGGATTTTATTATCCTGGGGGACTGGATAGAAAACTTTACCTATGCTGTAATTGATGGAGAGGGAATAAAATTTAGAAAATTCCGGTAAAATGAGATGAAAGGTGTGAAAAAATTACCCACTTCAAAATTTAGTCCTTGAAAATCAAAAACTTATAAAATGGCACGAAATTTGTTTATAATTTTATTAAAGAGATCCCAAAAAGGGGAGGTGCAGGATGATTTACATTCTTTTGTTTACCATACCCATTTTAAGGACGGAGGTGAAGGAGGTAAGGGAACCCCTGGTGGTAAAGGAGATAAGGGAACCGGTCCGGATGTCCTTTGGGCAATCAATCTATCCTGTGGCTCCTCATCCTGTGACTGAAAGAATTAAAAGGGCAAAGGGTACTGTTCTTCCTGCGTACATTTCTTCTCCCCATCCCTACTGGAACAGTATGGACATTTCCTATAAGGTTTATGGACCTCCTGAAAATGTATGGATGACAATCCACTTTGATACGATAGATGTTGAAAGCGGATACGATACTGTTTTTGTCTATGATAATGATGGAGATCTTGTGGATTACTTTACGGGTGCATATGGTCCCACATGGACATCCTGGGGAGATGGACCCACTTTTACCGTGCGGATAAAGAGCGACGCATCGGTTACAAAATATGGATTTGATGTAAACTACATTCAGGTTGGTGGATGGTGCGGACCCTATGAGTCCCCTCACCCCTACCTCAATAACATGGATACCACGGTTTACATGTCTGGTCCTGCAAATGACTGGATTGGAGAACTCATATTTTATTACGACTCCATAAAGACGGAATATTCCTATGATTCGGTTTTCTGTTATGACATAGATTCCTCAACAGTGCTCAATACCTGGACGGGAACCCATAGGGGAGTGTGGAGTGAATGGTCCTCATATAATCAGGATTATACCAAACAGCCAACCGAAGCAACAAGGCTTAAAAGCGATGGAAGTATTACCGACTATGGATGGTATTCTGACTGGTACAACTTCTTCCGTGAGCACAATGTTGAGTCTCCCCACAACTATCCAGATTATGCTAATCAGGCATACTTCATTTACGGACCACAGGATGCGGGAGATATAAGGATGAGACTTCACTTTGCAAGGCTTGAAACAGAACATTCCTACGACAGTGTATATGTTTACGATGGAAGTGGAAATCTTGTGAATACATATACCGGAAGTGTGGGGACCAACTTCTGGACCAGCTGGGGAGACGGAAATTACATGAAGGTTGTTCTTAAAAGCGATAACAGTGTTACCAGATGGGGATTTGAGATTGATAGCCTTGAATGGGAACCTGCAAGCATGCCAAATCTCACCTATTATACTCCTGACGGATGGGATGGTCCTATAGTTCCATCTTCTGAACCCAACACACATACTTATGGACCAAATCTCATGGGGGATTCCACAACCTACATTGACTGGGCAATAATAAACAATGGTTCTGATACTGCGTTTTACTTCTACATTTATCTCTATTGTGACGACATTCCCATAGCAGGATGGTACTGTGATACACTTCCTCCAAATTACTATGCATACGTTGAAGATTACATAGATACCTTCACCGCTGGAACCCATACTCTCAAAATCTATGCCGATACGACAGATACCGTGGATGAGAGTGATGAGACGGATAATATATATTCCCAGAGTTTCTCCTGGGCATCTGGTGGAGGAGGTGGAGGAGCGCCAGGGGATACTGAGTATGTGATAATAACTCCTGAGGCATTCAGAAGTGCCTTTTCAGACCTCATATGGTGGAAAACGAAGAAAGGAGTTCCTGCCGCGGTAATGCCTGTTGAGACCATATACAAGTATTACAGCGGAACCGATAATGCAGAGAAAATAAGGAATTACATAATAGATGCAGTGAACAGGGGAGTTATTTATGTTGTCCTTGCAGGGCAGTGCGACTTTGAGCATGGTGAGGAGTATGTGCCCAGAAGGGATGCATACTGCATGACAAGTGGTGTCGGATACTATTCCGATGAGGACACCATTCCATGTGACCTCTACTATGCAGATCTTGATGGAACATGGGATTATGATGGGGATGGAGTTTACGGCGAGACAACGGACCAGGTCGATATGTATGCGGATGTTTACGTGGGAAGATTCCCGGTAAAAAATACAACCCAGATAAGCAACATGGTCCAGAAGATACTGGCTTATGAGAAGAATCCTGACCCGGATTATATAAGAAAGATACTGCTTCCTGTTGGAAACCTCTGGAGCACAAATCATGGGAATGGAATAAATGACACAATTGCCGATACCGTCCCGGATACATGGAAGAAGGCAAAGCTTTATGAAGATTATGGGCTTCTTTCCCGATATACTGTGTTTGACTCCATAAATTCCGGATTCAGCATAGGACACTGGGTGGGGCATGGAAATGAATATGGGATTTACTACGATTATGGAAGCGAGATATATTATTACTACTCCGATGTGGGAAACCAGACAAACCCTGCGAATAACACGATATTTGTAAATTCCATAGCATGCTTCATGGGAGCACTGGATGAGGCTGGTTCATCGTCGGGATATGACTGTGTGGCGGAAGTTATGGTGAACTCAAATACCTCCTGCGCCATTGGAACAGGAATGAACACAAGGTACGGATGGGGATACTCGTCACCAGAGGGAGCCCTTGGTCCCTCGGGAGAACTCAGTGTGTGGTTTTATCGGAAACTCTTTGGGACCTCTCTATATCGTCTTGGAGAGGTGTTCTTTGCAGCAAAGGACCAGCTGGTTCCAACGGCATCATCCGATGATTACTTCAGATGGGTTCTTTATGAACATACCCTGTTTGGAGACCCTGAGACACCGATATGGACTGACATTCCTGTTGCCCTTTCTGTTACACATCCTGCGGAGATTGAGGTGGGAAATGCAAATCAGTGCACGGTAAAAGTTTACACGGCAAAGGCTCCGGTGGAGGATGCACTTGTTACACTTGCCACCAGAGATTTTGATGTTTATCTTAGAGATACCACGGATATAAATGGAGAGGCAGTCTTTACTGTCAATCCCTCCAGGGAAGAGACGGTATTTGTCACGGTTACCGGAGAAAATCTCCTTCCTTATGAAGGATACATTCTTGCAAAAACCACGCTTTCTCTCAACTTTATAACTGCTATGGCATACTTCATCGGGGAAGGAATAATGTTCAGATGGGTTGTTATGGATGAAAATACGGAGAGGTGGGAAATAGAAAGAAAGGAAAAAGGAAAGGAATACAGGGTTATAGCACGGATTCCGGGAAGGCGAGGAAGTGGAAGGCATACATACTCTTATCTTGACACAGATATTGAGAAGGGAAAAACCTACTTCTACAGGTTGAGGGCAGTGGGTGAAGGGAAGAAAAAGGTATATGGACCGTTTCTGGCGTCCACAGGCCCCGTGGCTTTAAGACTTGGTATAGAGAGGGTGTATCCTCTCCCTTCAGCGGGCGCGGTAACGGTTATCTACACCGTTCCTCAAAAGGAATATGTGTGTCTCACCCTGTACGATGGTGCTGGGAGGAAGGTAAAGAAGATAAAGGGAGGGGTTCATAAAGCTGGATATCACAGGGCAAAATTCACCATAGAGCATCCTGGCGTTTACTTCCTGAGAATAGAGAACGGCAGAGTTTCCGATACAGAGAAGATAGTCATTGTAAAATAAAAAGGAGGAGAAAATGCTGTTCTTTATTTTTTCAGGCTTTGTTGGAGGAATGTTTACTTTAGATGAAAGTATGGTAAGGGTAGAAAAACTTGAGGGATATGACCTTTTCAGAATAAAGGGATTTGGTTTTCTTACTGACACTGGAAAACCTATGCTTCCTGCAAAGGTTATTTCGTTTGTAATTCCCCCGGATGCCAGGGTTGAGGATATAGAGATTGAGACAAGCGGTGTCTACGTCCTAGGAAAATATACCCCTTATCCTGCCCAGCCTCCGGTTCCGATTTCATTCCCTGTAAAGAGAAGATTTGTTTCTCCTGACCCTGGGGTGTATGAAGGAAAAAAGGCATATCCTGAAAATGTGGTTGAACTTGTACATACTGGGAATATAAGCGGATACAAAATAGTCTCCCTGAGAATATGTCCCCTCAGGTATGTCGGTGGAAAAATAAAGGTGTATCCGGAGATAAGATACAGGATAGTGTACAGGGAGGGAGTAATAACACCGAGGAAGGTGACAAAAAGACAGAGAGAGGCGTTTGGAAGAGTTGTGAGGAGCCTTGTGGTCAACAGGGAGGATGTTAAAAGTTTTGCTCCACCTGTGAGGTAATATAGGCTCTCACTTTCTCAAGAAGTTTTTTCTCCTTTTTCTTCCTCACCACACTCCTGGTGAAGCGGAGGTTACCGAAGTAGTATCTCAGGAAAGAGGAGACGTTCAGGAAAAACATTATATAGTTTCTGTCCTTCCATGCCTCATAAGTGGAATATGCAAAGTATGCGTTTACTGCAAAGGATATAACCCCTTTTATAACTTCCCCTTCAAGGATTGCCCCCGAGCCTGGAATAATTGCCGAAAGGAAAACCGCGGTTTTCTCTCCTGAAGGATTGAAGTATTCCTCAAGGTATTCTTTAAGTTTTCCAGTGGATGCAATCAGTGCCTCTTCGTATTTCTTTGAGAGAATGAGCGAAAGGCACAGTTTTTCCTGTGCCTCTTTCTCCGTAAGGGAATCCTCCGCGTAGAGAAGTGCAAGGGAGAAGAAGTCCTGAGCCCTTCTATATCTTCTGGAAAGAAAATAACACTCTCCGGCGCGCAGGTATCCCTGAGCAGGATGAATTAATCCTGCAGAGGCAAGTCTCATGTATTCTGAGGCTGCCCGGTAAAAGTCTTTTTGAGAAAAAAGTGAATCTGCGAAAAATGAAAAAATCAGCATCATTTCAGAACTTCCTCTTCAACCTTTTCAATGAACTTCCTTTTTCTTTTTTCATTTTCCCTCTTTGCGGCAACCCAGGAACCGTATATGTCTCCAAGATAAAGCCCGGCCGCAAGGGCAACATTGAAGTAAAAGAGGGGTTTGTTTCCCTTCTCATACATGTAATATGCATTCATTCCTGTTCCAAAAATGGCAAGCAAAGAGAAGATACCATCACCCACCCTTCCCGCATACATCCTTCCAAGCCCTGGAACAATGGTAGAGAGAAATGCTGCATAGAGTTTGCTCTTTAGCTCCGGAGGTTCAACAGGGATTATGAGTTTGAGACTGTCGTATTTTCCGGTGTATGCAAAGAAAAGTGCCCTCTTTTTTCCATGAAGATATTTTCCCGCCTCCTCATGATTTCCAGTTTTGAGAAGAAGATATCCTGCAAGATTTTCCCATACCGTATCCCTCCTGTTTATTTTTATCAGAACATCAAGTGCATTCGGGTATAGTTTTTCCTGCATGTAGAGACGCACGATATGGAAATAGATAGAGTCCCTTTTTTCAGGAACGAGGTATGCATATCTTTTATACTCCGTGATTGCCCGGAATGTATCCCCTTCTCTTTCAAGTTCCTGTGCAAACTTGAGAACCAGGGAGGGATTTAAGAAAGTTTCAACCTCGGTTAAGAAAAAGAGCATTATCATGGCAGGTTCTCCTCCGGCGGGTCGTAGAGTTTGTATCCCCTTCCCGGAACATACACCATACCGTAAAAGTCAGGATAGTAACTCCTTGCAAAGGGACTGCACCTTTCAAGACGGTCAAAGGTCATAAGGAGACCCAGGAAAATCCCGTATTTTTTTATTGATTGATAACCATAATGGGAGCATGAGGGTTCGAATACACAGACATCCCCCATGATGCCTGAAAGTGTAACCTGATAGATTCTTATGATAGAGAGGGTAAGCATACGGTATTCGTTGAATTCCCTTTCTTCCTTTTTCTTTTCTATCTTAACCGCGGGCTCAAACCCCGGTTCATAAAAGGAAAGAAGCAGGAATATCATAATTCCCCTACCTCCACAGGGATTCCCTGGGGGATTTTGAAATTTTTTATGGAATCGGGGATGGCAATGTCCGTCCGGACATTGTAAAATAACCATTTTTGCCTTACTCTTTTTCCTCTACCACTTCCCGTGGCAGTAATTTCCGTTGGAATCCATGAATTTTCAATTTTGATGAATTTCGAAAAGTTAATCTCTGTCTTCAGTCCCATTTTTTTGTGAAGATATTTGAAATAGACGATATGTCCCTTTTCCTCTTCAATCTCCACATACTCACCAGCAGATGAGGTCCAGATGAATCTGTTTCTTTCTCCATTGGTTTCTTTCCTGAGGATCCGCATCCCGAGGCGGAGCAAGGCGATATTAACAGATTTTACCTCTGCAAGGAGCGGAAGGGAAAAGGGATTGAGGAGATGAAATTTGAACGCTCTTTTGTGGAGGGGGTAATAAATGATAAGTGTATCTCCCCTCTCAAAAAAGACCTGTCTTAAAGGCTCCTTCACATTCAGATAAAAGTGGAAGGGGGAGATGTAATAAATCTCCCCCTTTGTCAGATTTTCCTCACCATCCACCTTTACATATCTTTCAAAATCTGCAAGGAAAAGAGCGAAGAGAAAAAACATTTAGTAGGATGTTGATGAGGAGAGTAATCCAAGGTAACAGGCATAACATGCGCACACTAAAAGATTATATACTATACAGCCTTTCAACGCTGCATCTGCCTGGAGTCTCTTTGCCTCTGCCTTGTAGCACTGGGTATAAACGGCAACATATTCCGGGTCTGCTCCTATGAGTTTTGCAGCAGGAGGGGACGGTTCCATTACATAGGCTATAAGCCAGCCCACCACTCCCAGGAAGAAACCTATTGCAAACCACATTCCGGTATTCACCTCTCTCTGTGCATCCATCCTTGCCTCAACGCATGCCTCCTCCTGTGCATAGAGGACTGCTGGAAGCACCGCCATCCCGAGGGCAACAACAAGCATGAGAATTCTCAATGCCTTCATCAACACCTCCTTTTTGTTTTTGATACCATATCCAAAAACTTTTTTATTGTCAAGCATAAATGTGCTCTCACTCATGGGGTAACCATCTGACAGAGACCCGGAATGGAAAAAGAAGCCTGATGGAAAGGAATGGTAAAAGGGGAATGATGTATTTTTCCCAGTGGAGATAGGAGAAGGGCATTATAAAGAGGAAGGAAATTGTAATCAGGTCAAGCAAAAGGGGAATATCAGGTATGCTTTTTCTCATGCGGAAATAAATATCCCTGAGCATCGCATGAACCAGAAGAAGACCTGCCCAGAAAAAGAGGAAAAATACGCAGTGGACAGCCCACCGGTTTTTGAGAAGGTGTAAAAGAAACCTGTGGAAAAATCCCACGGTGTGGATATTCCATCTCACGGCAAATGGGGAGGGGGTAACAGGAAAGAAGAAGTAAAGAGATGCAGGGAGAAGAGCAAAAAGAAGCCTTTTTCTCTCCTGGTAAATAAACCTCCACCTGAAGATAAGGATGGGGAGAAGGTAAACAGGAAAGAGAAGAATGTAAAGGAAGAGGGAATTCATATGGAAACCTGCCTCTCCTTCGGGAAATCCAATGGGGGAGGGGCCCTTCCACAAAAAGAAGAGAAATAGCAGGGGAATGCATGAAGCAAAAATTGCGGATATCATAATGAGAGAACGCCTTCTTTCAACATTTTTTATCGCTTTTACAAGAAAGTAAATCCCTGCCCCTGTGAGGAAAAACACAGAATACTGTCTTGAAAGAAGGGCACAGGCAGAAAAGAGAAACAGAGAAAGGGGATTTTTTCTTAAAATCCCGAACATGGCAAGAATGAGAAATAAAATGGTTATCATGTCGGTATATACAAAAACACTCAGCCCTATCATGTATGGGTTCAGGGAGAGAAAGAGGGTAAGTGCAAGGGATAGCTTTTCATTTTTGAGAAGAGAAAAAGAGAGAAAATAAAAGGAAATGTAGGTGAGAAATGCTATTATAAGTGAGAAAATCCTCAAACTCATGAGTTCACAGCCAAATGCTCTTCCCCAGAGGGCATAGAGAATAAAGGGAAGGGGGGTGGAGTATTCCTCGTAATTTTTAATGGTCCTTAAACTTATCTCCTCACAGAATTTTTTTATCGTCGGAACGAAATGCCACTCATCCACCCAGGGCGGTCTTTTTAAAAAATCGGTAAAAACAACCAGCCCGGTCTCATAGACAAGAAGAAACAGAAGAAGAAAAAGGAAAAACCTTATCCTCATGATTAAAATATCGAAAAAACATACCTTATTGTCAACCTGATTGAAATTTAAAAAGAAATCTGATAATATGGAAAGGAAAGGAGGTGGAGATGGCGGACGTTTATGTTTTTATGGGAAGTGAATCGGACAGGGAGTACATGAAGCCCTGCATGGAAACCCTTGAAAGGTATGGTGTATCCTATGAGGTTGTCGTTTCCTCTGCGCACAGGGACCCTGATGGAACAAGAGAAAAGGCAATGAAGGCAGCCGAGGAGGGATGCAAGGTCATAATAGCAGGAGCAGGGTATGCCGCTCATCTGCCAGGATTCATAGCATCCATTGTGAAGATTCCGGTAATAGGTGTTCCCATACCCTCCTCACCCCTCCTTGGAATGGATGCTTTATTTTCAATAATCCAGATGCCCGGAGGGGTTCCTGTTCTTTCTGTTGGGGTGGGGAAGGGGGGTCCAAAAAACGCAGCGATGGCTGCCATAAGAATCCTTGCCCTTATGAACGAAAAAATAAAGGAGCGTATTTAATCGGACTCCAGCGCAAACTCGGTTTTCTTGAGGTCTTTTCTATTGCAGCCGGGGCAATGATAAGTTCCGGGCTCTTTGTCTTGCCCGGGATAGTGTTTGAGGATACTGGTCCCTCCCTTCTTCTTTCTTACCTCCTTGCCTCCCTCATGATGATTCCAACCATGTTTGCAAAGGCAGAACTATCAACTGCAATGCCAAAGGCGGGAGGGGATTACTTTTTCATAGAGAGAAGCCTCGGTCCACTTGCAGGAACCCTTGGAGGATTCTCAAACTGGCTCTCCATATCCTTAAAAAGTGCCTTCGCCCTCATTGGAATAGGTGGATTTATGGAACTCATAAAACCCGGTGTTCCCTACGGGACGGTGAAACTCATTGCAGCGGGATTCTGCATCCTCTTCACCGTCATAAACCTGAAAACCGTGAAGGGCACCGGGAAGGTGCAGACATTCCTGGTGTTTCTCATGCTCGGGCTCCTTGGATTTTACATCATAACCGGATTAAAAAAGATAAACCTTTCTCATTTTACCCCCTTCATTCCCTACGGGATAAGACCTGTTCTCACAACATCGGGACTTATATTTATTTCATACGGAGGCCTGACAAAGATAGCAAGTGTTGCAGAGGAGATTGAGAATCCCGGAAAGATAATTCCTCTCGGGATGTTTCTTGCCTTTGGAATAGTAAGTGCCATCTATCTTCTTGTTGTCTGGGTAACAATCGGTGTTCTTGAGCCTTCACTCTTAAAGAATTCCCTTACCCCGATATGTCATGGTGCAAGAGCAGTAAGCGGGATACCGGGAGAAATTCTGCTTGCCGTATGTGCAATGCTTGCATTTGTAACCACTGCAAATGCCGGGATTCTCTCCGCATCCAGGTCTCCCATGGCGATGAGCAGGGATGGGCTTCTCCCACCTTTGTTTGCAAAGACATCAAGAACAGGGATACCCTATGTTTCAGTCCTTCTCACAAGTGGATTCATGCTTGCCGTTATCCTGCTTCTCCCTGTGAAAGTACTCGTTGAGGTTGCCTCCACCCTGATGCTCATGCTCTTCATGTTTGTGAATTTCTCCCTTATAATCATGCGCGAGAGTGGAATAGAAGAATACAAGCCTTCATTCCGTGCCCCCTTCTATCCATATCTCCAGTTGCTCGGCATTATCATTTACCTCTTTTTCATATTTGAGATGGGAATCCTTTCGCTGCTCATTTCCTTTGTTTTTCTTGTTGTGTGGTATCTCTGGTACAGATTTTATGTGAAAAAGAGGGTAAGAAGGGTGTCTGCGCTTGTTTATGTGATGAGGAAGATAGTTGCAAGGGAGATCTTTGGAAAAGGAGTGGAGGAGGAGTTATTTGAGATTGTAATGGAAAGGGACAGGATGCTTGAGGACAGGTTCAACAGGCTCATTTCCCGCTCCCCCATTCTTGACCTGGAAGGACCCATGAGTTTTGAGGAGTTTGTAAAAGTTTCCTCAAAGGTTCTTTCCTCCCACCTCGGAATACCTCGGGAAAAAATAGAAAAACTGCTTAAAGAAAGGGAGGAAATATCATCAACGGTTATAGGAAAGGGACTTGCAATCCCCCATATTATTGTAGAGGGAGAGAAGAAATTTGAGATGCTCATAGTGAGATGCAGGAAGGGGATTGAGTTTCCTGAGGGGAAGGTTCATGTTGCATTTGTCATGGCAGGAACCCTTGATGAGAGAAACTTTTACCTGAGAACCCTCGCATCCCTGGTTGAAATAGTAAGGGAAAAGGATTTTATAAAGCGGTGGCTTTCTCTTAAAGATGAGCCCGCACTGAGAAGGTTCTTAATCCTGCAGAGAAAGAAGTGATTATTTAAAAACCTTCCCGGTTTCCCGGTACCACAGAACAAAATCAAGATGGGCAGGAGGAATGCCTGTGTTTTTCGCGTATTCAATGAATTTCTTTTCTATCCTGAGGTATTGTCTGCGGGAAAGAGAGGGAGGGATTGAGGATATAACGCCGAGTTTTAAAAGATTTTTGAGAATGTGTCTGTCAAGGATTGCAAGATTCTCACCAAGACCGATGTTTCTCAGAAAATGAGATGCCTCCTTGTATCCCATTCCTTTTATATTTTTAACCATCCATTCCCTTGCATCAAATGGATTCTCAAACTTTTTGAGTTTTTCCCTTATCCGTGGACGCCCATCAACAAAAAGTCTTTTCCTTGCCTCAACGATGTATCTTGCCTTGTTGAACCTGAATCTCACGGGTTTCAATTCCTCTGCCATTCTCTCCATGGCTCCCTCAAAAAGAAGTCCTTTTCTTTCAAGACCTTTTACAGCCTCCCAGCATTTTTCAGCCTTTGACTGAGGGGTGAGGAGGCAGAAAACGAGTTCTTTCCATATCTTATCCTCACTTCCCCTCTCCCATACCTCCCTGAACCCGTTCAACCTTTGCAGTATCTTATCCCTTATGCCCTTGTAAATCCTGTGAATTTCCCTTTCGTATTCAGAGATTCCCATCGCTCTGAGTATATCCTCTATGGAGCAGGAATCAAGCCTTTTGTTTCCCCAGGGAACAGTCATACTCTTTACTCTTTTCTCGCGAAACATCCAGTATACCATGTGAGGAAATCGACCCTTGACAATGAAAAAAGAGGGGATAAAATTGTGAAAAAAAGTAGCAAAGGAGGGAATATGTACATGGCCTTCGTTCTCCTTAAGGTTGAGGGAAGGAAATTCATTGAGGTTGCAGAGCAACTCTCCCAGCTTCCTGAGATACTTGCACTCTATGCAATCACAGGGGATTACGACATGATGGTTGTTTTAAGCACGGATGAGTACGAGAAGATAGGTCATACCATAATAGAAAAAATCCTCACGGTTCCGGGGGTTATAGAAAGCAAGACCTACATGACCTTCAGGGAATTCCTGAGAAGATGGTAATTAAGGTAAGGGTGAAACCGGGAAGCAGGAAAAGGGAGGTTGTGGAGGCAGAAAACGGACTTGTGGTAAAGGTATGCTCCCCGCCTGAAAAGGGAAAGGCAAATGAGGAATTGAGGGAAATACTTGCCAGGTACTTTGGTGTATCAAAGGGAAAGGTGAAAATCATAAAGGGAGAAAAGAGCAGGGAGAAGTTGATTGAAATAGAAAAATGATTTTTATTTTTTCCCTTGTGATAAATGAGGTCATGGCAAATCCCCTGGGAACAACAGGAACAGGGGAACCCGAAGACAGGAACGAGTGGGTTGAGATATTCAATGAAACCGACGATACACTTTCCCTTGAGGGTTTTAAAATATCCGATGGAGATGCGGTGGACTCTTTGATTCCCTGGGATACATTCTTCCCCGACCCGGACCCTGCCACCGGAACCATGATTCTTCCACCCGGATTTTACGCGGTTGTTCTTGACCCGGAATACACTGACTCGGGAAACGGAGAAAATGTCATGCCTTACGATTTTCCATCCGGATGCATAATTTTGACCGTTGCAAATACAACCATCGGGGATGGGCTTGCAACAACAGACTCCCTTTTCCTTTTATCCCCATCAGGAGATACGGTGGATACATACCTCTATCCCCGGAATCCAGGGGATGGAATATCCATGGAGAGAAAAAATCCATATCTTGGGGACTTTCCCGAAAACTGGGCTCCATCCACCGACTCAACCGGCTCCACCCCGGGAAGGAAAAACTCCGTTTTTGAACCTCCCGGCGTTTACATTGAAGATTTTTCTTATCAGGACGGAGAATTTGTGGTTGTTCTTGTAAATACAGGGCCCGGGGAGGATACCCTCTCCATATACGAGGATATGAACTGGAATGGAGAAGGGGATAAGAAACTCTGGCATTCAACCATTTCGGTTGAGGGGACCGATACTTTAAGGATTAAAATTCCGTTTGAGGATGGATTTTATAAAGTCATTGCAAAAACAACCTCATCCTCACGCTCCCTGTGGATAAAGGAGGGAGATCCGGTCCCTCCGGTTGTGATAAACGAGATAATGCCACGCTCTGAAGTTGAGTGGGTGGAGGTTTACAATAAAAAAGACTATCCTGTCTTTCTTTCCGGGTTTTCCCTGGATGGAGAAGAGATACCGGACGTGCGGGTTGATTCTTTCCTGGTGTTAACAGAGGATAAGGACCTCCTCTTTTCTATTTTTGGAAACATCCCATCTCCTGTCCTTGAAATCCCTATTTCTTTAAACGATTACGGAGACTCAATAATCTTTTCATGTGAGGAAATGATTTTTGAAAAAATAAAATATGAAGAGGCAGAGGTAGAAATCTCCATTGAACGGGTAAATCCTGATATTGAAGGAGATGTTCCGGGAAACTGGGGAATTTCAGCCTCACCCGAAGGGGGAACACCGGGAAGGAAAAATTCTCTTTACACCCCCGTCCTGCCTGCCGAGGCACACCTTTCCATCTCTCCCGACCCCTTTGTTCCCGGAAAGGAAAGGTGCGTTTTTGTTCTCAATCTTCCATGGGTGAGAAATAGGGTGACTTTGAAGGTTTTTGATATTGAAGGAAGGCAGGTTTTTTCCTATAATGGAACCATGGGTGGTGGTGAGAGGTATATACTCTGGGATGGGGAGAATGCCTATCCTGGAATTCATATCGTTTACATGGTGGTTGAGGAGGATGGAGGAAAGGGAAGGTTTGTGGAAAAGAAAACCCTCACCGTGGGAGGTAAAAGATGATAGAGGAGTTAAAAAGGGTTCTTGAAAAGTGCGGGGTTGAGTATGCGGAAATAAGGGTGGAGGAAAGGGAGGGGACTGCGATATACTATTCCGGGAAGGAACTTGAGATAGCAGAAAGAAAAAGGTCCTTTGGTGGATGCATAAGAACCTTTCACAAGGGAGGATGGGGGTTTGTTACCTTCAATAAGTTAAAAGACCTTGAGGACTGGCTCCATCGCTCAGAGCGTCAGGCAAAGACAATGAAGAGGGAAAGTGGGCTTGCTCCCGTGAAACCGGTTAGGGATAAAGTCAGGCTTTCTCTTCCTGATGACCCGAGAAAAGTCCCCCTTGAGGAAAAGCACGAACTTGTGAGGAAGTACAACCAGATTGTTATGGGACACGAGAAAATACAGACAACCCGCGTTGGATACGAGGATACATTTATAAGAAGGTACTATGTGAATACCGAGGGGACTGAGATAGTGGAGGAGAGGGTTTATTCGGGAGTCCGGATGGTTGCGACTGCGGTTGATGGAACAAATGTCCAGATTTCCTTTGATTCAGTAGGAGGGACACAGGGATGGAATTCAGTCCTCGGGCTTGAGGATGTTGCAGAGCGTGTATGTAAAGAGGCGGTTGAGATGCTGAAAGCAGAACCTGTTGACGCAGGTGTCTATACCGTGGTGGTTGACCCTCAGCTTGCAGGGGTTTTTGCCCATGAGGCATTTGGTCATCTCTCGGAGGCTGACCATATTTATGAGAATGAAAGGATAAGGGAGATAATGAAACTTGGAACAAGATTCGGGGTTGATGAGCTTTCCATTGTGGACGATGGCACAATAAAGGGAGAGAGGGGATACTATCCCTACGATGACGAGGGCGTTCCATCCCGGCGCACGTATCTTATAAAAAATGGAATCCTGGTGGGAAGGCTTCATTCAAGAGAGACCGCATACAAGATGGGTGAGGAACCAACTGGAAATGCAAGGGCCATAAACTTTGCATATCCCCCTATTGTGAGGATGTCCTGCACCTTCATAGAACCCGGGGATAAGACATTTGAGGAACTCACAGACATAGAGCGTGGAATATACGCAATAGGTGCATACGGTGGACAGACAGAACTTGAGATGTTCACATTCTCTGCAAGAAGAGGATATCTTATAGAGAAGGGGAAAATCACAAAATTGCTGAAGAATGTGGTTCTCACGGGAAATGTTTTTGAGACCCTCAGGAACATAGATGCAATAGGAAACGACCTCAAACTCTACGGGGGACTTGGTGGATGTGGAAAGGGAGGACAGTTCCCCCTCCCTGTCTCTGATGGTGCCCCCCATATAAGAATAAGAAACGTTGTGATAGGAGGGAAATAATGGTTGAAAGGATAATAGATGAATTGAAAAAGAAGGGAGTTAAGGGAGAGGCCTTTTATGCTTCCTCAAGAATGAACGTGGTGAAATTCCAGGACGACAAACTCCACTCCATAGAGGAGAAGGAGATATCCGGGGTTGGTGTGAGGGTTATAAAGGATGGGAAGGTCGGGTTTGCAAGCACGAATAAGGAAGAGGAATGGAAGGAGGTCGTGGAGGAGGCAATAGGGGTTGCATCCCTTGGAAAACCTGCAAAGTTTGAATTCCCGGGAAAAAGCAAACTTCCTGAACTTTCTCTTTACGATGAAAACGTTTTGAAGATAGAGGTTGAGGAGGCGGTTGAGAAGGGAAATGAGATAATAGAGAGGATAAAGGAGAGGGTGAAGGACCTTAAGATAAGCGTGGATATAAAGTTTGGAGAACATGAGATTTCTCTCGGTAACACAGAAGGATTCCGGGGAAATTACACAAAGACCGTGCACAGCCTTTTCGGGAGTGGATTTGGTCTTGTTGCGGGTTCATTCCTTTCGGTTTATAAGGGTTCTGGCTCAACCAGGGTGAAATGGATGGTGGATGAACTTGTTAAAGAGATAATTGAGAAAAGGGAACTTGCGGAGAATACGATAGAAATAGAGACAGGAGAATATGATGTGATTCTCTCTCCTGAGGCGGTATTCTTAACCCTCACAAGAGCCCTCCTCTCTCCTCTTAATGGAAAGACCGTGATGAAGGGAGCATCTCCACTCTGTGGAAAACTTGGTGAAAAAATCCTTTCGGATAAGATAACCCTCATTGACGACCCCCTCCTTCCCGATGCCCTGGCAACCAGACCCTTTGATGACGAGGGTGTTGTATGCAGACCAAAGGCATTTTATGAAAAGGGCGTTCTCAAAAATTACTACCTTGACCTTGAATCCGCCCATGCACTCGGGCTCGAACCCACAGGGAACGGAATGAGAAACTATGACGAACTTCCCTCTCCAGGATATACAACCATAATCCTTGAGGGAGGAGAAAGAGGTATTGATGAGATAATAAGGGATACAGAGAAGGGAATTCTTGTGTGTGGTGTTCTCGGTGGTGGGCAGTCAAATGTTCTTGCAGGTGATTTCTCCGTGAATCTTGCCCTTGCGTTTCTCATTGAAAAAGGAGAACTCAGGGGAAGGGTGAAGAATGCGATGTTTGGAGGGAACCTTTACCAACTCCAGCCGAACCTGAGGGAACTCTCTCGCGAGGTTCAGGATGTCTACGGACACATGAGATTTCCATACATGGTATTTGAACGGGTAAAGGTGGCGGGGAAGGCATGATTTACTTTGGAACAGGTGGGGTTCCGGTCTCTGCTGAGGACAGGTCCACAGAAGGTGGAATAAGGAAGATATTTGAACTTGAACTGGATGCGATGGAGATAGAGTTTGTGAGAGGGGTGAAGATGAAGGAGAATAAGGCAAAGGGTGTGAGGGAGACTGCGGAGGCAACGGGGGTTCTCTTAACTGCACATGCTCCATACTACATAAACCTTGCCTCAGAGGAGAAGTTTGATGTATCGGTTGAAAGGATAATAAATACGGTGAGGATAGGAAATATTGCGGGTGTTAGAAGTGTTGTTTTTCATGCGGCCTACTACGGGAAGGATAGAAAAAGGGCTTATAAGATGGTGAAGAAGGGGATAAAGGAGGTTATGAAATTTATGGAACACGAGGGGATAGAGCTGGATTTGAGGGTTGAGACAACTGGAAAGCCATCCCAGTTTGGTGAGGTTGACGAGATTCTCTCTCTCTGTGAGGAAACAGGATGCAGGATATGCGTTGACTTCGCACACATCCACGCAAGGACAGGAGGAAAATACAACTCATACGAGGAATTCATGGAGATATTTGAAAAGATAGAAAAGAGACTCGGGAAGGAAGAGCTTTCATTCCTCCACATGCATGTCTCCGGGATAGACTACGATGAGCGGGTTGGGGAAAAGGAGCACCTGAATCTCAGGGACTCTGACTTCAACTGGAAGGACCTCCTCAGGGCGCTGAAGGACAAAGGGGTGGGAGGAGTAATTATTGTTGAGTCCCCCAACCTTGAAGAGGATGCAATGCTTTTAAAGTCTGAATGGAAAAAGATGGGGGGAGAAGGATGATACTGTTTGGCTTTATTCTCTATCTCATTCTTGTTCTTGTCATAGGAATTCTAACCTACAGGGTTACAAAGACCCAGGCTGACTTTCTCATTGCGGGAAGGAGGTTAAATCCATGGGTTACTGCATTTTCCGAGCGTGCGTCCGGTGAATCCGCATGGTTGCTTCTGGGGCTTCCAGGCGCTGTTCTTGTTGCTGGTCTTGTGGAGATATGGACGGTTATAGGATGTATTCTGGGAATTGCATTTGCATGGTGGGTGATAGCAAAGGATTTGAGGATAAGGACTGAAAAATATGGGGCTTTAACCCTGCCTGAATACTTCACCCGTGCCTTTGGTCTTGAGGATAACAGGATAAGGGTGCTTGCAACCTTAATTGTTGTGTTCTTCTACACCCTTTATGTATCAGCCCAGTTCAATGGTGCAGGAAAGACACTCAATGTAACGTTTGGTATTCCTCATCATGTGGGTATTCTTATTGGAGCATGCGTTATTGTATTTTACACCTTGCTTGGAGGATTCTTTGCGGTTGCATGGACCGACCTTTTTCAGGGGATAATAATGATAATAACCCTTGTTGTTCTTCCCATTGTGGGATGGGTTACCCTTGTGAAATCGGGGCTTTCCCCCGGGTTTTCCGTATCTTCCTTCTTTGGAAATAAGAGCGGATGGGGTCTTGTTGCCGGGGTTATAGGTGGATTATCATGGGGTCTTGGGTACATGGGGCAGCCCCATCTTGTAACAAGGTACATGGCAATAAGGGACCCTGAGGAGGTCAGGGTTGCAAGAACCATTGCAATTCTCTGGAGCATTCCTGCATTCTTTGGTGCGTTTTTCATAGGTGTTATTGGCAGGGCACTGATACCTCACATTGCGGATGCTGAGAAAGTAATGCCCTCCCTTGCAACCAGACTCTTTCCTGCCTGGTTTGCAGGAATACTCATATCCGGTGCAATAGCGGCAATGATGTCAACCGCAGATTCACAGTTGCTCGTTGTAACATCTGCCTTCTCGGAGGATGTTTATCACAGGATGTTCAGGCGCAAACTCTCTCCCGAGAGGTTGGTTTTCATATCCAGGGTAATAACGGTCATGGTGGGTATAGGTGCAATACTGCTTGCAATGTATTCAAAGAGACTGATTTTCTCCATGGTATCCTATGCATGGGGTGGGCTCGGTGCATCCTTTGGTCCTCCGCTTCTTCTTTCTTTAAAGTGGAAGAAGACAACACGCAATGGTGTTCTTGCTGGAATGCTGGTTGGTGCAGTATCAACGGTTGTGTGGGCAAACATAGAAGTCCTTGAATCATTCCTAACTGCAAGGCTCTCCGCATTCATCCTCTCCCTCCTTGCGGTTGTTGTGGTGAGTTTGTGGGAGAATAGAAAGGGAGAACAGGGGTAAGGAATCTTTAAAACTCTCTTCAAAACAACGAATCATGCAATAAATCTTCGCCATTCCACAAGCGAGGTGGTCATTGCAGGGAGGATGTAAATTTTCTTATTTTTGTAGGTTTCCACCCCATAGGTTCCCCGGGTGAAAAGGAAGCCACATGGGCTTTTATATAAATCCATAAATTCTATAAGGGCACCGGGTATGCGGGGATTGTCCTTCCATTTTACCTCTACGGGAATTATATTTCCATCCATCCTTATTACAAAATCAACCTCTCTCCCTCCCCTTTTTCTCCAGAACCTTATATCCGCATGGGAAGGGAGGGAAAACAAAAGCGATACAAACACCCCGGTTTCAACAAAAATCCCTGGAGACTGCCGGAGACGAAGGGGGCGAAAGTCTCTTATTGCAAAGTTCAGAAATCCAGTATCAAGAAAATATAACTTCGGGGTGCGGGTGAGTTCTTTCTGGAGATTGGTTGCAAAAGGATAGAGTCTCTTCACAACAAAGGTTTCCTCAAGAATCTTTACATACCTCTCAACCGTGGGTCTCTGCATTCCCATTTCCTTTGAAACTTCAAGCGTTTTATAGAGATTGGCACTCTGTGCACCCAGAAAAGAAACAAGGTCTGAAAATCTACCTGCCTTTTCCCTTTTTATAAATTCATAGACTTCTTTTTCCATATAGGTGGTGAATATCTCTTTTAACCTTTCCCTTCTTATTTCCACATTCTCTGTAAGCACAACCTTTGGATACCCTCCCCATATAAGATACTCCTCATAAAGAGAAAGCAATCGCCCAAGAAATGGCTCTGTTATCCCTTTCAGTCCATGTTCTCTCAGTATCCCGAGCAACTCCCTTTCCTCCCGGAATAAAAGAAACTCGGGAAATCTTAAAGGATAAAGAATGAACACTATTTTCCTTCCCATGAGAGATTCCCTCATTCGTAGCCTTAACCTCAAACTTGATGAACCACTCACGAAAAATTTTAACCCGGGATGATGGTCATGAAGAAACTTGAGAATGCCTGTTGCATCTTCAAGATGGTGAAGTTCATCCAGGAAAACATAAGCCTTTCTTCCCGATTTATATCCCTTCATTTTGAGATAGGATAAAAGACCCGAAGGACTCACAATCTCCTTTCGGATTTCAATATCCTCAAGGTCTATAAAATATGTATCCTTTCCCTCCCTGCGAAAGAGCTCCTGAAGATATAAAAGAAGAGAACTCTTCCCGACCTGCCTTGCTCCAAGAACAACCACTATTTCATCCGTCCCAAAAAAGGACTCCATCCTCGGAAGAATCTCCCTTGGATAAATTTTTCCCATTTTTGCATATCTCATAGTACAATTTTACTAAAAAAATTGTATATGTCAATATGCACTTTTTTAAAATCTCTGGTTTGACATCCTCTTTTCCACCTCTAAAATAAAACCATGTTCTCTCGGGGTCGAACATTCCCCGTTAACAATTTGGTTTTTTATCCTCTTTTCATGCAGGAGACTTATTTCACCAGTATCTTAAAGTGGTTGCACCTTTCGCGCTCTCCGCATTTGAGAAAAATCGAAGGGTTGACAAGATTAAAATCAGAGATAAAATACTCAAAAAAGGAGGTGAAGGATGAAGAAGGCTCTCTGGCTTGTTCCTCTGTTTCTATTTGTATTTGCATGTGCTCAGGCACCTCAGGATGTGACAGACCTCAAAAATAAGGTGGCAGAACTCACCAAAAAGGTCTCCGAACTGGAGACAAAGGTCCAGAACCTTGAGGGGGAACTCTCTGCAATGAAGGAAAAGTGTGCAGAATTTGATAAGCTCAAGGAGGATTTCAAAAAACTCAAACAGGATTATGAACTCCACATGAAGAAGTATCATCCCAAAAAGGTAAAATAAGGAGGTGAAACATGAGAAAACTTTATCCTGTTCTTGGCTTTGTGTTTGTTCTTGGCTTTCTCGCGGGATGTGGTGAGGAAGGACCCGTCGCACCACCAGAACCACCAACAAACCTCACCATCGCTGTGACCGGAGATTCTCTCTCCGTGGTTCTTGACTGGGATCCCTCACCAACCGCAGATATTGATGGATACAGGGTTTATGTATCAGCAGGTGATACAACCTTGGTTTATGAAGTTACCGAAAGTGAGATCACTATTGAAGATGCTCCTATAGCAGACTACTACGTTGTTGCATACAAGGGCGATGTTGAAAGTGACCCCTCCAATACGGTAACAACCATCCCTGTTGAGGAAGAAGATGTTGGACCTGTTTACAACTGGAGGGCTTCCGGTCCTTCAGGCTTCAGATGGAATGAAGACGGTTCCTACGACATAATCTCAATGACTGCTGAGGACACTGTCCTTGCAACCATAGATTTCTATATTGATACCCTTGATTTCATGAACTCTCCTGATATTTACAACACGGAATGGAAGACCACAGGAATTATGGCAAGCGAAACAGCATACGATAACCTTGCACAGGTTCCTGCTGGAGACTTTCTTAAGGAAGTCCAGATACAGGAAGGCACTTTTGTTTTCAAGCTCAATGTAGGAACCGATAACGTCCACTTCGTAAAGATGGAGATAACCGAGTATCAGAGCACTGGCGACTACTCCGAGCACTACATCAAGTTCAGGTACGCATATCAGCTGGTCCCTGGGTTCAAGAAGTTTTAAAGAATAAGGGGGGCTCCCGCCCCCCTTTTAATTTATGAA
Source organism: bacterium (assembly GCA_029258725.1). GTDB lineage: Bacteria > Hydrothermota > UBA3072 > JAPDKE01 > JAPDKE01 > JAPDKE01. Next base: position 18,497 of record JAPDKE010000022.1, on the reverse strand, counting down.
GGTTGTATTTTCACGGTGTGAAAGTTATTCCGATGTAAAGGAGGCGCTGAAAGAGGTAGTGGATAGACTTGGAGGGATTGAAAGATTTGTAAGAAAGGGTGAAAGAGTCCTTGTTAAACCAAATCTTCTCTCCCCTCATACTCCTGAACATGCAGTGACAACCCATCCTGATTTTGTGAGAGCGGTGTGTGAACTTATTGAGGAAGCAGGAGGGAAGGTGATTATCGGGGACAGCCCTGGAATGCAGGGAATTGGAGAGGAACTTTTTGAAAGAACCGGGATAAAGGACCTGGGATATCCATGCGTTCTCTTCGATAAAGAAAGAACCATTTTAAAAAATGGATGGCTTTTAACCTCGGTCCTTGAAAAGGTTGACAGGATAATAAATCTGCCAAAACTCAAGACACATACCCTGACAACCCTCACCCTGGGGGTTAAAAACCTCTACGGGTTAATCCCGGGGGTCACAAAAAAGAAACTTCACACTAAATATCCGGACCCATTCTCCTTCTCCCACATGTTGCTCGAACTTTATTTTCTCGTAAAACCGGACCTGACGCTTCTTGATGGAATATGGGGAATGGAGGGAAATGGACCATCTGCCGGAAATCCTGTCCGTCCCGGAATCGTTGCCGGCTCTCCCTCTGCCCTTGCACTTGATGTTGAGGTTGCAAAGAGGACAGGAGCAGGTGGATTTCCATTGAAAAGAATTGCAGAAAGAAAGAAAATTCTGCCTTCTTATACGGTTGAGGGAGATTTCAGGTTCCGGCTGAAACTCCCGGGGAAAAGATGGTATCACCTGCTTCCTTCCTGGGCAGGACATATTCTTTCCCGCCTTTATCGGGTAAAACCAGGAGTTCTTCCTGAAAAATGCACGGGATGTGGAGTATGCATGAGAAACTGCCCTGCTGGTGCGATTGAAATAAAAGACACAGCAAGGATAAACTATTCAAGGTGCATAGGGTGCATGAGCTGCCAGGAACTCTGCCCCTTCCGAGCAATCGTGCCTGTTTATGGACTTATAAGAAGATAAAACCCCCTCATTTCACAATCCCTTGAAATTCCAATATTACAACTTGACAAACCCGATTTTATTTTTATATATTTGTGAAAAAATTCACAAAAGGAGGTAAAAGGAAATGAGGGTTATAAAGCTGGATAAGACGAAACTGGTGGAGTATCTGCGTTCCCTTGAGGAGTGGGGTGAGGTATGGGGTCCTGTAAGGAAGGGGGAGAAGTTCGTTTTTGCAAAGAAAGACCCTTCCGAGTTTGACCTCACTGCACGGAGAACGATACTCCCACCCAAGAAGTTCTTTGTTCCTCCCAGGTTCACCATGTTTTCTTACAGGGATGGGCGCTGGGAGGAGGAGTTTGATGAGAGCCGGCGGATCATCTTCGGGCTTCATCCCTGTGATATCTTTGGCATTCTCATTCTGGACAGGCTTTTTATGGAACACTATCCTGACCCTTACTACATCAAAAGGAGAAAAAACACAGCGATCCTGGGATTCTCCTGCCTTCCTGATGAAAAATGCTTCTGTATTGCAACAAATACCCACAGTGTGGAGGAGGGGTTTGACCTCTTCTTCAGCGATGTGGAGGGTGAGTTTTACTTAGTGTGGGTTGGGTCAAGTCTTGGGGATGACCTTACCAGGATAAGGGAAGACCTTTTTGATGAAGATGTTACCGAGGAGGATATAGAAAGATACATAGAGTGGAGAAGAAAGAGGGATAAGATGTTCAAGACCGACCTTGACCTTACCGGAATGCCTGAGATTGTGGAGATAAGTTACAAAAGACCCATATGGGAAAAAATAGGAGAGGCATGTCTCTCCTGTGGCTCATGTTCAATGGTATGTCCAACATGCAACTGTTACAATGTTGTGGATGAGAATGTTTTCTATGAAGAGAGAATAAAGCGTGATCGTCACTGGGACTCGTGCATGTTTAAGGAATACTCCCTGGTTGCGGGCGGACACAACTTCAGGGAGAAGAGGTCCGACAGGTTGAAACTCTTTTACACCCACAAACTTACCGGGTTTATGAGCCAGTTTGGAAAACCCGCATGCGTTGGATGCGGAAGATGTGTTGATGCATGTCCTGTGGGAATAAATGTGCCCAATGTTGCAAAAGCACTCAAAGGAGAAAAGGTCGATGCAATATGGGCAAGGGGGGAGGAATGATGAATCCATATGAAATGCAGCGTGCAAGGATAGTGAGGATATACAGGCTCACCGACGATGTGAAATTCTTCCAGGTGAGACCATACATGGGAACCGAGGTGTGTGAACTCAACTACAGGCCAGGACAGTTCATGATGATATCCCTTCCAGGAATAGGAGAGGCTCCCTTCTCCATCTCCTCAACGCCATCCCGTCCCGGGCTTTATGAGTTCTGCATAAGGAAGGTGGGAAGGCTAACAGAGAAAATCTTTGAACTCAAGGAAAATGCGGTAATATGGCTGAGAGGACCCTACGGGAATGGATTTCCTGTTGAGCAGATGGAGGGACACGACCTTCTCATAATAATGGGGGGACTTGGTGCTGCACCCCTCCGTTCACTCTTGCTTTACGCACTGGACAACCGCGAACTGTTTGGAAAGATATACCTCCTTCACGGTGCAAGGACACCGGATGATATGCTCTTCCGGGAGGAATTCCTTGAGCTCATGCACAGGGATGACCTTGTATGTCTTCTCACGGTTGACAGGGATGATACCGGAAGATGGCCTGCATACACCGGGGTTGTCACAGAACTTTTCAGGTATGTCAAGGGAATAGACCCGAAGAATACATATGCTGCCGTATGTGGACCTCCTGTGATGTATAAGTTTGTGGTTGAAAAACTTGTGGAATTACAGATACCAAAAAACCAGATACTCATGACCCTTGAACGCAGGATGAAATGCGGGATAGGCAAGTGCGGACACTGTGCAATAGAATATATATACACATGCCTTGATGGTCCTGTGTTCACCTACTGGGACGTCTTGCACATGAAGGAACTCATATAGGAGGTAAAAATGAAGCCAAAGGTTGGATTTTACGAACTTACAGGATGTGCAGGGGACATGCTCAATATGCTTAACTGCGAGGACCAGTTGCTTTCACTCTTTGATGTTGTGGAGGTTAAATCCTTTGCGATGGCATCAAGCGCCCATGATGAGGATACAGAACTTGATATAGCATTCGTTGAAGGGTCGGTATCAACAGAGGAGAATCTTCATCTGCTCAAGCGTGTGAGAGAAAAAAGCAAAATCCTGGTTGCGGTTGGACACTGTGCGATATTTGGTGGTGTCCAGATATCAGAAAATAACTGGGAAGAGAGGTTGAAGAAGGTTTACGGTGATGTGAACTTCATTCATACCCGACCCATACCTCACGAGCCTCTGGGAATGTTTGTCAGGGTTGATGCGGTTATCCCGGGATGCCCCATAAACAAACATCAGTTTCTCTCTGCTGCCGGTAAACTTTTGCTTGGAACCATGCCCGAACTTTACAGCTTTGCGGTATGTGCGGAGTGCAAGTGGAAGGAGAATGAGTGTCTGCTCATGAAGGGAAAGATATGCCTTGGTCCAATAACCAGGGGTGGATGTGGTGCAATATGTCCCACTCATAACATCCCGTGTATAGGATGTTTTGGTCCTGTTGAGGAGGAAAACGTTTCATCCGAATATAAACTTTTGCTTGAGAAAGGATACTCCCCTGAGGAACTCAGAAACAGGATGAAGATATTTGGTGGTAAAGTAAGGGAGGTGAAATGAAGATAAATATAATGCCCCTTGCAAGGGTTGAGGGAGAAGGTGGAATATATGTTGAAATGGAAGATGAAAGGGTAAAAGAAGTGAGAATGGATATATACGAGGGTCCAAGGCTCATAGAGACCGTTGTTCTTGGAAAGAGACCGGACGATGTTATATCCATAGTTACCAGGATATGCTCCATATGCTCCACCTCCCACCGTCTTGCATCCGTCCGTGGATTTGAACGTGCAGGCGGGGTTGAGGTTCCTGAGAAGATAAGGCTTTTGAGGAAACTCGTTCACTATGGGGAATATATAGAGAGCCATTCACTCCACTATTACCTCCTCGCACTTCCGGACTTTTTTGGATATCCAGATGCGATCTCAATGGCTGAAAAATACGGGGATCTTGTTCTCGGTGGTCTTGAACTCAAGAAGTTCGGAAACTTCATCATGGAGACGATAAACGGAAAGGCAATTCATGGTGAGAACATAAGGATAGGATACATGGGCAGGATTCCTGAAAAAGACGCCCTTGAGCACATAAAGTCCCGTGCACTTGCCCTTATTCCTGTGATAGAGGATGGGATAATGGCATTCCCTGCAATGGAGATACCGGACTACATGGAGGAGGAGACAAACTTTATCTGTCTTGTTCCTGAGGATGATGGGTTCGGGTTTATTGGGAATACGATAATAACTTCAAAGGGTGAAAGGTTTGATGTGGAGGAGTATAAAAAGGTAACAAACGAGAGGGTTGTTCCTCATTCCTTTGCAAAACGCTCATCCTACGCAGGTTCTCCATTTACCGTTGGTGCACTTGCAAGGGTGAACATCCTGGGAGAGAGACTACCCGGGAAGGCGGGGGATTTCTTCAGGAGGCTCTGGAGTGAAAGGTGGAAAAGGAACCCTCTCTTTAACAACCTTGCCCAGGCAATTGAGATTCTTTTCTGTCTTGAACAGATACCTCCTCTTGTGGACAGGATACTTTCTCTCCCGGACCCTGAACTGAAGGAGCCCGAGGTTAAGGAAGGAGAAGGGACAGGAGCTGTTGAGGCACCCAGGGGAACGCTTTATCATCACTATAAAGTTGAAAATGGAAGGACTGTTGAATGTGATATTATAACCCCAACAGCACAGAACCTGGACGATATGGAAAAATATCTCAGGAGAGCCGCCGAGAATCTGGTTAAGAATCCCCCTGAGGATTTTGAACTCAGGCTTGAACTCATACCCAGGGCATACGACCCCTGCATAAGCTGTTCTGTTCACATGCTGCGTGTGAAGGTAAAGAAATGAAAAGAATACTTGTAAGTGCCTGTCTTATAGGTCTTCCAACACGATATAATGGTAAAGATGCAAAAAGGGAGGAAGTTTTAAAACTTGCAGAGGGGGAGTGTCTGCTCCCCCTCTGTCCTGAACAGCTTGGAGGTCTTCCCACTCCCCGTCCCAGGGCAACCCTTTCAGGAGGGAAAGTGGTAAATGAAGAAGGGGAGGATGTTACCGAAAATTTCCTGAGAGGTGCAGGGATGGTGGTTGAATTATGCAAAAAACTGGGGATAAAAAAGGCGATATTGAAGGAAGGAAGCCCTTCATGTGGAGTGAATTTCACAAATGTTGACTGGGAAAGGGTTCCAGGGAAGGGAATATTGACAAAAATGCTGGAAACGGAAGGTATAAAGGTTGAGGGAGTACAGTGAGCTTTAGTCCTCTCCATTTCTTTCTTACACGAATGGAACGGTTTTTTGTTGACATGGAACTTTTCATTTGCTAAATTAAAAACATGATATTCTTGCTCCTGTCTGCTGAGGTTGCGGTGGTCAAGTGGGGGGATGGGGAACCCTGGAACACGATAGAGGCGGGAATAAAAAAGATAGTGGAAGCAGATGTTTTTTCACTGGACCGGGGAAAGAAAGGCGTTCCCAATCTTCAGAATTATAAGGTTGTAATCGCACGCGGATGGCAGACAGTGGAAAAAGTTCTTTCGGCATTCTCAGGGAATGTGGTGGGAGCAGGTATCCTGCCGGAGGACAATCTCAAAAAGGAAAAGAGATTATGCGGGGTATATCTTGTTCCTTCCTTCATGGATCAGCTTGCTCTTTTGAGAGAGTTTTTGCCCGGAGTGAAAAAGATAGGTGTGGTATTCAATATAGATAAAAGTTCTTCCATGATGAAGAACTTTGAAGCGGCGGCGACCAATCTTGGAATATCATGTGAAAAGGCAACAGCCCAGACCCCTGGACAGGTAAACATAGCACTTAAATTCATGAAGGAAATAGATGCATTTTTTATGGTTCCGGACGAGGTTGTTTTACAGGATGCCTCCTTCAAATTCATCCTCATGGCATCGTACGGGAACCTTTTTCCTGTGTATGGAGTAACCAGAGAGTATGTGAAGGCAGGAGCACTTTTTTCCCTTTCTCCTGACTATATGGATATGGGAGAAAAGGCAGGAAACATGGCAAAAAAGATACTTGGAGGTTCAAAACCATCGTCCCTCGGAAAAGTGTATCCCAGAGGAGAGGTTGTGATAAATCTGAGAATTGCAGAGAAACTCGGGGTCGACATACCCCGAAGTGTTATGAGCAAGGCAAAGGAGGTGTTCAAGTGATAAAAACATTAAAGGGAAGGATTATCATTCCCCTTCTCGGGATTCTTGTTGTTTTTGCGGTTATCCTTTCCCTTGTTGTTACAGGGTATGTCTCAAGGATGCTGATGAAGAGAAAATTCATGGAAGGAATGGCGGTTGCAAGAACACTGGGATACTCATCGGAACTCGCAATATTCTCCGGTGATGCAACCCTGATTGAGGGTGCTGTTAATGGTCTTTTGAGCGAAGAGAACATTCTGGGTATAGCACTTTACGACATAAACGGAAATCCGATACTCGTGAGGGGAAAAATAGAGATGGATACCACAGCTCTGGATGAGAATATTACAAAAAAAGCACTTGAAAAAAATGGAATTTACTGGAGGGAAAGAAACCATACTGTATGCATAGCACCGGTTTACAGTACCTCTGCCCTTGGAGGAGAGAAGACTCCTATTGGATTTGTCATGATAATCTCCTCCCTTGAGGATGTCTTCCTTGCAAGAAGATATGCCACCCTGCTCTCTTTCATCTCATCCCTTATATTCGTCCTTGCAGGCATTGGAGTAACCTACCTCTCCGTTTACTGGGCAACACACAAAATAAAGGACCTTTCAGGGAGGATGCGAGAAATAGCAGAGGGCCAGGGAGATTTAACACGGAGGGTTGAGGTTGAGGTAAAGGACGAGGTTGGAGAACTTGCAGAGGCATTCAATCTGTTTATGGATGGGATAGAAAGGATAGTGAGGGAAACGAAGGATGTTGCTAACAGACTTGCATCCCATTCCGAGGAACTCTCCGCGTCAAGTCAGGAGATGACCGCATCAAGTGAGGAGATTTCATCCACCATTCAGGAAATCTCTCAGGCGTCTTCAAAACAGGCGGAGGAGGTGCAGAAGGCAGTAGAGATGGCAAAGAAGGCACTTGATGTTGTCAAACTAACCGTTTCAAAGGCACAGGAAACCGAAGAGGCAAGTTCTGTGGCGGATGCACTTTCAAGAGAGGGTAAACTCTCTGCAGATGAGGCTGCAAAGCGCATGGTTGCAATAACTGCTGCAATGGAGGAACTTTTAAAGGTTGCACGGGAGGTTGGAGAAAAGTCGGAGAGAATATCTGTTATAACCGATACAATTGAGGGGATAACCAAGAGAACAAATATCCTTGCATTGAATGCAACCATAGAGGCTGCAAGGGCAGGAGAATACGGAAGGGGATTTGCGGTTGTTGCGGATGAGGTGAGGAAACTTGCTGCAAGGTCTGCAGAGTCAACACGGGAGATTTCAACCATTGTTGAATCCATAAAGAATGCCATTGAGGAGATGGTGAAGAAGACAGAACTTTCCACCAGGGAGATAGAGGAGGGAAGAAAGGTAATTGTGGAGGCTGCGGAAAATCTCAAGCGTATATCCGATGAGGTATCCAAGGCAATAGAGAAGGTAAGAGAGATAGTGAAGATAAGCCGTCAGGGCGAAGAAGAGGTGAATGAGATAGTTAAGTCTGTTGAAAACATTGCAACAATTGCCGAGGAGAACGCAGCCTCTGCTGAGGAGGTTTCTGCTGCGGTTGAGGAGCAGGCTGCATCCATCCAGGAGTTAACATCTGTTTCACAGGAGACGGCAAATCTTTCTGAAAAGCTGTCTCAGCTCATAGGGAGGTTCAGAGTAAAGGAGGGATGATTCTCCTCCATCTTTCCTTAAACCTTGCAATATCATTTTTCATCTTCTTTCTGATTTATCGTGCCTTCAGGAGGGTGAAGTTCATCCTCTTTGCCTTCCCGCTCATAGGCTTTGCAAATACCTTCCTTTTCTCCTTCTTTACAATTTATAACTTTCCTCTTCCCCTTTTTTACCCTCTTGTATATTTTTATCTTTACTCCTTTATCTACATCATCATATACTATCTCTCTCTCAAACTCCCTGAAAAGATACGCAAGGACTGGAGGCTTTTCTCCTTTCTTCTTCTTTTCACAATCTACACCCTCCAGCAGAGCAAATACCTAAAACCCTTCCTCAAAATTGTAAAAACACCCTTCATTTCAATCTCCGGGGTTGAGGTCTCCATAGCATCCCTTATTGTGGCATTCCTGGTATTTTATCTAACTGTTTATCTTGGAAGAATCCTTAGAAACTTCATTGCAGAAAAACTTCCCCAGGTTACAAATGCGGATGTTGCAACATCAAACACGATAGCAACCACAATATTTTACACGCTCATAATCGTTGCCGGACTTGCATCCCTCTCCATTCTGGGAATTGATTTAACAACCCTCAAAATCCTGGGTGGAGCACTTGGAATAGGAATTGGATTTGGATTGCAGCAGATAGTGAATAACTTTGTGAGCGGATTTATCGTTCTGTGGGAAAGGTCTGTAAGACCGGGGGATGTTATTGAGATAGATGGAATGAGAGGAATTGTGGAAAGAATTGGGCTGAGGAGCACGATAATAAAGACCATTGACAACATAGAGGTTATAATACCAAATGCAGAGTTCATAACAGGAAGGGTGATAAATCTCACACTTGGAGAACCCATTGTCCGGATAGAGGTGAAGGTGAGTGTTGCATACCGGGAAAATCCCGAAGAGGTAAGGAAGATACTGCTTGAGGCGGCAAAGATTGAGGGGGTTGTGAGTTATCCTGAACCGTATGTATTTTTTGATGACATGGGAGACTCAGGACTCATATTCAGTCTCACCGTCTGGACGCATCCCTACAGAAGAAGAGAAATATCAAGTGAACTCAGGTTCAGGATCTTTAAACTGTTCAGAGAAAACAACATTGAGATTCCATATCCGCAACTTGATGTTCACATAAAAGATGATGGAGGTATTGAACCGGGTAAAGAACTTGCAGGTGGTTGACGAATTCCTCACCTTTCTCGGTATATACGATGATGTGAAAAGGGAAAGAGCACTCAAGAAACTTCTCCTTAAAGAAAAGGAAAAGATAAAGGGAAAGACTGTGGTTGAGGCTGGAGCAGGATTTGGAATCTTCTCAGAATGGATGAAAAAACTCGGGGCGCGCAAGGTTTATGCGGTTGAATCCAATCCGCTTGTTTATGAAGTTCTTAAGGAAAAGAGGGAAATAACGCCTGTTCTTTCAACCATAGAGGAGTTTGAACCACCTGAAAAAATAGACGTTCTCTTCCACGAATTCTATGGACCCATGCTTTACGACGAATCCCTTGCTGCACTTGAGAGGCTTAAATTCTCTCCTGAATGGGTTATCCCTGATGGGGGGAGACTCCTCTGCGGGGTTGTAAATGTAAAGGATAAGGTGGTTAAAGACAGGGTGCTCCAGGCATTCGCAGGTGTTCTCATAACAGACCTTTTCCCCTGGATAAGAAAGGTTCCACTCACAATTCCTGTTGCAGTCTGGAAGTATGGAGAGGGATTGAGGATTTTAAACTGTGAGGTTCCGGAGGAGGGGAACTTTGTTGTTTTTGGAATGGAGATATGGCATGAGAAGAATTTTGTCTGTTCCTCCTTAACATGCACAAACTGGCCTCTTGTGTGGACACCCAGACTTGGAAGACGTTTCAAACTTTCATTTGAATGGAAGGATGGTATAACTGAGGTTTTGTTTGAATGGGAAACCTGAAAAGGGGGTTAATATGGAGAGTTTTGAGATTAAGGAGTTTTCATCTTTTGTAAAAACAATCTTCCAGATTTACGGGAAGAATGCGGGACCCATGATAGGTATAACGGCAATCGTAACCATTCCTCTGGGAATGCTCGTGCTTATAGCAGTTGCCTCTTCCGGCGGAACGGATATGCTTTTTGAGGAACCGGAACATCTCTTTCCATTGCTGGGAATCTGGTATGTAATCCTTATTCCCGTAGGGATAATTCTCCAGGCACTCCTTCAGGGAGCCCTCACCCATGCAACCCTCCAGCATTACACGGAGGGAAGGGTTGAAATAGGGGAGGCATACCGGGAAACAGGGAAAAGACTTGGTTCTCTTATTGGTGCTTTGCTCATCTCCGGAATACTTGTCGGATTGATGTTTGTGATAATCGTTGGTATTCCTTTTGGGATTTACTTTGCGGTATGCTGGACACTTGCATTTGCATGTGTGATGGTTGAGAACAAATCACCCCTTGAGGCACTTTCAAGGAGCAGGGAACTTGTGAGAAAGGCGTGGTGGAGAACCTTTGGATATCTCATCGGGCTCGGGATAATTGTGTTTGTGATTTCCCTTGTTCTTTCAGCAATCCCGTTTATAGGGAGTCTTATATCCAGTTTTGTGAGCGCTCCACTTACGGGAATAGGGGCAACCATCCTCTACCTCATGTTCCGCGAGGAAAACGAGGAATACACACCTGAAAAACTGAAGGAGGAACTACTCGGAGGGCTTGAAGAAGGGAAGGAGGAAACCTCCCAGGAGAGCGGGGATAAGCCCGAGGGCGAAGGAGAGGAGGGATAGGGCAAGCGCCCCTTCGGAAGGGAAGCCCGCAAAGGAAAAAAGATAAACATAGGTTGCCTCCCTGGGCCCAAGCCCACCTATGGATATGGGGAGCAATGCAACAACTCCTGCAAGTGGGATGTAAACAAAGAATGGTAAAACTGCCCTGTATCCCATTCCCCACGCAAGAACCATGTTGTAGAGAATGAAGATTAACTGAAGAAAAAGTGATAGGAGAAAAACATTTACAAGGGTTTTCTTTTTTTCCCTGTAAACAAGGAATGCACGGTACATCTTTGAGAGGGGTTCTTTTAAAAACTTTATTTTTTCTGTCATCCTCCTCACCATTCCCACCTTTTCCTTCATGATAAGTAAAAAAAGAGCGGCTATCAGGGCAAGAAAGCCTCCGTAGATGGGGAGAAAAACAAGAAAATTCCGGTGGGTGAATGAGAACACAAATCCAATGAATATAAGCGCAGACATTCCAAGGGTTCTATCAACAAGTGTGCTTATGAATGCACGTTCAAAGTTTTTCCTTCCTCCCGCGTATATACTTCTTACAACATCCATTCCAAGTCCTGAAGGGAGAAAGGTGCCGATGAAGAAGGAAATGAGAAAATAAACAAATGTGCGGGGTAAGGAGATGTATATTTCCTGCTCGGAAAGAAGCAATTTCCATCTTAAAGAGGAAATAAAGAAAAAAACAAAGACAAGGAAAATACCACCCCCTATGCTCCAGAGTTCCATTCCCTTTACGACGTCTATAACACTTCTCAGGGGAAACTTCCTGAAGAGGAAATAAAGTAAAAGGAAACTTACAAGAAACTTTAAAAATGTGAAAAATACCTTTTTCATCCCCCACCCCCGAGAACCTTCCGGTACCCATTGACTTTCCCCCAGTACTTTAAAATCCTCTTTCTTCCAAGGGCAACGGAAATCCAGGGTGAAAAATAAAATGGTTTTGAAAGATGGAGGGCTGCACGGAGGTCGGGAAGCAAAAATTTCTCAAGTAAAGAGGAGTAATAATGAAGTGGCTTTTCCCCCTGAAGATAAAGGTCTATTGCCCGGGATGCAAGGAGGGAGGAGAAAATTCCGGAATATATTCCGGCCCCGGAAAGTGGATTTGCAAAAGAACCTGCATCCCCAACAACCAGAACATTCCCCTTTACCCACTCCGCCTTTTCCCCGAAAACTGGATATGCCCAGTGGTAAACCTTTAAAGGGCCGGGAATTTTTTCTTTCTCAAGCAAAAATTCAAACATCTTCTTCGGACTGGACAATCCTGCAAGACCTCCCGCACCAACTGCAACCGTATCACTTTTCGGAAATATCCAGGCATACCCGGTATGGAAAAATTCCATGAGAATCTCATCTCTTCTTTCAGGAATCTCTGCCTCAATCGTCTTTACCCACCTTCCTGATGAAGAAAGCCCAAAAACTCTTCTTATCAAACTTCCGGTTCCATCCGCCCCCACTATAACCTTCCCCTCATACATCCCCTTCTCTGTCATCACCCATCCATCCCCTGCATCAATCACCTTTTCAAACCTCACCTCACAGGTCTTCCTTGCCCTTTCAAGCAAAAGGTTATCAAATTTTTCCCTTTTTACCGTGAAGATAACGGGGAAATCCCATTCAAGTCTTATCCTCTTCCTCCTCCATCCGAAAGTAAGGGTTTTGAATTCCCTTTCTTTAATGGATGAAAAGTCAATGGGCAAAATCTCTTCTATACATGCAGGAACCCCACCTGCACATACCTTGTATCTTGGAAATTTCTCCTTTTCCAGTAAAAGAACCCTCCACTTTTTTCCCAGAAAAATTGCAAGGGAGGAACCCGCAGGTCCTCCTCCCACAACAATCACGTCATACTTTCCCATCAGTATTCCCTGGGAAGGGTGCGGAGTTTATCAAGAGAGAATACAGGACCATCCCTGCAGACATAATATGGACCAATATTGCATCTTCCGCACTTACCTATCCCGCACTTCATTCGTCGTTCAAGGGATGTGAAGACCCTTTCAGGAGGAAATCCAAGTTTTTCAATCACGGGAAGTGTGAACTTTATCATTGCAGGTGGACCACACATGACAAGATAGGTATCCTCAGCCGGTGGATTCACCCGCTCAAGAACCTGAGGGACAAATCCCACATGCCTTGTCCACCCTGGAAATTCCGTATCAACCGTTAAATGAATCTCAAGGTCCTCCCGTTTTTCAAGTTCAAACAGTTCCTCACGATAAAGCAAAAGGTCCGGTCTCCTTGCACCATAAATCAGGATGATATTTTTATATCTTTCCCTTTCCTCCAGCAAATACAGCAAAAGAGACCTCAGGGTTGTGAAGGCAAAACCTCCACTTACAATGAGAACATTTTTTCTCTCAAAGAGTTCAACAGGATAGTAGTTTCCAAGTGGTCCCCTTATCCCTATCTCGTCCCCCTCCTCAAGCCAGTGGATTGCAGTTGTAACATACCCTGCCTTGTTTATGGTGAACCTGAGGAAATCCTCGGATGGGGCTGATGCTATTCCAAAAGGTGCCTCCCCCCTTCCAAAGATGGAAATCTCACAGAACTGCCCTGGAAGGAAGGAGAATCCTTCGGGTTTTTCAACATCTATGGTCTTTAAGGACCTGTCATCGGATTCAAAGTATGCACGCTTTACCTTTACAATCACCGGAAGATATGGATTCTTCATCCTGAACCCCCGAGTATTTTCAGAACCTCCCTTATGTCAAAATTCACAGGGCAGTAAACCACACACCTTCCGCATCCAGTGCATCCAAACTCGCCGTAGAGATAGGGATAGTAAGAGAATTTATGCATTATTCTGTTCCTCACCCTCTCCCTGTGGGTTGGTCTTGGATTGTGTCCGGATGCCTCTTTTGTGTATATGGAAAACATGCATGAATCCCAGTATCTTCTTCTTGAAACACCCCATGACCGCTCAAGGTCCTGAATGTCAAAGCAGTAGCATGTTGGGCAGAGAAATGTGCATGCACCGCAGTTAAGACACTTCCTTGAAATCTTTTCCCATACCGGGTCCTCTATCCTGGAAAGCAGTTTCTCTCCAAGGTTATCAACCGGGATTTTTTCTATCTTTTCCTCCGCCCTTTTCTTTGCCTCCTCAAAGTATTCCTTATCCTCCTCTCTTGCCTCCTCACCCTCCCCGAATAGTTTGAAAAACTTCTCATTGCCAAGAACAAGATAGTAATCGTCCTTTTCAACAAGAAGTGCATCCGAACCCTGGGTGGAAAAAGGACCATGCCCGAAGGATGTGCAGAAACATGTATCTCCTGGCTCCTTACACGCAATTGATATTATTATCCCTTTTTCCTTCTTCCTCAAAAAGTAAACATCGGGAAATTTCTCATCCCTCATTGCAAGTTCTATTAAAGAAATGGCGCGGGCATCGCATGGTCTTATTCCAAAGAGAATTATGGGCTTATCTTCTGGAGTTTCTTCAACCTTTCCATCTTTATACCTCAAAATCTCCTCTTCAGGAGGCAAAAATGCACACTTCCCTGAGAGCCTTGGGAAACACTCCTCAAACTCCCCACCGGTTTCCTTTACATCCCCATTCATGGGGGCGAAAATCCGGTAATCTTTTGCAAGTTCCTTAAGTTTCTTCTCAATTGCTTCCTTTTTTATCCTCCTCACAGTATGAACTCCTCCTTGTCCTCTGTTGAGTATGTTCCCAGGGGTGGTAAGGCTTCAGGGTCAAGTCCGGTTACAAATCCAAAGAGTTCCCTTACCTCTTTATTGAGTTTTCTTGTAAGATACAGGATCTTAACATCCATGGGACACGCACGCTCACATGCACCGCAGTCCGAACACCGGCCTGCCTGATGATATGCGCGGACAAGATGCCAGAACTGTAAACTTGAAAGAGACAAACCCGGTTCAAGCCAGCGTGGGTCAAGGGAGTCAACAAAGCACTCCTCACAGTAGCACATGGGGCATGCCTCCCTGCATGCATAACACCTTATGCACTTTTTTGCCTCCTCAGAGAAGAACTCCCATCGCTTTTCAGGGGGCATGGATTCAAATTCAGAGACATCAGGATAGTTTTCCTTCTTTCCCTCTCTTTTTTCTCCCACAAGAACGTCATAAACAGGAGGGGTGGGATACTCACAGTATCTGCATGACAGGAATTCCTCTCCCTTTTCATTCTTCATCCCCTGACATGGAACCCCGATTATGTAAACATCCTCTCTTTTCAACTGCTTTTCTGCAATGAGTGCAACAACGGACCTTGCATCACATCCCTTTGCAACTATCCCTGTCTTTTTCCCCCTGAATCTTCTGAGATAGGTTGCAAGGTTAATCCAGCATGTATCGTCCCAGATGAGTTTATCCACATCCTCTTTTTTTTCTATAAAAATCGGGGTTGCCCTGAGGGTTCCCCTTCCAAATCCTATAAGAATTTCTATCTTTCCTTCCTCAAAAGCCTTCCTCGCCTCTTCTCTTATCCTCTCAATCATTTTCCCTCAGAAACTTCTGTCTTGGCGGGAGTTTTTCAACCTCTTCCTTTATGTGCTTTACCGTCTCCGCAAACTTCTTTCCTTCTGATGCGGATATCCAGGAGAAGAAGACCCTTCCCTTTTCAAATCCGACATACTCCATGAGTGCGTTGAATATGGCAAACCTTCTCCTTGCATAGTAGTTTCCGGTCTGATAGTGGCAGTCACCTGGATGACATCCTGAAACCCATACCGCATCTGCCCCTTCATACAGTGCCTTGAAGAGATAAAGGGGATTAACCCTTCCAGAGCATGGAACCCTTATTGTTCTTGTTATGGGGGGATACTGAAATCTTGAGACTCCCGCCAGGTCTGCCCCTGCATAACTGCACCAGTTGCAGAGAAATGCAATCACTTTCTTCATGGCTTCATTTTAATGAGAACCTTTCTGCTTGTCAAGAATATCTGATTGATTTTTGAAATGCTGTTTTTAACGGGTTTTTATTTTCATGCGCAGAACTCATGGTCCCCAGGACTGAGGAGCATTTTAAGGGCAAGGGAGAGGATGAACATCTTCCATAAAGCCCGATAACCTGGATAACCCCGGATATTTTATACACCTCGCCTTATTGACTTTCTTTATCTTTTGGGTATAATTTTTATCATGGAGAGAAGGTGCGCAAGGTGTGGAAGGAAGATAAAGAAAAACGAGGTTGCATACCGGGTGAGGATTGAGATAATAGGGGAGTTTGATGGGATGGAACTCGGGGAGGAGGAGTTTGATGAGGTCCTGGAGAAGATAGTTGAGGAACTTGAAGGGCTCCCCTCCTATCTAATTGAGGGAGATATATATCAGTTAAAGGAATACATCCTCTGCCCGGACTGCAAGGACCAGTTTGCTGCAAATCCCCTCAATCTTCCCCTTGATATGGACATTCCCCATTCCATCCCCCCTCCGGAGGACGAGTAATGGAGGCACTGGGGCTTCTGGAGTTTGTTTCCATTGCAAAAGGGATAGAGGCGACTGACAGTGCCCTGAAGGCTGGAAGGGTTGAACTCCTGCTTGCGAGACCCATCTGTCCCGGAAAGTACATTGCTGTATTTTCGGGGGAGGTTGCAGCAGTGAGGACTGCCATTGAGGCGGGCAAAAGGACAGGGGAGGATACCGTTATTGATGAACTCATAATACCCAATATCCATCCTTCGGTTCTCCCGGCAGTTTCAGGTATATCAACGGTTGAAAGGCTTGAGGCTCTCGGGATAATAGAGACCTTCTCCTGTGCCTCGTGTGTTGAGGCTGCAGATGCCGCAGCAAAGGCTGCGGAGGTTAAACTCATTGAGGTGAGACTCGGGCTGGGGATAGGGGGGAAGTCCTTTGTTACCCTCACCGGGGATGTTGCAGCGGTGCGTTCCTCGGTGGATGCAGGTTCAGGAATCCCTGAGGAAAAGGGACTGCTTGTGAGAAAGGTCGTTATACCATCTCCAAGAGAGGAACTCACACAGTTTATTGTGTGAAGCCATAGAGAAATGGAGTTTTTAAAATATTGGAGGAGAAACTTCCGCAGGGGTCAGACATTAACAGTTAACAATTTTTCTTTTTCCTTCTCTTCTTGCATATCTCAATTTTGCGCCCGCAGGAAAGGTTTCCTTCCAGGTTAAATGAGTCGAATATCACCCGTCTCTTATTTCCCTTGAAAATAACATGATACAGAGCACCAGGATAATCTACACGCAAAGGACGTGGCATGATAAGAGTTTAAAGAAATCAGGAGAAATTTTTCAAGCAAATTGTTAACTGTTAATGCCTGACCCCCTGATGCCTGCGTAAAGCCCGATAACCTGGATAACCCCGGATATTTTATACACCCCTAAGCGGGGTTGACAGGGAGATTTTTTTGATTATTTTTATAAAAAGGGGAGAAAAAAATGAGGCTGAACTACTGCAGAGAGAGATTTTTATCTGGAAGAAGGGGGGGATTAAGAAAATATTTTGTCTTTGCAGGAAGGGTACTCACACCTCCGAGGTTGAAGTTCATTTAGATATGCCCTGCGGGGCTGGGGAGCCCTGCAGGGAAGATGAACTTCAACCTTTAACCTGAAAGGAGGTGTGGCATGAGAAAAACAATAATTTTGTTAATGATTTCACTTTCTCTGTTTGCCCTGGTGGTTATCGATGAGAGTGACAATCCAGAGGCGACTGCTTTTAACAATCAGAGGAAGGTTCGCTATTTTGGGTCAGAGGCTGGAAAAATAGGGGCTGTTTATTCAGGATACGGCTATGTATGGTATGGGGTTTCAGAGGACAATGGAGCCACATGGAGTACCGGGACCGTAGAGGAGGGAAATTTTCCGACACTGGATGTGAGGGTTGTTTATGGCTCCTTACCCGTAGATACCTATCCTGGTGCTCTTGAGAGAAAGAGATATCCATATTTTGAGTGGGATGTGGTATGGAACATAAATACTGATGTATATGCTGAGCTTTACGCCTGTCAATCCGCTCCGAGATTCAGCGAGGTTGTTCCTTCATTTGGTTCTCCTCTTTTGCTCATGAGGTGTGGAGCTCCCGAGACAGGTGGTGTATCTTTCTCTCCTCCTGCGATAGAGGCTGATGGGAAGTTATACCATGTTGTCTGGGAAGTGGTGAGAATGACTCAGGAGCCTCCAGCAACCAGATACGAGTGGTTTCTCCTTTATGCAAGGTATGATACGAACTGGGAGATGGTGGATACCATGGAGGTTATTGACCACTATATTTACACCCAATTTCCTGAGCCCAGGTCTCCTTCTGTTACCTGTGATATGGATGGAAATCCTCATGTGGTTTATGAGAAGAACGATACGGTGTGGTATGTAACGAGGGAAAGTGGAACATGGTCCACTCCATACCGTCTCAATCTAAGTGGAAGACCTGCCGGTGAGCCATTCATTTCCTTCTGGGGAGATGCTGTATATGCAATATGGAGAGAGACAAACCCTGTATCAGGACTGGGGGAGATATACTTGCAGAAAAGGACATTGACAGAAACTGAGCCATGGGAGTGGGATTATTATCCTGCACCGCCTCCGTCTATGGATGCTTCCATGGACAATCACTGGCCCCAAATTGTAGCAGGAGAATATGTGACCTGGAGTGAGAGGGATACTGCAACGAATGACTGGGACGTGAAACTGGTGGGTTTGGGAGGAGATATCTATTGGGATTCCGACGACCCTGTGAACAGCAGGTATTCCCAGATTGATTATTCTGACCATGGGTATGTTGCCCTTGTCTGGACGAGAGGAAATGATGCTCCCTATGAGGT
>JAPDKE010000034.1 GCA_029258725.1 bacterium | reverse complement strand
GAGGGCAAGGGAGAGGGTGAACCTCTTCCAGGGAGGCAGTTCCTTTATCATCACAGTAACAGTGCGCTTACAATCCCCACAGAGATACTTCTGCCTCCTTATAACAAGATAAACCTTCCTGCCTTCTATCTCACCAAAGAATTTCTTCCTCTCCTTATCCCTTCCATTACGCCACACTCTGGATGAACCGCAATGCTTGCATCTTAAAGAAGATGGATTATAATCTACATAGACAAGATATCCTTCCTCAGTCTTTTTAACTTTCGTAACCTTGAGGTCCTTTTCTTCTATGATGTCCCTTAAAACGTCCATAGCACCTCCTTCTGCTGGAGGGGGAAATTCCCCCTCCTCCCTCCTGATACCTTCCCCATCTCTACCTCCTTGAGTTAACCTCTTCCATAACCAGCCCCATAACCTGGATAACCCTGGATATTTATCAGATATTTTTATTATACACCCTTCTTATTCTTGACAAATAAATAGATCGGAGTAAAATGTAGATGATGAATAGAGAAGGTATAAAGAAGGTAAGGTTTTCATTTGAACCGGAAAGTGGGAAAGGAATAGAAGTAGAGACACTTTCCAGAGTTCTCAGTGCTTTTCAGCGTGCGTTCTGGAAAATAGGAGAGTATTCCATCCGGGGAGAAATAAGGAGAGAAAAGGGAAAATTGCCTGAAGGGGTTGCGAAAGCATATACTCTGAGGATAGTTTCCGTTTCAAAAGGAAGTCTGGATGTAGAATTAGAGTTACCTTCTACAGATTTATTTCAAACTCCTCAAAGAGATCTTGCAAAGTTGGTAGAAGTAGTGGAAAGCATTCCTGATAAGAAAGAAGAAATAAGAAACCTTTTGCCAGATGAGAAGTTAAGAAGAAAAGTCCTTATGGATCTTAAAGATATGCATTCTCCTCGCATAAAGAGATTAAGATTGAATGGGAAAGAGATCTCTGCTGATTTTGTAAAGAGTATAAGAGAAATACTGGCAATCACTACCACGCAAAAAGAGGAGGAACTTATTGGTCCTATAATAGAAGTGAAACTTATTGATAATGCGTATTTTGGGATTTTACACGATGGAAAAATAAGAAAGATGCCTCTCACAGATGAATTTCTGGAAGTGGTGATAGAAAATCTTTCAAAAGTGGTAAGGGTGAGAATACTGATAAAAAAAGAGGAAGAGACCGGAAAGGTGGAAGTAATGGAAGTTCTGGATATAGAATCTCTTGAGGAGAACAGTTTTGAGGTGGAAGAAATAGAATATAAAAATGAAAGGTTTCTTTTAGGAGAGCCTTTAAAGATAGAGATAAGTTATGAAGATGATTTATGGATATTAGAGAATAAGACACTGGGAATAATTGCCTGGGGAGAAAGATTCGATATTGCATGGGAGAGTTTCCGTGAAGATTTTTCATATCTCTGGAAAGAGATAGGGAAAGAAAAGGAAGAACTGCTGGATGTGGAGGCGAAAA
This sequence comes from bacterium, assembly GCA_029258725.1. Lineage (GTDB taxonomy): Bacteria > Hydrothermota > UBA3072 > JAPDKE01 > JAPDKE01 > JAPDKE01. Next base: position 78,055 of record JAPDKE010000034.1, on the reverse strand, counting down.
AGTTGAAAACACTGCTTTGCGAAATGGTTATCGAGGTAAGAAAGGAGTAAAAAATGCCGTCTCGTAAAACAGGAGAAATAATAAAGGGATTGTTAAAGAAGGGATTTATAAGGAAAGATAGTGATCATGTGTATCTTCATTATTATACCCTAAAAAAGGAAAAAACAAGAATTTTCACAAAAGTAAGTCATGGAAGTAAAGAATATGGAAATAAAATGTTGTGTCTGATGGCGCGTCAGTTAAAGCTTTCTCTCCCTGAGTTTATAGACCTTATTGATTGTCCGATGGGGCAGAAGGAGTATGAGAAGAAGTTAAAGGAAAAAGGGAGGTAAGATGGGAAAAAATATGAGAGTGATAAAATGGTTAATGATAATGACTGTGGGGCTGGGAGGATGTGTAGGGATGGAGGTAAGGAAGGAAAACCTAGAAAAGAAGAAGAGAGAGAAAATGAAGAGAGAGAAAATAGAGATTGTAGAGGTTGGTTATTACGATACCCCGGGATATGCGTATAATGTTTTTGTTTCAGGCAACTATGCATATGTAGCGGATGGGAGGGCAGGTTTAAGCGTCATAGATATTTCAAATCCTTTTTCAACTCAGGAGGTTGGTTATTACGATACGCCAGGCCCTGCAAAGGATGTCTTTGTTTCTGGCAATTATGTGTATGTGGCGAATGGGAAGGCAGGCTTAAGGATTATAGACATTTCCCATCCTTCATCTCCTCAAAAGGTTGTTATTATGATACCTCGGGCCCTGCAGAGGATGTTTTTGTTTCTGGTAACTATGCATATATGGCGGAGTGGTGGGTAGGTTTAGAGGTTATAGACATCTCCCAACCTTCTTCTCCTTCTGAGGTTGGTTATTACGATACCCCAGGCTCTGCAAGAGATGTTTTTGTTTCAGGCAACTATGCGTATGTGGCGGATTGGGATGCAGGTTTAAGGGTTATAGACATCTCCCATCCCTCTTCACCCCAGGAGGTAGGCTATTGCAATGTTCCGGGCTGGGCAGGAGATGTTTTCGTTTCTAGGCATTATGCCTATGTCGCTGTGGCAGATATTGCTAACTTTTATGAATGGAATGGAAGGCTTTACATTATAGACGTTTCCGATCCTTCTTCTCCTCACGAGGTCGGCTATTGCGATCTACCGCACGGAGCATGGAATGTCTTTGTTTCTGGTAACTATGCATATGTAGCGGATGGAAGGGGAGGTTTAAGAATCATCAAATTGCACGAGGGAAGGAATGAATGTAGGGTTAAAAGTTTTTAACTAACTTTTTCATTTTCAATCTTCCACAGACATATACATGTTGGTAAATCCTTAAAAATTTTAAAAGCCATACTTCTTATCAAAATTCAATTCAGCAACTCCCCACCTTGACAAATTTTTCAATACCTTTATTCTTTACCAAAAAGAGGAGGTGAGAATGAAGATATTCCTGGATACCGCAAACCTTGAGAATCCCCCAGGGTCAGACATTAACAGTTAACAATTTTTTTCTCTTGCAAGATTTATGAAGGAAAGAATATGGATTCTGGTGGAATTGATACTCGGAAGGCTTGGAGAGGAGAGAATTCCTGAGGAGATAATAAAAGATTAGAACCTGGTGATAGAACTGAAAAAGAAAAGGAAGAGGTGGCTGTGATGTGGCAGTACAGGAGTTTTCATTTTGGTTGTCGTTTCTTTATACAGGCTCAAAGAGAGAAGGTAATGTATAATAAAATTAAAGAAGGGGAGGAGTATGAAAAAACTTCCTTTTCTCTTTCTTTTCCTTCAGGGGTGTCTTCTTCCCTTTTATCCCGCCAGCGTGCTTGAACCGGGAGAAATGGCTGTGGGAATTGGGGCCGGAGTAAGTCCGGGAGAAGAAGGAGGGGACTTTTATTGTGAAAACTCTATCCTTTTTGTAAGAAAGGGATTTGGTAATGGGTGGGAGGGAGGTATTTCACTTGGTATTCCCTATATTTCTTGTGATGTAAGAAAGGAACTCTGGAAGCATCCCTATATGACCCTTACATGCGGACCTGTTCTTTACTATTTTTTGTTGGGAAGCGGTTATGGAATAAGGGGAAATCTCCAGATAGGGAATAATATTTCGCTAAATCTGGGTGCCGGGTATTCTGTGTATACGTATGAAATTCTTTTGTCCGCAGAACGATATACGTCTGAAGCCTTCACCCTGGAGCCAACGATAAAATTTCATGATGAATTTGGAAACTGGGGTGGTTCCATCATCATTGGCTGCATAGGTGTTATTTGCGATGGGGAATTTGGTTGTGCTCCCATTTTTGCCTTCTCCCTTTACCGGTATCTGAGGAAATAATTCAAATGGTGTTTACCCCTGGGGAAGAGTCAGCCATCCTCTTTATTCTTTTCTCCCCGGGGAACTCTGCAGAGCCAGGCACTCACGTTTCCCAATTTTATTTACCGGCAAGAGAGTGAAAAATTAAAAATTAAATGTCCGACTCTCAATCACCCTCTATATTTCTTGAACATCTCAGGTACCTCTTTAGATCCCTTGAGGGAAACTCCTACTCTTTACTCTTTTCCCCGGACACTGAAGATTTGATTCTCAATCTATTTTTCTCCGCAATGGTGAATTCAGCGAGATTTGCATTTTTCATGATTCATAGGTATAATAACTGTGCTTCTGAGATTATGGGTTGCAGGGCTCACTGAACCATGGGGAGGAATATGAAACTTAACCTTGAAGAACTCCTGCAAGACGCAAGAATAGAGTACTGGAAAGATGAGGATATCCTGTGCGTGGCATTCGGTAACGCCATGACGAGCAACATCGGAGAATGGCTGGTGGAGGGAAACTATGAGATACCACCTGTCGGTATCCTTACAGAATTTGACGATAAAACCCCTGTGGCACTCTGGATTTTCGGCTGGAAGGCATACTGGGAAAACCACATAGAAAGTTTGCCACTCCCCCTGCAGAAGAAAACAAGAGAGTGGAATTCATAACCTCAACCCATACCCATCCCGGAAAGAAAGATTTGTTAAGTAACACTTGACAAAATTGGTATAAATTTGTATAGTATAAATGAACAAAAATGGAAGAAAAGATATATCCCAGGAAGTTGAGAAGGTATTTATTGCGGGAGATGGAGAAGCCCCAGATTGTGCTCATTACGGGCATGAGGCAGGTGGGTAAAACCACCCTCATGAAGGACATATTTAATTCCGTTAAGAGCGATAATAAGGTTTTCCTTGACCTTGAAAATCCTCTGTACCAGAAAATTTTTGAGGAAAAGAATTATGACAATATAATGCTTAATTTAAAGGAGTTCGGTATAAAACCTGATAGAAAAAGTTACATTTTCATTGATGAAATCCAGTTGATGCCCGAAATCACAAAGCCAATCAAGTATCTTTACGATCACTACTCTATTAAGTTTTTCCTCACGGGCTCAAGCAGTTTTTACCTCAAGGGTCTTTTCCCTGAATCCCTTGCGGGAAGAAAAATCATATATGAGCTCTTTCCTCTGGATTTTGAGGAGTTCCTTGTGTTTAAGAATAAGAAAAAAACGTTTGAAGAAAGCTTCAGAGAAAAAGCTAAAAGCAAAAACCGGATGAATTATGAGATTTACAAACCTCTCTATGATGAATATTTATCTTACGGAGGATTTCCTGCTGTGGTTCGTGAAGAGGACCCCGAAAGAAAAAGAGCAATCATCGTGGATATTTTCAAATCCTATTTTGAAAAAGATGTGCGATCACTGGCAGATTTTAAGCATATAGGCAAACTAAGGGATACCATCCTCCTTCTTGCTGGAAGATGTGGAGCAAAACTTGACATTTCAAAAATTGCATCTGAAATAGGTATTTCAAGGACTACCCTTTACTCCTATCTCAATTTTCTGGAAAGGACATACTTTATATTTCTTGTGTCTCCGTATTCCAGGAGAATAAATGGAGAGGTAAGGGGCGCGAAAAAGGTTTATTTCTGCGATACCGGACTTTTGAATTATCTTGTCAGAATCTCCAGGGGAAATCTTTTTGAAAATGCTGTTTTCAACTGTTTAAAGATAAAAGGGAAAATAAACTATTATGAGAAATACAAGGTGGCCGAGATCGACTTTATCTTTAATTTAGAAATTGCCGTTGAAGTGAAGTCAACCCCCACCCCTGCCGATATAAGAAAACTAAAGAGAACAGCAGAGAAACTTTCCCTGAAAGAGTTCTATATCGTCTCAGAAAATTATGTTGAAAATGAACATGTTATTCTGGCTACCGACCTGTAAAATGTATCTTGCATGGAAAGTCCCTCACCTTACCGGAGAATATCAGGAAATAGAATCTCCCCCGACACCCTGCACCGTCTTCTTACACGTGGAATGGGAAGAGATAAAAAAGTTTTTCATAAAAAACCTGAGGGAACTTGAGAAGCATCTTCTGGAAGAGGAGAAAAAACTCTGCGCTTGACATTTCCTGTATTTTTATTACAATCGCCTAAAAAAGGAGGTTGAGGTGAAGATGGAAAAGGTGAACAGAATACTGGATGCACTGATTGCCATTGCCTTTATCTACCTTATCTACATGCTTGTGTGGCCACAGTACACAAGCATAAAGGAAAAGAACCTTGAGGCAAAGGTCAAGGCAAACCTCTATGAGATAAGGTGTGCGGTTGAACAGTATGCAGCATACAACAACGGATACTTCCCGAAAAGCGTTGATGACTTCATCCCATACCTCCATGAAGGGAAGTTCCCTGTAAATCCCTACACAGGCTCCCCACTTACAAAGGATGATATAAAAACCCATCAGTACATAGCCCCAACAGACCCGAAGGATGACTCTCCCAACGGTGTAAATGGAAAATTCAGGGGAGAACCGGGACACATTGTTTATGCATTCTTCATCCCTCCAGGAGATACCCTTCCCACAGCGTACGGGCTTGTGGGATTCAACAAAAACGGGGAGCCAATATTTTACATAGACCCGGGAAAGAAAAAACACATCTTTGTTCTCCACAACTGAACTCCTCAAGCCGGAACTTATAGAAAAAATATCATCCCTCAATCTGAGGGCACGGCTTGTTGTTGAAGGATTTATATCGGGGCTCCACAGGAGCCCTTTTCGTGGTTTTTCACTTGAATTCACAGAACACCGCCCATACCTTCCAGGGGATTCAATAAAACTCGTTGACTGGAAGGTGTATGCAAGAACCGACAGGTTCTTTGTGAAGGAATTTGAAGAAGAGACAAACCTGAGGGCAACGGTATTCCTGGATGTGAGCAACTCCATGGATTTTGGAAAACCTGTAACCAAAATGAGGTACGCAGTAACCCTTGCTGCTGCCTTCTTTTACCTCCTCATACACCAGAGGGACTCCGCAGGACTTGTTGCCTTTTCAGATAGAATAGAGAAATACATCCCCCCATCCTCAGGGAAGGAACACCTGAACACACTTCTCCACACACTTTCTTCCCTCAAACCCGGAAGAAAGACCAGAATAGCCGAGGTGGTGAGGAAGATTGCAGGAACAATGAAAAAAAGAGGGCTTGTTATTTTTGTCTCGGACCTCCTTTATTCACCCGAAGAGACCCTCAACGCCATCAGGCTCCTGAGAACAAGGAAAAACGAAGTAATTGTATTTCACATCCTCTCACCCGAGGAACAGGATTTTCCCTATAAAAAAGCAACCTATTTTGAGGATATGGAAACAAAAAGGCTTCTTCCGGTTGACCCATCTGCCGTAAAAAGGGATTATAAAAAGCTTCTGGAAAGATACCTTGAAAAACTCAGGCAGGGATTTGTTTCCTCTGACATAAGATATGTATTCATTTCCACCACCACCCCCTACGATACGGCAATGCTCATGGGGGTGAGGAGATGAGCTGGTTCTTTCTGTTTCTTCTCGTCCCTGTGATAATCCACTTCATCTCCAGAAGAACCATGAAAAGAGTAAAATTCCCCTCCCTTTTCTTCCTCCTCTCCATGGAAAAAAGAAGACTCACCTGGCACAGAATCAGGGAATACGTGCTGCTTCTTTCAAGAATGCTCACCGTGGGATTCCTAGTCCTTTCCTTTTTACATCCCTCCCTTCCCATTCCCTTTCTTCCCGAACCCGTGAGGAATGTTTACCTTGATACCTCACTTTCCATGGGGAAAACAAAAGAAAAGGGAATACCACTTCCATCAAGGGGAGGGGTCCTGCAGTTTGACCCGGAGAAAATAAAAAAGCCCGCAGTCCTCATAACAGACCTGCAGAGGATAAACTTTGAAAAACTCAAACCCGTAAAGGGAATAAGGATAAAAAGGATCCCCCTTCCATCCTGGAATGCAGGAGTCCTTGATGCGTTTTACACCCGTGGAAAACTCAGAGTTCTATGCGGAATGTGGGGAAAGAGTAAATCCATGGAAGTAAAGGTATTCTCGGGAAAGAGACTTCTTGCAAAAACCAGGTGTTATCTCAGGGAGGGAAAGAACATGATTGAAATTCCCGTGAATTTTCAGGGAAGACCATCGGGATACATCGTGATTGAAGACGATTCCCTCACCTTTGACGATACCCTTTACTTTGTCTTTCCAGAGGAAAAAAACATTCCGGTGTTCCTCCCCGACTCCGGAATCCTGCATGACCTTATTACATCCATGGGATTCCGTCCCGAAAAAAAATTGAGTGCATCCCTCTTCATACTCCCGGATAGGGGAGAGGAGGAATACCTCAGGTCCTTAGGGCTCAGGGGTATATGTGGAAAAAAAGGGAAACCTATAGGAAAATCCCCGGTAAAGTGGCTTTCAGGACCCGTGGAGTTTTTGAATCCATACTTAGAAGGAAAGGTGATTGAATACACTGAAAAAATAAAGGGAGGGAAAGTCCTGGGAATGCTTGAGGATGGGACTCCCTTCGTGGTGGAAAAGGACGGTGTCATTTACTTCCCCCTTCCCCTTGATTCCTCCTCTCTCACCTTCTCTCCCTTCTTCCCACCCCTTATCTATTCCCTCCTCCTTTATCTTGCAGGAGAAAAAAAATGCATGATAAGAATGGACGAACCGTACATCTTTGACCTTCCCGAGAAAAATATAGCAACGGTGATTGCCCCGGATGGAAGAAAATACAGGGTGAGAAAGGAAGAAGGAAGGTTTGTGTTCAGGAATACCGGAAAAAAGGGAATCTATCGCGTGAAGGATACGGATATAATCTTTGCAGTGAACCAGTTGCCTGAGGAATCGGACATTTCAGTACTTTCCGATGAAGAGGCGGCACGGATTTTCCAGGATACAGGGAGAAGAGATGCCTTCTATCTCTTTCTCTGCCTTTCCCTCTTCTTTTTCCTTCTCTCATTGCTCATAGAAAGGAGGTGAAATGAAAGGAAGACTCGTATGGAAGGGAAACCTCACATTTGAGGGAGAAAACGAAAAAGGAAGCAAAACCACGCTTTCAAAAGAGGGAATCTCTCCCATGGAGATGCTCCTCCTCTCCCTGGGTGGATGCACGGGAATGGATGTTATCTCAATCCTTCAAAAGATGAAAGAGCCTGTTGAGGAAATGGAAATAGAGGTGGAAGGAGAAAGAAAGGAGGAGCATCCACGCGTTTTTACAAGGATAAATCTTAAATTCATCGTTTACGGGAAGGTAAACCCTGAAAAACTGAAAAGGGCAATAGAACTCTCACAGGAGAGATACTGCTCTGTTTCCATAATGCTGAAAAGGGGTGGGGTGGAGGTAAACTGGGAATATGAAATAAGATGAAAATCATACCTGTTGCGTCCGAGTCAATGGGAACCAGGAGTATGGCAACCCTGGTTGAGGTGGGGGAGGAGAGGATTTTTATTGACCCCGGGGTTGCCCTGGGTCCGTGGAGGTATGGTTTAAGACCCCATCCCATTGAGGAGGAAAGAAGAGAAATTCACACCCGGAAAATCCTTGAGGAACTCAAAACATGTAAATACGTGATAATTACCCACTTCCACCGCGACCATTATCTTTACAGGCACCCGGAGGCATTTGTGGGGAAAAAACTCCTTGTGAAGGACCCTGAGAACAACATAAACCATTCCCAGCAATTCCGGGCAGGTAAATTTTTACCGGGAAAGGAATTCACACCCGCAGATGGAAAATCTTTCCAATTTGAAAACTTCTCCATCCACTTTTCACCCCCGTTTCTCCATGGTGAAGGACCCGCAGTCATCATATCAGTTCTCATTGAAGAAAAGAAAAGATTTTTATTTACGTCGGATGTGTGCGGTCCTGTGAGTGAGGACCAGTTAAGGTTCATTCTTGATGCCTCACCTCATATCCTTTACCTTGACGGTCCCCCCACCTACCTTGACTTCAAACCCATTGAAAGGGTAAAGGAGAACATGATGAAAATCCTTGAAATAAAAGAACTTGAGGCTATAATTATAGACCACCACCTCACAAGGGATATAGAGTGGAGAGAGAAAATAAGGGAGTTTCTTGAAGAAGGGGAGAAAAGAGGGATAAAAATCCTTACTGCTGCCGCATTTGCAGGGGAAAAGGAGGAATTCTTAGAGGCATGGAGGAAAAGACTTTACGGGAAATGAATCTCATTGACCACCTGGAGGAACTGAGGCGAAGAATCCTCCATGTTATAGGATTTGTTGTTTTCGCTTCCCTTTTCATATACCCGGTGAGCCACAGGATTCTTCAATTTTTAACCCTTCCCATTAAAAAAACCTACTTCTTCTCCCCCCAGGAGGCAATTCTGGTGAGGATAAAAATATCAATTTTTCTTTCTTTATTCATCTCTTTTCCTTACGCACTGATGGAGGGATGGCTTTTTGTTGCACCCGGGCTTTATCCTGAAGAAAGAAAGTATGTTCGCTCTTTTTTGCTTATCTTTGTCCTTCTCTTTTACCTTGGGGTTGCGGTTTCCTTTTTCTTCCTTCCATACATTATCCATGTTCTTCTCTCTTTCTCAACCCCTTCCATCTCTCCCATGATAAACATCTCACGATACCTCTCCTTTCTTTTCTGGATATCCCTGGGACTCGGGCTTGGATTTGAGATACCCGGTGTTCTCCTTCTTCTCTCAAAACTTGGAATTGTCACCCCGGGAATGCTTTTAAAAGGATGGAGATTTGCGGTTGTTGCAATCCTTGTTTTTTCCGCAGTTATCACCCCTACCGTGGATGTTGTAACCCAGATTCTTGTTTCCCTTCCCTTATTCTTCCTTTATCTCCTTGGAATTCTCTTCTCATTCCTGGGGAGGAGAAATGTTTGATGGTATTTTACTCCACTTCCTCATGCGCGAGGTGAAAAAGGAAAAAGAATGGATAAAGGACTTCCTGAAGGATGGGTGGAATTTTTCCCTTGTCCTTTCCCGGACATCCCTCATTTTCAATCTTCACCCGAGATATGCACACATGAAAATAGGGAAGGGGAAAGGGCAGGGATTTTTCACAACACTTTTAAGGGGAAGGAAGATCAAAAAACTTGAACAGGTTGACATGGACCGGGTGGTTGTGGTTGAAACCGGGGACGGGAAAAAAATTGAATTTATCCCTGCAGGCAAAGGTGCAAACCTGATTATAAGGGATGGGGGAGAGGTGGTGTTCTCCCTGAGAGAGGTGAGGGAACTTCCTCCCGTTGAAGGAGTTTCACCATTTTCTCCAGAAGCCCCCTTTTCTTCATCCGTGCTTGGATTTGGAAGAAGAAGCATGAAGCATTTACTTTCCCTTCCCCCGGAAGAAAGAGAGAGATTTTTCAGGGACCTGAGAGAGGGAAAACTGTCCCCCTGTGTTTACATAAAGGATGAGAAACCCTATCTCATTTTGCCTGTTGAGGTTGAACTGGGGATGGAGAAAAGGAGATTTTCTTCTCTAAACGATGCAGTCTCATGGGCTTTTGAGGAACTGGAAAGAAGGGAGGAAAGGGAAAGAAAGATAAAGGAAGCATTGAAAAAAATTGAGAGAAGGATTGAAAATCTAAGGTATTCACTCCTGCAGGTTGAAAGGGAAGGAGAGAATCCTGAGGTACTCCAGAGGAAAGGGGAACTCATACTCATGAATCAGCACAGGATAAAAAAGGGAATGGAGAAAATTGTTCTTGAGGACTGGGAAGGAAGGCAATACGAAATTGAACTTGACCCCTCCCTTTCTCCGGTTGATAACGCGCAAAACTATTTCAAGAAGGCAAAAAAGGAAAGGAAAAAGAGGGAAAGGAAGGAAGAGTTGAGAAAAAGGATGGAGGAGGAATTGAAGAAACTTGAGGAGGAGAAAGAAAGGATTTTAAAAGGAGAGGTAAGGGAAAGGGTGAGGGAGGAGGAAAGGGTTGAAAAGTTCAAATGTTACATCACATCAGGAGGATACAGGGTTTACGTGGGAAGAAATGCACAGGAGAACGAGGAACTCACTTTTGGCTTTGCAAGACCATGGGATTTGTTTTTCCATGTCAGGGAGGCTCCTGGCTCACATACCATCATGAGAATCCCTGAAAAAGGAAAGATGCCCCCCATGAAGGATATTGAGGAAGCAGCAGCAATTGCTGCATATCACAGCAAAATGCGAACATCCTCGGTTGTTCCCGTAAGTTATACCGAGAGAAGATATGTTCATGGAATAAAAGGGAAAAAGGGTCTTGTGAGGATTGAGAGGGAGAAGGTTGTATTTGTGAGACCTTTCAAAACTTCAAAAAATCCTTGAAGTCAAGTATTCCGGCATCCAACAGAAGGTGAAGGAGTGCTTCTTTTCTTGCCCCCTCTCCCAGAAGGATTTCTATTGCGTCCAGTATCTTTACAGAATGGTTTACAATCCTGTGACCTCTCCCGGGATAGGGAGTTGAGTCTATGAGGCGGTGGACCACGGGATTTGCCTTACCAAGAAGAAGTTTTGCTATCCTGCAATATCTGCCTGTATCCCTCATGTCTGAGGGGTTTTCTTTTCTCTTAAAGATTTTGCAATTTCAGCCGCTCTTCCTATGAGGTCAACGGGAAGTTCCTTTCCCTCTTTTAAGACATTGTCAAACATGGTAAGCCATGTATCAACGATTGCCTTTACACGATTGTCTCTGGGGTCCACCAGAGGTTCAGCCCCCTTCTCCTTGCTTACAATAAGGGGGATGAGGGTATGCACGGGATTTAATTTTTCCAGAACCTTAAGCGCCTCATCAATGTAAGTATCCAGTATGAATCCGGTCTGCATTGCCTTTTCCTTTTCTTCCATCATATTCACCTCCTTTCGGTCCACCGCCTTTATAATTTTATTCTTCTCTTTCCCAATGTCAACATCTTACCGACCACATTCAGGATAAAGAACTTTTTAATTTTTTCCATAAAACTATTGACATGTAAATCCAGATGTTATATGATTAATTTAAACAAAAACTTTAAAACAAAACAGGAGGTGGAATATGAAGGTTCTTGTATGTGATCCCATTGATGAAAGGGCAATTGAGGAACTTAAGAAGATGGGGCATGAGGTCACCGTGAAGACCGGAATGTCCCCGGAAGAACTGAAGTCCACCATACCTCCCTATGAGGTCATAATTGTAAGAAGTGCAACGAAGGTGAGGAAGGAGATAATAGATGCGGCGGAGAATCTCAGGGTGATAATAAGGGGAGGGGTTGGTCTTGACAACATAGACGTTGAGTATGCAAAGAGCAGGGGAATAAAGGTTCTGAACACACCTGCGGCAAGCTCCATTTCTGTTGCAGAACTCGCGATTGGATTTATGTTTGCACTTTCAAGGCACATTGTTACCGGAACCATAACGTTAAGAGAAGGAAAGTGGGAGAAAAAGAAACTCAAGGGATTTGAACTCTACGGAAAGACCCTGGGAATTATCGGAATTGGAAGAATAGGAAGAGAGGTTGCAAAGAGGGCACTTGCACTGGGGATGAAGGTCATTGCATATCACCCCTCTCGGAAGAAAATTGACATGGATGTTGAAATGGTTGACCTGGATACCCTGCTTGAAAAATCCGATTATGTTACCCTTCATGTGCCCCTCACCGACCAGACCAGACACATGATAGGAGAAAAGGAACTTTCAAAAATGAAGCCCACCGCATACCTCATAAACTGCGCAAGGGGTGGAATAGTTGATGAGACAGCACTCTACAACGCACTGAAAGAGGGAAAAATAGCAGGGGCTGCATTTGATGTATTTGAGACCGAACCTCCCGGAGAGAATCCCCTCTTCACACTTCCCAACTTCATATGCACCCCTCACATTGGTGCAAGCACAAAGGAAGGGCAGGGGAGAGTGGGTGAGGAGATTGTAAAACTCATGAAGGAGATGATATGATACTTATCCTTTCCTTTCTTTTAACCCCGGACGACCCCGGGCTTCCCTTCATTGAAAACGCAGTCCTGCGCGGAGAGATAGAATACAATCTCTCGGTTTTTCCTGTCTCCTCCAGGATGGTAAAAGGAGAAATCCCGGAAAGAAATGGAAGAGCGGAGGGATACTTCAATGGAGATACCTTCTATCTTTACACAGAACTCAACCTTTCTCCATTTACCCTCGGTATAAGAGTAGACCGTCCCTCTTCACCGGAAGAAAGACCCTGGCCATCTCAGGACAGCATTCTTGGCGCAACATTTCCCCGCGGGTACTTTCTGCTTGAAAATGAAAACTGGTATTTGCTCCTGGGAAGAGAAAAACCGATATGGGGTCCTGGATACCAGAAACTGCTCCTTGGAGCCGACCATCCATCCATGGACATGTTCTATCTGTTCTCATACAGGTTCCCGAAAATCCTCACCCTCACATCCTTCTCATCCTTTCTTGAAAGAAGCGTGATGGACACAGCCATCGGACCGGAAAGAAGATACCTTACAGGACACCGGCTTGACTTTGATTTTGGAAAGTTAAAGTTTGCATTCAGCGAGGTTGTGCTCTACGGAGGAAAGGGAAGACAGCCTGAACTGTACTACATGAATCCCCTGCTTCTTTTCTACGGGGAGCAGTACAACGTGCACATTGACGACAATATCCTCTGGGACCTTGAAATAAGATACGTTCATAAACCATCGCTTCAGGTTTATGGAGAACTGCTTGTTGATGACTTCCAGTACAACCCGGAGGATGTGGAATCTCCCATGCTCGGAGGAATTGCAGGAGTTTTACTTTCGCTGCCGGACCTTGACTACCTCAGAATTGAATATGGTGCCATATGCGCCTGGGTCTATAACCAGCCAAGACCAAGGAACCGATACGTGCATCATGGAAGAATAATAGGCTCAAAATACGGTCCGGATGCCGACCTCCTTGTGATTGAGGCACGAAAGGAACTTTCACCGGAATGCATGATTGAGGGAGTCCTGAGATACTGGAGGAAGGGAGAGAATACACCATTTACTCCATATCCGGACGTCCATTCAGAGGATGCAGATACCGCATTCCAGGAATGGTTTCTCACAGGGAAGGTTACAACAAAAGTTGAGGGTGGAGCATACATAACCTTCTTCTCCGGAAACTGGTACATGAAACTCGGATGGGAAAAGGCATTCAGAGGCTGGATAGGATACTCATGGTAATGTCTGATAATATATATTATGTAAACCAAAGAGGAGGGAAATGAAACTGACGGTGGTGATGCCGGTTTATAATGAGCGGGAGACGGTGAAGGAGATTGTTGAGCGGGTGTTAAAGGTTCCTGAGGTCTATGAACTTGTGGTTGTGGACGATTGTTCCACGGATGGAACCTATGAGGTTTTGAAAAGGATACCGGGAATAAAGCTGGTGAGGCATGAAAGGAATATGGGAAAGGGTGCTGCGATAAGAACAGGAATAAGGTATGCGACTGGAGATTACATGGTGGTTCAGGATGCGGACCTTGAATACAATCCTGAGGAATACGGGAAGCTCCTTTCCCCCATTCTCAGAGGCGAGGCAGTGGTTGTCTATGGTTCAAGGTTTCTTGGCGGAGGTGAGTTTTTACGTGCGAGTTATATTGCAAATAAGATTCTCACCTTTGTGACGAATCTGCTTTTCAATGGAAAACTAACCGATATGGAAACATGTTACAAGTGCCTTCCGGTTTCCCTGCTTAAAAAACTCAGGCTTAAGGCAAATAGGTTTGAATTTGAGCCAGAGGTCACTGCAAAACTCCTGAGGCTTGGATATAAGATAAAGGAAGTGCCCATATCCTATAAAGGAAGAAGTGTTGCAAAGGGAAAAAAGATAAGATGGAAGGACGGAGTTATTGCATTGTGGACCCTTTTTAAAATCTGGATATGGAGGTGAATATGGAGTGCAAAAGGGAGGAAAATCTTAAAAGGTGCAACTGCACGTATGAGCCATGTTCAAAGAAGGGAATATGCTGTGAATGTCTCCGCTATCATCTATCACAGGGTGAATTGCCTGCATGCTTCTTCCCACCAGAGGTTGAGCGGACCTATGACCGTTCCATAGAGAGGTTTCTTGAACTTTATAAAAAATGAAGATAGCAGTTCTTGGCGCAGGAAACTGGGGAACAACCCTTGCCCTTCTCCTCCACGGGAAGGGTTATGAGGTAACTCTCTGGGAGTTCTTTCCCGAGAGGGCGGAGAGGATAAAAAGAGAAAGGGAAAATAAGGAATTTTTACCTGGCTTTCCCATCCCCCGGGAAATAAAGATAACATCCTCCATTGAGGAGGCGCTCCAGGAAAAGGACCTTGTGGTTTTTGCCGTTCCTTCTCATGCATTGAGAAACGTTGCCTCTCTCTCTTCCCCCCACCTCTCCCCCACCTCCATCTGTGTATCGGTTGTAAAAGGGATTGAGGAAAATACATTCCTGAGAATGTCCCAGGTTATTGAGGAAGAGATACCCCATGTGAAAAATAAGGTTGTGGTCCTTTCAGGTCCGTCCATCGCACGTGAGGTTGCACAGCAAATGCCTGCCTCAGTGGTTGCTGCATCCATAAGCGAGGAAAACGCAAGAAAGGTTCAGGAGGTATTCTTCACCCCATATTTCAGGGTTTATCGGAGTAAGGACATTGTGGGAGTGGAACTTGGAGGCGCACTTAAAAATGTGTATGCAATAGCAGCAGGAATATGCGATGGGCTTGGGTTTGGTGCAAATGCAAAGGCTGCTCTTTTAACACGTGCGCTTGCGGAACTCAAAAGGCTTGGTGTGGCTATGGGAGGAAGACCCGAGACTTTCAGCGGGCTTTCCGGGATGGGAGACCTTCTTGTGACTGCATTCAGCAGGTATTCAAGGAACAGACATGTTGGTGAGGAGGTCGGCAAGGGAAGAAAACTTGATGAGGTTCTCTCTGAGATGGTAATGGTGGCAGAAGGAGTGAGAACAACGAAATCCGTGGTGAGACTTGCGGAAAAGTATCAGGTTGAGATGCCCATTGCAAGGGAGGTTCATGCGGTTCTTTTCGAGGGAAAAGAACCGAAGGAGGGAGTCAGGAATCTGATGGGAAGGGCATTGAAGGAGGAAGACTGAAATGGAGAAACTTTATTACACCATTAAAGAAGTAAGTGAAATAACAGGGCTTCCACCCTCCACCCTCCGTTACTGGGAAAAGGTTTTCCCCGAACTCAGACCGGTGCGGACTTCAAAGGGCAGAAGGAGATATCGGAAAAAAGACATAGAGATGGTTGAAAAAATAAAAAATCTTCTGCATAATCAGGGATATACAATAGAGGGTGCGCGGAAAAAACTGAAGAAAAAAACCCTTATAGAAGAAATAATAAAAGAACTTGAAGAGATAAAAAAAATACTCGGAGGTTAAAGGTGGAAAGAATAAAAACGGCTCTCATCTCGGTCTACGAAAAGAAAAACGTGGTAAACCTTGCGAGATTCCTAAGAGACATGGGAGTGGAAATCATATCAACTGGTGGAACCTATAAGTTATTGAAAGAAAAAGGGATAGATGTTATAAATTTAAGCGATTATACAGGATTTCCTGAAATACTGGATGGCAGGGTTAAGACGCTTCATCCAAAGGTTTTCGGTGGAATACTTGCACTGAAGGAGAATGGGGCGCATATGGCAACTCTTGAGGAGTTTGGAATTTCAAAGATTGATCTTGTTGTGGTTAATCTTTATCCATTTGAGAGGGCTTACCGGATGAGAAGACCCGAGGAGGAACTGATAGAGCTTATTGACATTGGTGGTGTTAGTCTCATAAGGGCTGCTGCAAAAAATTACAGGGAATGTGTGGTGGTTACATCTCCCGAGCAGTATGATGTGCTCATGGAGGAAATGAGGGAAAGGGATGGAAAGGTTTCTCTCTTAACCAGAATGAAATTTGCAAGGGAGGCATTCAGGCTCACCTCCCATTATGACAGGATAATTGAGGGATTTTTTGCTGGTATCCTTGGAAAAAAGGAAGAGGAGAAGGAATTCCCCGGGGTTCTCACGCTCAATTTTGCAAAGGTTATGGATTTAAGATATGGAGAAAATCCACATCAGCGTGCATGCCTTTACAGGGAAGAAGGGACTGGCTTCTCCCCCATCCTTTCAGCATATCAGCACCATGGAAAGCAGTTATCATTTAATAACATTCTGGATGCGGATGCTGCGTTTTCCCTCGTTCTTGAATTTGAGGAACCCTGTGCCTGTATTGTCAAGCATCATGGTCCCTGTGGGGTTGGCAAGGCGGATAACATCCTTGATGCGTTCAGGAAGGCATATCTTGCAGACCCGACCTCTGCCTTTGGAGGGATCATAGCATTGAATCGCACTCTCACGCTTGAGGTTGCAAATGAGATAACCTCTTCCTTCTTTGAGGTTGTCATTGCTCCTGCTTATGAGGAAGAGGCTCTCAATACTTTGAAGAAAAAGAAAAACCTGAGGATTCTTGAGGTGCCCCTTGATGAGTATAAAAGGGAGCATTTTTATGACATGAGGAAGATAAGGGGTGGGTTGCTTGTTCAGGATGCAGACTGGGAGGAAGACGACCCGTCCATGTGGGAGGTTGTCTCTGACAGGGAACCAACCCGGCGTGAATGGGAGGCCCTGAAGTTTGCGTGGAAGGTGGTGAAGTGGGTCAAGTCAAATGCAATCGTTCTTGCAATCCAAGACCGGACCCTGGGAATTGGTGGAGGGCAACCCTCAAGGGTGGATGCCGTGGAACTTGCAATAAAGAAGGCTCATTCTCAGGGACATTATACCGGAGGGACAGCGCTTGCCTCTGATGGATTCTTCCCCTTCCGTGATTCAATAGACCTTGCGGCAGAGGCAGGGGTTACCGCAGTTATAGAGCCAGGAGGTTCTATAAGGGATAGAGAGGTTATAGATGCGGCAAATGAGCATGACATAGCCCTTGTTTTCACAAAAAAGAGGCACTTCAGGCACTGAGGGGTTGAGAGAAAAGAGATACAGAGTAATTAATTAAAAAGGAGGTCAAAAAATGAGGCAGGTTAAAATAATAGTGGAGAAACATCCTGAAGGTTATGTTGCATATCCTGTGGGACTTAAAGGGAATTATAGTAGGAGAAGGAGATACATGCGAAGAGGCTCTTGAAAATGTAAAATCAGCGATAAAGTTTCACATAGAGACATTTGGTGCAGAGGATAAAGGGTTCTACTCTAAGGGTGATTTGCAGACAAGCAGGAATTAAAAGAGAAGAATTCCTTGAAACATATAGAAAAGTTTAACTATTCTATCACCCTTACCCTTTCCTTAACTGGAACCTTTGGCACGTGGAGAACTTTCTTTTTATCAAGATACGGTCTCCCCTCCCCTGTTTCTATCAACGGTTTCTCCTGAGGATATCCACACGCAATGATTGAAAAGATGGAAAGGTGCTGAGGAATTTTAAGGATAGTTCTGAGGCTATCCTTTTCTTTTATTGAACCTATCCAGCATCCTCCAAGTCCTTCTGCATGCAGTCCTAAAAGGATATTCTCACAGCATGCTCCCATGCATGCAATTCCTGCCCATCCCGGTGTCTTCAGTGAATCCCACAAAACCACAATGTATGCCCGCTTCCCCTGCGGGGGAATGAGCCACTCTATTCTTTCCTCAATTTCTTTCCTTTCCCTCTCCCCCATCACCACCACAAAATACCAGGGCTGAGAATTAACAGGAGATGGCGCATACATACCATCCTCTATCGCCTTCATGATGGAGGAGAGAGGAGGCATCTCTTCCCCAAATCTCCTTATGCTTCTTCTTGCCTGGATGAATTCATGAAAATCATGTGAGGTGAGGAAAAGAAGATAAAGCATGTTTCCTCCTTTCTCTCAGTGTAAGATACTTACTGAACAATGTCAATAACCATCAGGTTGACAGAAGGTTTTTGTGTGTTAAAATACGCAAAAGGAGATAATATGAGCAGGTTGATTGCGGTGGTGGAAGACGAAAGCGACATTGCAAATCTTGTGGAACTTCACCTGAAAAAGGCAAATTTCAGGGTCAAAAAATTTGCCGATGGTTCTTCTTTCCTTCAATTTCTTGAATATGAAACACCTGCGCTTGTCATCCTTGACCTCATGCTTCCAGATATGGATGGCATTGAAATATGTAAATTTATCAGAGGAAACAAAAGGTATTCCACCATCCCAATAATAATGCTCACCGCAAGGTCAGAAGAGGCGGACAGGGTTCTTGGACTTGAAATTGGAGCGGACGATTACATTGTAAAGCCATTCTCTCCAAGAGAACTCGTCGCAAGAGTGAAGGCTGTTTTGAGAAGAGCGGAAAAGCAGGAAACCCCTGAAATCCTGAATATCGGGGATGTAGTGAAAATAGACCTTTCAAGACATAAGGTATGGGTGTATAAAAAAGAGATTGAACTCACTCCCACTGAATTCAAAATACTCTCCCTGCTTGCAGAAAGAAAAGGATGGGTTTTTTCAAGAAGGCAGATACTTCAATATCTTTGGGGAAACGACAAAATCGTGCTTGAAAGAACCGTGGATGTGCACATAAAGCACCTGAGGGAAAAACTTGGAGAGGCAGGAAGATTTATCAAAAATGTGAGAGGCGTCGGATACAAACTTGAGCCATGAGAAAAAGCATATTCTCCAGAATCTTTGCAGGATACCTTCTCCTCACATTCTTCCTTTCGGGATTTATTCTTTCCTTTTCCTTCAAGGTTATCAGGGCCCATTATCTTGATTCTCTTGCAGAGAACCTTGAAAGAATCGGAAACGCTCTTAAACCAAGTGTTTACAGATTTCTTGAAAAAGGAAAAGGCAAAGAACTGGATAATTTCATAAAACAGATGGGAGAGAAAATAAACGTGCGTATAACCGTGATTGATAAAGATGGAGTGGTGATTGCAGATTCAAAAAAGAATCCTGAAACCATGGAAAATCACAGCAACAGACCTGAAATAAGAGAGGCATACAAAGGCAAAACAGGAAGGTCTCTGAGATTCAGCACCACGGTAAAAGAAACGATGCTCTATGTTGCGATTCCTTTAGAAAGAAATGGAGAAGTGAAATGGGTTGTAAGAACAAGCCTCTTTTTGAAACAGATAAACACCCTGCTTCACAATTTGAGGAGAAAGATACTGGAAACAGCAGGGGTGGTGCTCCTGCTTTCCCTCATAGGTGCTATTTTTATAACAAGAACCGTATCCGTTCCTCTCCGGAAACTTTCCATCGCAGCAAGAAAAATAGCATCGGGAGATTTTGATGTGAGGGTTGACCTCAAAAACAGGGACGAACTCCAGGAACTTGCAGTAAGTTTCAATCACATGGCAGGGGAGATTAAAAAACTCTTTACCACCATAACGCTTCAGAAGGAAGAACTTGATGGGATTCTCTCCTCCATCCAGGAAGGTCTTGTCGTGATGAGCAAAGATGGGAAAATTATCAGGGCAAATAAAAGCATGAAAAAGATCACCGGAATTTCTGATATGGAAGGGAAGATGTTCTGGGAAATCTTCCTTCTCAATTCCCCTTCTATTTCCTCTCTCATAAAAAACTCTATAGAAACTGGAAAAAGTATGACCGAAGAGGTTTCCATCGGTGATAGACGCTTTCTCTCAAGCATCACCCACATGAAGACAAAAAATGAGGTGGTGCTTGTCCTTCATGACATAACCAGACTGAAGAAACTTGAGGAGTTCAAAAAAGACCTTGTCATGAATGTATCACACGAACTCAGGACCCCACTCACGGCAATATACGGATATCTGGAAACCCTGGAAGAGGAAATGGAAGAAGAAAAAAAGCACTATGTGGACATTATAAAAAAACATACCTGGAGGCTGATCAATCTCGTGAACGACCTCCTGACTCTCTCGGAACTGGAAAAGAAGGGAGAGATCGATTACGAGGATGTGGATATTACCAGAATGGTGAATCAGATAATGAAGTTTTTTGAGAAAAAAGCAAAGGAGAAGGGAATCATGCTCAAGGCGAGTGTCCCTGAAAACCTCCACATGAAGGGAGATGGGTTTAGACTGGAGCAGATGCTGCTGAACCTGGTGGACAATGCCATAAAATATACAGAGAGTGGAGAGGTGGAAATCCTGGTAAGAAAGAAAAAAAAGAACATTGAATTCAGAGTGAGGGATACTGGAATGGGGATACCCCCTGAGTGCATTCCGAGAATTTTTGAGAGGTTTTATGTGGTGAACAAGGCAAGGTCAAGGGAACTTGGAGGAACAGGTCTTGGTTTATCCATAGTAAAGCACATTGTAGAACTTCATGGAGGGGAAATTTTTGTTGAAAGCACGCCAGGAAAGGGAAGCACATTTACCGTAATAATTCCCCAGAATTAACACTTTTTTAACACAATCTTAATTCTCAATTAACACACCCTTCTTAACTTTCCTGTGGAAACCACAAACAGGAGGTTTTTATGAGAGAGCCGGTTGTGTTCCTTTGCCTTTTACCCCTGATAAGCGGTTTTGCCCAGAGCACCTCTCTCGAGCTTTATGTATGGAACAGGTACACTGCTGATTTCGATTCACTCAACCTCAAAGGAAGTGAGTTTGCGCTAAAGAGAGCGTACCTTCGCATCAACCACTCCTTCTCAGACAGAGTCTCCGCAAGGTTCAATCTTGATTTCTTCTCAAGCGAGAGATATCCCGATGGAGCCGGTGTGAAGGTGAAGTATGCTTATGTGCAGTTCAAAGACCTCCTCATCCCCCACTCCAGATTCACATGGGGACTTGTAAAAACATACTTTGGAACTGTATACGAATGGGATTACACGTGTATGGAAAAGGCACCGGAAGACCTCTATCACGCAGTCTCCTCAACGGATTACGGACTTTCCCTCTCCGGCTCTTTCCCGGGAGAATATGGGGAATATGCGGTCTTTCTGTTGAATGGTGAAGGATACAGGAAAACCGGAAGAGATGTTGACCTCTCCCCCGCCTCGGGTGTGCATCTGAGAATTACTCCCATTTACGGCATTACCCTTGGTGGCTCTTTAATTTATGAACCACCGGTTGATACCCTTCCATACGAGCTTTATGCAGCGGGTGTGGTAAAGATCAGGAAGGACCCTGTTTCTATCACCGGAGAATACCTTTACACAGAAGAAAACGGGGAGGCAAAGCAGGGATTTATGGCTATGTTCTTCTTTAATCTGAAAAAACTGGTAAAGAAAGACCTGCAATTTGTGCTCAGATGGGACAGATGGAATGAGGAAAATCTTCTTTTCTCAGGCCTCAACTGGTACATCCTGCGTAGAGAAAAGGGAAAACCAGGGATTGTTCTCCAGACTGCCTGGGAAAGAAAACCTGAAAAAATGAAGGACAGGTTAATGTTCCAGATTCGCTGGGAGTTTGCAACAAAAATATAAAAGGAGGAGCACATGAGAAGGTTCTGTCTGTTCATTCTTTTTTCTCTTTTCCCACTTTACGGAAGCAAAACCGTAACCATCACAGGCTCAACCACCGTGCTTCCCATTGCACAGTATGCGGCGGAGATATTCATGCAGAGAAATCCTGAGGTAAATATCTCGGTAAGAGGTGGAGGCTCCGGAGTTGGAATTGCAAATCTGCTGGATGGGACAACTGACATAGCGAATGCATCAAGACCCATAAAGGAAAAGGAGTTAAAGCGCGCGAAAGAAAAGGGAATAAATCCCGTGGCAACGATTATAGCAAAAGATGGTATAGCTGTGATAGTGCATCCCTCAAATCCTGTAACGGCTCTGACCCTGGAACAGATAAGAAAAATATACACAGGAGAAATAAGCAACTGGAAGGAGGTGGGAGGTAACCCAGGAACCATAGTGGTTGTTTCAAGGGACCACTCCTCAGGGACCTTTGAGGTCTTCAAGAAGATGGTGCTTGAAGGAGAGAAAGTGAGACCCGATGCGATAATGGCTGCATCAAACAAGGCAGTCCTTACGACAGTTGCAAAAACCCCGGGCGCAATCGGATACATAGGTCTTGGCTATCTCTCCAGTGATGTAAAGGCAGTGAAGGTCGATGGAGTATATCCCTCTCCTGAAAGCGTGGTATCGGGAAAGTACAAACTCGCACGCCCTTTATACATGTATACCAGGGGTAAACCTTCAGGGGTTGTCAAGGAGTTCATAGACTTCATCCTCTCCCCTGAAGGGCAGAAAATCGTAAAGGAACTCGGTTTTGTTCCGGTAAGACTTCCGGAAGAGAAATGAAGAGGGAATCCATAATAGAAATTCTTCTGTGTACAGTCTCTCTCTTCTCCCTCGTGTCCCTCATGGGGATAGTCCTCTCCATTTTTGGGGAGGCTATCCCCTTTTTCCGTGAGGTTCCCTTTCTTGATTTCATTACCGGAAAACGCTGGTATCCCACATCTGAACCTCCATGTTTTGGTCTGCTTCCTCTTCTTGCGGGCTCCATTGTGGTGACCATTGGGGCAATGCTTGTTTCCCTTCCCATAGGTCTTGGAACCGCCCTCTATCTCTCCGAATTTGCAAAACCGGGTGTCCGTGAGATTCTCAAACCCTTCGTAGAACTTCTTGCGGGGATTCCATCCGTGATATACGGGTTTTTTGGAATGGTTATACTCGCTCCCCTCGTCCAGAAAATCTTCCGGGTCCCGGTTGGTCTCAATGCATTCACCGCATCACTCCTTCTTGGAGTGATGACCCTCCCCACCATTGCAAGCATTGCAGAAGACGCCTTAAACTCGGTTCCAGTTACCCTGAGAGAGGCATCCCTTGCACTTGGTGCAACGAAATGGGAGACCGCAACGAGGATTGTTCTCCCTGCTGCAAAATCCGGAATACTCACATCCATAGTCCTGGGAGCAGGAAGGGCTGCAGGAGAGACCATGACGGTTCTCATGGTGGCAGGAGGCGCTGCAGTAATACCACGTTCCATATTCCAGCCGGTAAGACCCATCACTGCAACCATAGCGGCAGAGATGGGAGAAGTGGCAATGGGAAGTGTCCATTACCATGCGCTTTTTGCACTCGCAGCAGTACTTTTCCTTTCCACCCTCTGCTTCAATATTCTTGCTGAAAGGATAAAAGGGAGAGAAGGATGAGGAAGGCAGTGGAGATCGGGGGTATTGCCTTCTGTTTGATTTCGGTCCTGTTTGCGCTTCTCTCTCTGTTCCTTATCCTTTTCTTCATATTTATCAATGGAATAAAGGTAATCTCCCCCTCTTTTCTCTTTGATTTTCCCAGGAAGGCAATGACCGAAGGAGGAATATTTCCTGCCATTGTGGGCACCTTCCTCCTTTCCCTTGGTGCCGTCTTTTTCTCTCTGCCTCTTGGAGTTATGACGGCTGTTTATCTCACCGAATATGCCACATCCAGAAGAATTGTAAAACTGATCAGGATAGGAATAAACAATCTTGCCGGAACTCCGTCGGTTGTTTTTGGACTTTTTGGTCTCGCTGTGTTTGTAAAATTACTGGGCTTTGGCGTCTCTGTTCTTTCAGGCTCTCTAACCCTGGGAATCCTGATACTCCCGGTAATCATAAGGGCGTCCGAGGAGGCAATTAAATCAGTTCCCCGGGAACTCAGGGAGGCATCTCTTGCACTGGGAGCAACACGATGGCAGACCGTGAAAAACGTGGTTCTTCCCTCCGCACTTCCTGGAATCCTTACAGGAGCAATACTTGGGGTGGGAAGAGCCGCGGGTGAGACTGCCCCCATACTTTTTACTGCCGCAACCTTCTATACTGCACATCTTCCCCGCTCCCTGTTTGATGAAGTTATGGCTCTTCCCTATCACATTTATGCCCTGATGACGGAAGGAACGTTTCCTGAAAAACAGGTTCCTATCGCATTTGGAACTGCTGTGGTCTTGTTGCTGCTCGTTCTGGGAATAAATTCTTTCGCCATATGGCTCCGATACAGAAGGAGGAGAGCATGGTAAAACTGGAGATAAAAAATCTGAATGTGTGGTTTGGTGAGCATCATGTTCTGAAAAACATATCCCTTAAAATACCGGAGCATGCAATAACTGCAATTATAGGTCCATCTGGATGCGGGAAATCAACACTGCTTCGCACACTCAATCGAATAAACGACCTTGTTCCAGGATTTAAAATTGAAGGAAGCATTTTGCTTGATGGAAAGGATATCCATTCAAAAGATGTGAGTGTGGTAGAAATAAGGAGAAAAATAGGAATGGTTTTTCAGAAGCCAAATCCCTTTCCATTTTCCATTTATGAAAACATAGCCTACGGATTGAGGATAAACGGGATAAAAAGTAAAAGAAAAATAGATGAGATTGTTGAAAAGGTCCTGAAACACGTTGGGTTGTGGGATGAGGTGAAGGAAAGATTACACCATTCTGCACTGGAACTTTCTGGAGGACAGCAACAGAGACTGTGCATTGCAAGGGCTATAGCAGTTGAGCCAGAGGTCCTTCTGCTTGACGAGCCCTGTTCTGCACTTGACCCTATAAGCACATTCAGAATAGAGGAACTCATGGTTAAATTAAAGGAAGAATATACACTTGTGCTTGTCACCCACAGTATGCAGCAGGCCGCAAGGGTTTCCGACTTCACAGGGTTTCTGTATCTTGGAGAACTGATAGAGTTTGGTGAGACAGACCGTATTTTCACCAATCCGGAAAATAAACTCACAGAAGATTACATCAGCGGACGTTTTGGATAAAAAGGAGGACAGAATGAGGGAATTCTTTCATTTAAAGATAAAAGAACTGGAAGAAGACCTGGTTGAGATGGGAAACATGGTCATAAACGCCATTCAGAAAGCCATACTTGCATTGAAGGAACTCAACATGGAGGAGGCTCAGAAAATAATAGAAGGTGACCGGAAAATAGATGAAAAGAGATGGAAAATGGAAGAGAAATGTGTAAATCTCATAGCAACTCAGCAACCTGTGGCAACTGAATTGAGAGAATTCATCGCTATTCTGAGCATTATTACGGACCTTGAGAGGATGGGAGACCATGCCGAAGGAATTGCCAAGATCATCCTCATGCACGGTAAAAAACCCCTTGTAAAACCT
This sequence comes from bacterium, assembly GCA_029258725.1. GTDB lineage: Bacteria > Hydrothermota > UBA3072 > JAPDKE01 > JAPDKE01 > JAPDKE01. The sequence goes on along the minus strand of JAPDKE010000034.1, from coordinate 52,804 downwards.
CTCATAGATATTCCAAGAATGGCGGAAAAAGCAGTGAATATGTTAAGGAGGAGTCTTGAGGCATTTTTGAGGCGCGATGTGGAAAGTGCGAAAAAAATACACGCAGAGGATGATGAAATTGACATGCTTTATGAACAGATTTACCGGGAACTTCTCTCCTACATGATAGAGGACCCAAGAACGATAACCCGGGCAACCTATTTGCTCTGGGTTGCCCACAACCTGGAACGCATAGGAGACAGAATCACAAATATATGTGAAAGAATAGTATATCTTGTAAAGGGGAGAATTGAAGAAGAAACTCAATAAAATTCTGTTGACATACTTATTTCTCCTGATAAAATACACCAAAAAGGAGGTGGTATGCAGAGAGAATACTGGGATACGAGAGTCTCCTTCATACTTGCCGCCATAGGTTCTGCAATTGGACTTGGGAACATCTGGAGGTTCCCTTACATTGCCTACCGGTACGGTGGAGGGGCATTTATAATCCCGTATTTCATTGCAATGATAACAGCGGGAATACCCCTCCTTATCCTTGAATTTGGTCTTGGGCACAAAACAGGGCATGCAGCACCCCTTGCATTTGAAAGCATGAGGAAAAACTGGAGATACCTGGGATGGTGTGCTGTGTTTGTGGGTTTTGGAATCGTTATTTACTATGCGGTTATAATGTCGTGGGCTTTCAACTACTTCTTCTATTCCTTCAAACTCTCATGGGGAGAAAACACCAAAGACTTCTTCTTCAACCGCTTCCTGGGACTCACCCAGGGACCCTTTGAATTCGGTGGATTTAAGATGCTCATAGTCATTGGTCTTGTATTCACATGGGTGTGGATATATCTCTCCATCATAAAGGGAGTAAAATCGGTTGGAAAGGTTGTTTATGTTACCGTGGTCCTTCCTTGGATTATCCTTCTTGTTTTCATCATAAGAGGAATAACCCTTCCGGGGGCACTTGAGGGATTGAGATACTACCTCACACCAAACTTTGCGGCACTCAAAGACCCGATGGTGTGGCTCAACGCATACTCCCAGATCTTCTTCTCCTTCTCCATTGGATTTGGAGTGATGATAGCATATGCATCATCCCTCCCGCCAAAATCAGACATAGTGAACAACGCATTCATAATAGGTCTTGCAGATACCGGGACAAGTTTCCTGGGCGGGATTGCGGTCTTCTCAACCCTTGGATACCTGGCAAAGATGCAGGGAGTCCCTGTTGAGAATGTTATCGCATCCGGACCAGGGCTTGCGTTTGTAACCTATCCAACCATAATAAACCTCCTTCCCTTTGCAAGACCCCTCTTTGGATGCCTCTTCTTCCTGATGTTGCTCACCCTTGGGATTGACTCTGCATTTTCTCTCGTTGAGGCATTTTCAATGGCGGGAATGGAAAAGTGGAAACTCCCGAGACCGGTTCTCAACTTCCTTATATCCCTTGCGGCCTTCATACCCGGACTCATATTCACAACCCGTTCCGGACTCTTCTGGCTTGACATAGCAGACCACTTTATTTCAAACTACGGACTTGTTCTTGTTGGACTGATTGAGGCAATATTCGTGGGATACCTCCTTGGACCAAAGGTGATAAGAGAGTATGTGAATGAACTCTCGGAGATAAAGATAGGAAAGTGGTGGGATGCGATGATAAGGGTGGTAATTCCTCTCGTTCTTATATGGAGTCTCGGATTCTCCCTCTACACCGAAATAAAAAGCCCATACGAGGGATATCCAAAAGGTGCACTGGCACTTGGAGTTGCATACCTTGGAGTGGTTCTCCTCTGTGGAATACTCATGGGAATAAAGGGAAGGAGGGAGGAATGAACCCATCGGCATGGGCAACTTTAATCTTCGGTCTTTTAATCATATTCGGTGGGCTTGGATACTGTATATTTCGTGCCTTGCGGCACTGAACTGCGCCCACCAGCCACTTCCTGACCCCGATACCGCACTGGCGGAGGCAATTCCCTACCAGTTTACCCTGAAATTGCACAGGGAAAAAGGCATGTATCCTCCCCTTGATATGGAAGGGAAAGGGAAGGTCTTTTCGCCCGATTCCTTTGAAGTGGAGGGGCTTTCAGGAATTGACCCCCACCGGTTGCTCCTTGCCCTGACCGGAAAAAGGGACTGGAAAAAGGAAAAGGAAGGGGTATATAAATTCACCGCAAATCTTTACCTGCTTGACCCGGTGAAAGGGGAGGGAGAGGGAATTATCACGATCCATCACGATGGTTTTGTTGTTGAGGGAAAGAAGAATGGAATGTGGATTAAGATGGAGATAAAACCCCTGCCTGAACCTGAATACGTTGTTTCTGGAGACTCCGTGCTTGCAGGGAGGATAGAATGCATGGGAAGGAAGGTTGTGGAGGTTAAGAAAGGAAAGGTAAGGTATAAGGGAAGGGAAATTAAAAATATCGAACTTCTTTCCGGGAAGCCTCCGGTGCTTGTGAATGTCAAATGGAAAGGAGAGGGAAATCCAGTATGCCTTGAGGACAATCCTGCGGTATGTGTGTATGTAGTGGATACACTCCCCCTCCCCCCTGATACTGCTTACATCACGACTGACCCGATGGGAAAAACCGCGGTTGTGGTTGTTCATCATGGATTTAAGAATTATGCGGGAATTATATTTAAAGGAAAACTGATAGCAATATCACCGGTGAACAATAAGAAGGTATTTTTCAGCCTTGGAAAGGATATCTCACCCGTGATTAATGCTCTTCTCCTGCGGCCATAAGACTATTTCTCAAAATACCTCTCTATCTCCCCCCTCACCCATGGGTCGGTTTCTTTTCCTTTCATTATCTTCAATACCTCCTTCACATCCTCACCACCACACCTTACAAGTGCACGGACGGCAAAGAGTCTTATTCTTGGATCCTTGTCCTCCAGGAATGGGTAAATTAAAGCCTTTACTTCAGGATCCTCCTTCCCATCCCCTATGTTTCCCAGAACCCTCAAAAGATAAATAACGTTTTCCCTCCTTTTTAGCCTTTTTTCTATCTCCTCTATGGCATCCTTTCCAAATTCTCCCAGCGCATGCTCACATGCGGAGCGAACGATTAAGGAGGGTGAGGAAAGCGCATCAAGCAGAGGGGGCAGTCCCTCAGGGTCCTTTATCCTTCCCAGGGCAAGGGCTGCCACAACCTTGACCCTCTCCTCCCCTTTCTTTAAATACTCCTTAATCCTTCCCACCGCCTTTTTTGAATGAATCTTTCCAAGAGCAGAGATCACATACCGGGTGTATTCCTTTCTATCAAGCATTGAAAGAAGCGTATCCTCAAATTCCTTAAATTCAAGTTCCCCTATGAGATAAAGGGCATTCTTTACTTCCTCCTTTTTCCCTCTCAATGCCCTGTAAAGCCCTGGATAGCACTCCTTCCCCTTCTTTTCAAAAACCGCCTTAATTGCCCTCAAATCAAGTCCGCTTTCCGTATCCATTTTGTTTTTAAAAATGTAATCAAGAACATCATCCCTCTTTGCAAGTTCCTCCCTTGCAGCCTTTACCCTTTTTTCATTCTCCCCCACACCCCACTCGGATGCTATCTCAAAAACCTCCCCGGTGGTCATTTTTGAAAAATCAGGAACCGGCCTCTGTCTTTTCTCCTCCTTTTTCTCACTGTTTCTGTCCACCCCTATTCCATAGCCCTTCTGCACCCACCCCCTGTCATCCCTCCCGGGAGAATTGAGATAGTAATCCTTTCCACCATCGTCAACAAAAACACCAAGAGATGCAAACTTCCTCCCCCAGTTTACATCTCCAACACCGAGTTCTTCCGTAACAGCATACACATCATCTCCACCTGCATCATGGAGAAATCCAAAGGAATTGTTTATCCCAACCCCTATTCCACCACTCACACAGTACCAGTCATCCCCTCCCCCATCAAGCAGGATTCCACAGGAGAGGTCATGCCCCTCACCAAGAGAAGGTCCATACCTGGAAAAGTAAAGGTCATTTCCTTCCCTATCCACAAGAATTCCGCATGCAAGATGAATTCCAGCGCCCTGGGCATACTCGGTTGCAACATAGTGGTCCTCTCCTTTCCCATCATAAAGGATACCACACGAAAACCAGTAGGCACAGCCCTGGGCATAAATCTGCGCATTGTAGAAATCATTTCCCTCTCCATCATAAAGAATCCCAGCCCCACCTCCATACCCGGGTCTTTCACCTATGGCAAATCCCTGCGCAAAGGACCTGAAGGATGAAGGATGAAGAGGTCTGTGATAATATCTTCCTCCTGCGTGATATACATCGCTTCCCCTTTTATCGTAAAGAATACCACATCCAAGAGACCCACCAAATCCCTCACCCCAGGAATAGATTGAATAAATATCGTTTCCTCCCTCATCAATCAGTACTCCCTCACCAAAGTTTCCTGCCCCCACACCCATCACATATCCCCGGTAATTATCATTCCCTTCCCTGTCATAGAGAATGCCGCACCCTCCATATCCACATCCAAGGGAATAGGGACCTGCACAGTAAACATCATCTCCTCCAAGGTCTATAAGAACCCCACATCCAAGCAACCCTGCACCAAGGGAGACAATCTTTCCTTCATAATAATCGTTCCCTCCAAAATCAAGCACAAATCCAGCATGCAGCACCCCTCCCCCACACCTTCCCCTGTAAACGTCATCACCACCAGGGTCTATGACAAACCCTGCATTTTCATAAACATCGGCTCCAGGAGTTCCAAGCACAAGAGTTCCTGAAGAGAAAGGGATAATCGTGAGGGTCCCTGGTAGAGACTTTTTCAATTCCTCCCCATTCTCCATCAAAAAGAAAAAGAGCTCCACACCATCCCTCACTATCCTCCTCCAGTTTATCTTCCCCATATAAAAGAAAACAGAATCCTCAACCCACTTTAATGTATCCGGATTCTCACACAGAACTCCCTTAACCCACGCATCAAGGGTATCGTCCACCCATAAAAGAGGAAGTTTGTAAAGGAGTTTCTTCAGTTTATTTTCAGGAATACTTGAAGTTATATTCTTTATGTCCATGTCAATCTTTTCAATAAGCGAAATGAGTTCCTCAAGTGTTTTTTTCTTCTTTGGTATTCCGGGTGGTTTTATTTCAAGGATTTCAAGCCCTTTTTTCACACAGAAGGAGGGTGTTTGATTTTCAAATTCTTCCACCCATTCAACAGCCTCCAATGGGTTTTTAACCCATTCCTCCACCGCAGGAAGAACGCATTTTGTCTCTCCCTCTCTCCACTCAAGTCTTTCAAATATGTAGGAGGAAGGGGGGAGGTCAAGGATATTTAAGACCTCCCCCAGGGTCTGGGAGCAAAACAAAAGGAATATCACTTCTTTTTCTTCTTTGCCATTCCTTCAAGGAATGGCTTGAACAGGTCTATGGGGACAGGGAATATGGTTGTTGAGTTGTTCTCAGCAGCCACCTCTGAAAGGGTCTGGAGGTATCTCAGTTGCAGTGCTATTGGATGTTCCTCAAGCATCTCAGCCGCCTCACGCAGCCTCCTTGCTGCCTGATATTCTCCCTCTGCTGAGATTATCTTTGCCCTTCTTTCCCTTTCTGCCTCAGCCTGAGCAGCCATTGCGCGCTGCATCTCCTGAGGAAGGTCAACATGCTTTATCTCAACTGCAGAAACCTTCACTCCCCATGGGTCGGTTTCCTTATCTATTATCTGCTGGAGTTTCTGATTTATCTTCTCTCTCTCGGCAAGCAGTTCATCAAGTTCAGCCTCTCCAAGAACGCTTCTCAGGGTTGTCTGTGCCATCTGGGAGGTTGCGTATATGTAATCCTGAACCTCAATCACCGCCTTTGCAGGGTCCATCACCCTGAAGTAAACAACCGCATTCACCTTCACGGATACGTTGTCCTTTGTTATCACATCCTGGGGTGGGACATCAAACACAACCGTTCTTAAAGAAACTCTCACGAGCCTGTCAATTATCGGGATTATCAGAACAAGACCAGGACCTTTAACTCCTGCATATCTTCCAAGTCTGAAAACCACACCCCTTTCATACTCCTGGAGCACCTTTATCGCATTTGCAAGGATGAAAACAACAATGATGAAGATGGTTATGATCATGCCCATACACGCCTCCTATTTCATGAGCTCCTCCTCCAGGACCTCAAGGAAAGGTTCAAGGAGTGAGAGGTCGTCCCTTTTAAGGATGACCTTTTTCTCTTTTTCAAAAAGTTTGAGAAGTATATCCTCGACGGGGAGGTTGTAAAGCAGTTTTTCAAACTCCTCAAGAGTGGCTTTCGTTTCCATATCCTTACCTGTTTTGAGCACGAGCCCCGCCATCTTTCCAAGCATGTAATAAAGATGTTCCTTCCTTTCCACCTTTACTTCCATTCCTTCATAGGCATAGGCACACAGCTTTCTTGCAGCTCCCACCACCCTGTACTTGAATCCTTTGATATCTTTTGTCTTGTAGTTGTATTTTTCCATGGTCTCCTTCACCATCTCATCCAGTGAGACATCCTTTTTCCTGAGGCTCTCAATGAAGGAGTAGAAGTCAGAGCGCTTTATTGCTTCCCTCAGCATACGCTTCACTCCTGTCTCGTCGTTTCTCCTGAGAAGTTCCCTGAGTTTTATACCCTCTTCGGTGAGAATGTACCCCCTTCCTTCAGCCCGCTTTACGAATCCCAGAATTTTCGGAGTGGACATTATATCAATAACGCGGTTGGCTGTTCCAACTCCAAGCAGCTTCCTCAGTTCGTTTACGGTGTACCTTTTCCCGGGCTCCATCTTGATGAGTGCATGCCTCATGCTCTCAAAGCTTGCCTTGGGAAACACACCTTTTGCAATTCTCATTCTTCTTTTCTTCATGATACCTCCTTTCGTTTGACTTTTAACTTCAGTCCCTTAACCTCCACCACGATAACTGCTTCTCCTTTCTTAATTTTCTCATCCGCCCATGCATCCCATAGCTCCCCATGGACAAAAACCGTGCCCCCCTTCTTATCTATGTTTGTCCTTGCCTCTCCCTCCTCCCCCACCAGTCCCTGAGTCCCTGAAACAGGCTTCCTTTTCAATGCCCTCAACCCCATTCCAACCGCAAAGATGAAGAATGCAGCAGTTGTTGCCACTGCTGCTATTATAACACCCCATGAGATTTTAAGAAAAGGGGCATCGGTGTTTATAAGCATGACTGAACCAAGAACCATGGACACAACACCTCCTATGGTGAGAGGACCGTTGGTTGGTGTTATCGCCTCAAGAATAAACATCACAATCCCCATGACTATGAGCAAAAGCCCTGCATAGTTTATGGGGAGAGTCTGAAAGGCAAAGAAGGCAAGGATGAGGGAAATAGAGCCCACCACTCCCGGAACTATTGCACCTGGATGGGTAACCTCAAAGAGGATTCCGTAAAATCCAATGATAAAGAGGATGTATGCTATGTTTGGATTTGCAAGCCTTGAAAGAAATCTTTCTCTCATGGTCAACGGAAACTCAATTCTTTCCTTATCCTGAAGGCCTGCCTTCTCAAGCAAATCATCCAGGTCCTCACACACCCAGTCTATTATCCCGCGCTCAAGTGCCTCCTTCTCGGTTAAGGATGAAGAGTGCACAACCGCCTCCTCCGCCCATGACGCGTCCCTCCCCCTCTTCTCCATGATGGAGCGAAGATATGCACACGCATCGTTGGTAATCTTTTCCTTCATCTCCTCCGAAACCTCCTTCCCTATGGAAACAGGATGAGCCGCCCCTATGTTTGTTCCGGGTGCCATTGCAACCTTGTGAGCTGCCATGCATATGAATACTCCAGCAGATGCTGCCCTTCCCCCTGAAGGATACACATAAACAATCACGGGAACTTTACTTGAAAGGATTTTTTTGACAATGCCCCTCATTGCCTCATCATATCCTCCAGGGGTATCAAGCATGAGAATAAATGCATCCGCTTTTTCCCTTTCTGCCTTCTCAATTCCTCTTGCTATGTATCTCTCCGCAACGGGTCCTATTATTCCATCATATCTTGCAATTAGAACATACGCCGTCAGGATAAACATATCTTCTCCATCAAAACTTCCTTGAGTTTCTCCATATCGTATCCATTCACCTCAAATCCTGATGCATTTTTATGCCCTCCTCCTCCAAACTCTCTTGCCACTTTCTCCACATTCACTCCCTTTTTTGACCTCAGGGATGCCTTTATAACCCCTCCATCTCTTTCTTTTAAGAATACCGCAACCTTTATCCCCTCAATGGAAAGGGGGAAGTCAACGAATTCTTCCGTATCATCCTCGTTTGCCCCGAGTTCCTCCATCATCCTCCTTGTAACATGTATAAAGGCAACACCATCCCGGACATCAAGGGTTGTCAAGACCTTTCCAAGAAGTTTTATCCTTCTTTCAGGATTTGTGAACCATACAAGTTCGCCTATTTTTCCTGGATCCGCCCCCAGTTTCACCATTAAAGAGGCAATCTCAAGGGAGTGGGAGGTTGTATTGGGATACCTGAATCCACCGGTATCGGTTGAAATTCCCATGTATATGTAGGTTGCAATATCCCTGTCTATTTCCACCAGGTCTTTTATTATATCGTATATTATCTCCGAAGTGGAAGAAACAGGCTGGACAATGTTTATATCACCAAATCTTTCATTGCTCATATGATGGTCTATGTTTATTACAGTTTTATTTTCAAAATTTATTTTTTCCCTTATCTTTCCTGTTCTTGAAAGTGAGGCACAGTCAAGGACAAAGATGAATTCATAATCAAAAGGAGGGGGTTGAGTGGTTGCAAGTTCTATGTATGGGAAATTTTTATACCTGTATGGAACCGGGTCGTTGTTGAATATATGGAATCTCTTTCCAAGTTTTTTTAATGTAAGGGCAAGGGCTAACTCGGATGCAACGGAATCTCCATCATGATGAATGTGTGTGGTTAAGAGAAAATTATCTCCTTTTTTTATTATCTCCCTCACCTCATCCACCATTCTCCTCCAGGGACTCAAAAAGTTTGTTTATCCTTTCCATTTCTTCGAATGTATTATCATACTCAAAATCTATCTCCGGGGTATATTTCAACCTGACCCTCCTTCCAAATTCCCTTCTTATGTATCCTCTTGCGGAATTTAAAACAGCAAGGGTTTCCTTTCTTTCCTCCTCTGTTCCATGAACGGTGATAAATATGGTTGCATGCCTCAAATCAGAGGTTATTTTAACCCCGGTTACTGTAACAAATCCAAGCCTTGGGTCCTGGAGGTCTCTTTCTATTATCTCTGAAACCTCCCTCAGGATAAGGGAGGAGACCCTCTCTTTTCTGTGGGTCATCACCTCACCTCAAACCTGTAATCAAGCACCTGTATCCTCATGTCTCTTTCTATTTCCGAAAGAACACTCCTCATCACCACATCCACCCCCTTCCCATCGGTTGCAACGGCAGCAATTCCAAGCAAGGCACGCTGCCACAGGTCATGGTAATCAACCTCGCTTATGGAGACGTTAAATCTGTTTTTTATCCTGTTTTTTATCTCATTTATTATCCTTCTTTTTTCTTTTAAAGACCTTATTCCCGGAATGTGTATGTCTATTTCCCCAACCCCCACTATCATAACTCCCTCGCTTTTTTGATTATTTCATAAACCCTTATTATATCTCCCTCTTTTATTCCCTTCGGGTCCTCAAGCCCAACACCACACTCATACCCTTCTTCAACCTCCTTCACATCCTCCTTGAACCTCTTTAAAGAACTCACCTTCGTTTCCTTTATAAGCTCCTCTCCCCTGTAAACCCTCACAGGGTTTCCTCTCACTATCCTCCCCTGCCTCACATAACATCCAAAAACAATTCCAACCTTTGGAACCTTAAATAGCTGCCTTATCTCCACCTCCCCTATCTCCTCCTCAACCTCTATGGGCTCAAGCAATCCTGCCATTGCACTTCTTATATCATTCAGTGCATCGTATATTATATGATAGGTCCTTATCTCCACCCCCTCCCTCTTTGCAAGTTCCCTGACCTGGGGTGGAGCACCAACATGATACGCAACAACAATTGCCTTGGAGGCAGATGCAAGAAGAATATCGGATTCAGAAACCTCTCCAACCCCTCTGTGAATAACATTCACCTTGACTTCTTCTGTGGAAAGGTCCTGTATTGCATCGGCAAGTGCCTCAACAGGTCCTGCTTCATCTCCCTTAACAATAAGTTTGAGTTCTTTAACCTCCCCCTTCTTCAATTCCTCCTGGAAGAGTTCAAGACCAAATACCGGCCTTCTTCTCTCCTGTTCACGCTTTACCGCCCTTCTTTTATTTGCTATTTCCCTTGCCTTCCTCTCATCCTCAACCACAACAAACCTGTCTCCAACCTCGGGCAACTCATCAAATCCAAGAATTTCAACTGCGGTTGAAGGGGTTGCCTCATTCATTTTCCTTCTCCACTCATCAAACATCGCCCTGACTCTTCCATGTGCAATTCCTGCAACAAATGCGTCTCCTATTTTAAGTTTTCCTTTCTCAATAAGCACCGTAACCACGTTTCCCCTTCCCTTCTCCTTCTTCACCTCAAGAACAACACCCGTCGCCGGTCCCTCAAAAGGAGCGGTGAGTTTGAGCTCCTCTGCAAGCAAAAGAATTGCCTCAAGCAGTTCATCTATTCCCTGCCCTGTTTTTGCAGATACCTCAACACACAGAACATCCCCTCCAAATTCCTGCACGAGAATCCCGTGTTCTGCAAGCTGCTGTTTCACCATCATTGGATTTGCCTGAGGAAGGTCTATTTTGTTTATTGCAACTATTATGGGGACTCCAGCTGCCTTTGCATGGTTAAGAGCCTCAATGGTCTGGGGCATCACACCATCATCTGCTGCAACCACAAGAATGACTATATCCGTAACCTGTGCCCCCCTTGCCCTCATTGCAGTAAATGCATGGTGTCCTGGAGTGTCTATGAAGGTTATTTTTTTACCATCATACTCAGCATGATATGCACCTATGCGCTGGGTGATTCCTCCTTTTTCAGTAGCCACAACGTTTGTCTGCCTTATACGGTCAAGTAGAGAGGTCTTTCCATGGTCCACATGCCCCATTACGGTAACAACAGGAGGTCTTTCCCTCTCCTCTCCATACTCACTTTCTTCCTCAATCTCTTCAATCTCGTACTCCTCGTGAAGGACTGCCTTATAACCAAACTCCTCCGCAATCATGGAAATAGTATCAAAATCGAGCCTCTGGTTTATTGTTACAGGAAGACCTATCTCAAGGCACTTTGCTATTATCTCGGTTGGGTCAACCTGAATGAGTTTTGCAAACTCCGCAACAGAAATAAACTCTGTCACCTTCACCACATTTTCTTCCTCTTCCTCCTCCACCTCTCTCTTTTTCTTCTTTCTCCTCTTTGGAAGCCTCTCACCCCTTTCAAGTTTTGCAAGTGTTTCCTTTAATTTTTTTTCCACCTCCTGTCTGTCAACCTGTGGTCTCTTCGGTCTTCTTCTCTTTTCCTTTATGGTAACCGCAACAGGTCTCTCTTCCCTTACCTCCTTCCTTTCCTCTTTTTCCTCCACCTTTTCTACCTCTTCCTTCTTTTTCTTTTCTTCCCCTTTTACAAACCTCCTTATCCTCTCCTCCTCTTCCTCTGTAACCGTGCTTGAATGACTCTTTATTTCTATTCCCATATTTCTTATTATCTCCACCAGTTCCCTGGAGGAGAGCCCGAGTTCCTTTGCAAGGGTGTAAACCCTCTTCTTACCCAAACTATCCTCCAACATTCAGAAGTTCGTATATTGCCCTGTATATCTTGTCCACGGTCTTATCCCCAAGCCCTGGAAGTTTCATGAGTTCTTCCTTGGATGCAGCCATTATCTCCTTCGCAGTTGGATAACCTGCTTCCCTGAGTATCTTCTTTATTCTGTCTGATACTGGAAGCTGGTCAACCGTGAGTTTGCTGCGCTTCTCCTCTTCAACCTCCTTGTGATATGCACTCTGTGCCTTCACATCTATCTTCCATCCTGTGAGCCTTGCAGCAAGTGTAACATTCTGCCCCTCTTTCCCTATCGCAAGGGATAGCTGTTCATCCTGGACAAGGCATCTTGCCTCTTTGTTCTCTCTATCCACTATAATAACTCTCAAAACCTTTGCAGGGGCAAGTGCCCTTGCTATAAATACCTCGGGATTCTCAGACCAGGCTATAATATCTATTCGCTCACCATTGAGTTCCCTTACAATTGCCTGAATCCTTGAACCTCTCATCCCCACACATGCACCAACCGGGTCTATCTTTGGATCCTTGGAATAAACCGCAACCTTTGCCCTTTTTCCGGGGTCCCTCACAACACCCTTTATCTCCACAATTCCTTCCCTTATTTCGGGTATCTCAAACTCAAGCAGCCTTCTTAAAAAGTCAGGATGGGTTCTTGAAAGATATACAACAGGTCCCTTTGGTTTCCTCTCAACGTCTATTATTAGCGCCTTTATCTGCATTCCCTGACGGTAAAACTCACTGGGAATCTGCTCCTCTCTGGGCATGAATCCCTCTGCTGCCCTGTCAAGGTGGACGTAAACCCCTTTTCTGTCAACCCTTGCAACATGTCCCATCTCGGTTCTTCCTATCTTTTCCCGGTATTCCTCATAAACAATATCCTTCTCCGCCTCCTTCATGCGCTGAAGGAGGTTCTGCTTGACCATTCTTATGAATCCCCTTCCAAGAGACTCAAGGGGAATCTCAACCAGGACTTCTCCTCCAATCTCTGCGGTGGCGGAGTGTGCTTTTGCCTCTTCCAGAGTTATTTCCGTAGTCTCATCCTTAACTTCCTTAACAACCTTCATCCTCCGGTATATCTTCACCTCACCCGATGCCTCGGATATTTCAACCTCAAACTCCCCTTTTCCCCCAAAATATCTATCAATCGCCTTCAAGAAGGACTCCCTTACACTCTCCACAACAAACTTTTTATCAAGCCTTCTCTGGCTTGCTATCTCTGATAGCATTTCAACAACCTGAAGATTTACTCCCATTCTTCCTCCCAGTTTCTTTTCTTTCTCCCGCCCGGTGAGGATACCTCAAGTGTGTAAGAGTGAGGAATGGGGTCCTCAACATCAAGTTCGACCGAAAGCACCTGTGAAACCCTTACACAATCCTTTATCGTTACACCTCCTGGTTTGTCTATGAAAACCCTTACCTGTGTCTTTGAGCCTGTTCCCTTTATTTCAAAGTCTATAAGTTCTATTCCCTCGGAGGAAAACTCCTCCATATCAAGAACCCTTTTTATAATTGTAAACACTTTTCTCTCAGTGTCAATATCCATAAAGTTCCTCTCTCATTTTCATTACCACTTCCTTTACCTTTCCCGGTTCCACCTCAACACTCTCTTTTTCCTTCCTCTTCTTCACCTCTACAACCCCCCGCTTCAATCCCCTCTCCCCCACAACAACCCTTACGGGTATTCCGATAAGGTCCGCATCCTTGAACTTCACTCCAGGCTGTTCGTCCCGGTCGTCGTAAAGGATTTCAACATTTCCAAGTTCTCTGTATATGCGCTCCGCAGTCTCTCTTACCTCAGGATTTGATGGATTGAGTGAAAGGAGTATAACCTCGTATGGTGCTATGCTTATGGGCCATATTATTCCATTCTCATCGTGGTAAACCTCTATTGCGGTTGCCATTATTCTCTCCACCCCTATACCATAACTTCCCATGACTATGGGTTTTTCCTTCCCATCCCTGTCCAGAAATGTTGCACGCATCGCCTCTGAATACTTTGTTCCGAGTTTGAATATGTGACCAAGTTCTATTGCACGCCTGACCTCAACTTCCTTTCCGCACCTCCTGCACCTGTCTCCTGTTTTTACGAGTCTCACATCCACCCATTCCTTAACCTTAACATCCCTTTCAAGGCTTATTCCTGTTAAATGATAAAACTCCTCGTTTGCCCCTGAGGTCAACCCCTTCCCTCCTTTGAGGCTCAAATCAGCGTAAACCGGAATGTTCAGTCCAACAGGGCTTATGTATCCAGCAGGAGCACCTGTCCATTCCTTTATCTCCTCAGGATGTGCAGGTCTTATTCCTGGAAATATACTCACAAGCTTCCTCTCATCAATATCATAATCCCCTCTTATCACCACAAATATCGGTTTTCCTTCATGAACATACATGAGAGACTTCATGAGGTGATATGCGGGTATTCCCAGAAATTCGGTTATCTTTTCAACCGTTCCCTCAACCGGGGTATGCACCTTTTTCAGTTCCCCATCCTTGAATTCAACCGGGACCGGATCCGCCTCTCCAACCTCTGTATTTGCACTGTATCCACATGAACATATAACAAGGGAATCCTCCCCACTCTCCGAAAGAACCATGAATTCGTGTGATTCAGAACCTCCCATTATTCCAGCAGATGCCTCAACAACAACTGCTGGAAGTTTGCATCTCTCAAAAATTCTTGTATATGCCTCATAGTGCAGTTCATAACTCCTTGCAAGTCCATCCCAGTCCCTGTCAAGGGAGTAGGAATCCTTCATCAAAAAACTTCTTGCCCTCAAAACCCCACCCCTGGGTCTCAGCTCATCCCTGAACTTCATCTGTATCTGATACCAAATCTGGGGAAGGTCACGGTAGGACCTTATTTCCTTTCTTGCAAGTTCTGTTATTATCTCCTCATGGGTTGGGGCAAGGGCATAATCGCGCTTCTTTCTGTCCTTTACCCTGAACATCTCGTCCCCGTATTCCTCCCACCTTCCGGTCTCCTCCCAGAGTTCAGCAGGGGTCAGGGCGGGCATGTGGAGTTCCTGACCCCCAATTCTGTCCATCTCTTCCCTTATAATCCTCATAACCTTCTTCAAAACCCGCCATCCGAGGGGGAGGTATGTATGAATACCACTTGCGAGGGATTTTATGAAACCACCCCTCAAAAGAAGGCGATGACTTACCGTAACCGCATCTTTTGGGGCCTCCCTCAGAGTGGGGATGAAAGCCTCACTCCACCTCATCTCTCTCCTTTCCGGGGAGTTTTAGCGCTGCTTCGGGCTCTCCCCTATCCTTGTTCCAAAACTTACGTCTCCATTATCTATCCTGAGATGAAACCCGCACTCGGGATTTGTGCAAACCCATGCTTTATACATTATGGATGCCCCATCCCTCCCGTAATCGGAGAGGGGGACGAGAACGCCTTTCCCGCACTTAAGGCACTGAGGAAACCTAATCTCCACATCCACCTCCTTTCTTACTGATTTTATTAACAGATTTTTCAGCGGTTGTCAACCAGAACAGACGATTTTTTCAGGGGGATACGAGTTATTTTTCCAAAAAATACTTGATTTTCCCTTACAAATCTGTTAAATATCCAAAAAAATCCCAGGAGGTGAAAATGAGCGGATTTTACTGGTTCGCTCCGGCAGGTTCCATGCTTGCCCTTTTATTTGCTTTTTATCTTGCAAAAAGAGCCCTCAGGGAAAGTGAGGGCACTGAAAAAATGATAGAGATAGCAGAGGCAGTGAGGGAAGGTGCAAGGGCGTATCTCAAAAGGCAGTATTCGGTCGTTGCCATCTTCTTTGTGGTTGCCTTTATTCTTCTCCTCATCCTTGCCGTATCGGGATTGCAGCCTATATTTGTTCCATTTGCATTCCTCACCGGAGGTTTCTTCTCCGGTCTTTCAGGATTCATAGGAATGACCATAGCAACGAGAACAAGTGCAAGGACTGCAAATGCTGCAAGGGAAAGTCTCAATAAAGCATTGAAGATTGCGTTCTCAGCAGGGGCGGTGATGGGGCTTACGGTTGTTGGACTTGGACTCCTGGATTTGAGCATATGGTTCAGGATTCTTGACTGGTTTTACCGGATAAAGCAGGGAATGACGGGAGATAAACTGCTTGAGGCAATAACCTTCACCATGCTCTCCTTCGGAATGGGTGCATCTGCGCAGGCACTGTTTGCAAGGGTTGGAGGAGGAATATTCACAAAGGCTGCGGATGTTGGTGCAGACCTTGTTGGAAAAATAGAGGCAAACATACCTGAGGATGACCCCAGAAACCCTGCAACCATTGCGGATAATGTTGGAGATAATGTGGGAGATGTGGCGGGAATGGGTGCCGACCTGTATGAATCCTATGTTGATTCCATCGTTGCAACCATGTCCCTTGCCGCATCCGCAAGGCTTGGAATAAAAGGAGTTCTCGTTCCCATGGTTCTTGCAGGAATTGGTGTAATTGCATCCATAATAGGGATATTTCTTGTAAAGACAAGGGAAGAGGTATCCCAGCATGCACTGCTCATGGCACTGAGAAGGGGAATATGGGGAAGCAGTATCATCATCGTGATTGCAAACTTTTTCGTTATGAAATACATGTTACCCGAGCACTTCAACATATTCTGGGCAATGGTGATAGGACTTGGAGCAGGGCTCATAATAGGTCTCTCCACAGAATACTTCACCTCTGATACATATCCTCCAACCCGAAGGATAGCACAGGCATCCACAACCGGATATGCAACCAACATCCTTGAGGGGTTGAGTGTGGGAATGCTTTCAACCACAATTCCGGTTATCACGGTTGTTCTGGCGACCATTGCAAGTTTCGTGGTTTCAGGAGGAATTCATAACTTCAGCATGGGACTCTATGGTGTTGGACTTGCAGCCGTTGGAATGCTTTCAACCCTGGGAATAACCCTTGCAACCGATGCCTATGGGCCTGTTGCTGACAATGCAGGTGGAAACGCACAGATGGCAGGTCTGCCTGACTGTGTAAGGGAAAGAACCGATGCACTTGACGCTCTCGGAAACACAACCGCAGCAACAGGAAAGGGATTTGCAATTGGCTCTGCCGCACTCACAGCACTCGCACTCATCGCAGCGTACTATCACGACATCCTGCTCTGGGCAGAGAGGATGGGGCTTTCCCATCTCAGGGAATTTATAAAACCTGTCCTGACCGACCCCTTCACCCTCGCAGGAATATTCATAGGTGCGATGCTTCCCTTTGCCTTCAGTGCACTTGCAATAAGGGCTGTGAGCAGGGCTGCGGGTGAGATTGTGATGGAGGTGAGAAGGCAGTTTAAGGAGATAAAGGGATTGCTTGAGGGGAAGGCAAAACCGGAGTATGGAAGGGCAGTTTACATATGCACAAGGGCTGCACAGCGCGAGATGATTCTTCCGGCAATGACCGCATTGCTCACTCCCATCATCGTTGGATATCTTGCAGGACCAAATGGAGTTATGGGACTGCTTGCAGGGGTTCTGACCTCCGGTTTTGCAGTTGCAATATTCATGGCAAACGCCGGTGGTGCATGGGATAATGCAAAAAAATATATAGAGAAGGGAAACTATGGGGGGAAGGGAAGCGATGCGCACAAGGCAGGGGTTACCGGTGATACGGTTGGTGACCCTCTCAAGGATACAGCAGGTCCATCCTTGAATATTCTCATAAAACTCATGTCCATGGTATCCATCGTTTTCGCAGGATTTGTTGTGAAGTTCACCCTCGTAAGGCTTTTCTTAAAATAACTTGAAAATGGATAAAAACTTCGTAAAATTTAAACGGTGCCGGAGTGGCGGAACTGGTAGACGCAGCGGACTTAAAATCCGCTGGGGAATAATCCCCGTGCCGGTTCGAGTCCGGCCTCCGGCATTCCTGGAGGAATGATGGAGGAAAAAATAAGAGAGGCACTGAAGGAGGTTGTTGACCCTGAACTCGGTATCAATGTGGTGGACCTGGGGCTTATATACGGGATTGAGTGTCCCTCTCCGGAGGAGGTGAAGATAAGGATGACACTCACGGTGAAAGGATGTCCCCTCGCCCATTTCTTAACCCAGCAGGTTAAGGAGAGGGTGGAAAAGATAGAGGGGGTAAAAAAGGTTGAGGTTGAACTCGTGTGGGACCCCCCATGGAATCCCTCCATGGTATCCCCGGAGGTAAAAAAGAGGTTTGGAATACAGTGAGTAGAATATATCTTGACGGAACACTCACAACCCGCACGGACCCTCAGGTTCTGGAAGAGATGCTTCCCTATTTCACTGAAAAGTATGCGGTCCCCTCTTCTCAATTTTCCCATTCTCACGGGAAAGCCATTGAGGAGGAGATAGAGAAGAGAAGGGAGTTTATAAAGGGATATATAGATGGAAAGGAAGGGAAACTTATTTTTACATCAGGAGGAACAGAGGCAAACAACCTGGCAATAAAGGGATTTGCACGAGAAAACTGGGATAAGGGGATGCACATAATAAGTTCCTCCATAGAGCATCAGTCCGTGAGGCATACACTTTATACCCTTGAAAAAGAGGGATTTGAGGTAACATACCTTCCTGTTTCCCCTGAAGGATACGTTGATCCGGATGATGTGAAGAAAAACATAAGAGAAGACACAATACTTGTTACCCTACAGCACTCAAATCCTGAAGTTGGTGTGATACAGCCGATTGAGGAAATAGGGAAAATCGTGAAAGAGAAAGGGATTGCCTTCCACGTTGATGCAGCATATTCAACAGGATGGATTCCCTTCTCAGTTGAAAACTGGAAAGCAGACATGGTTACCCTCACAGCCCACAAGGTTCATGGACCAAAGGGAACGGGAGCATTATGGATAAGGGATGGGATAAAGATAAAGCCACTAATAGATGGAACATTTCACGAGTATGGGTTGAGAGGAGGAATACCCAACATTCCCGGAATCATAGGATTTGCAAAGGCTCTTGAACTCATGGATGATGAGGAAAGAGAGAGGGTTAAATATCTAAGAGACTATTTATGGAAGAGATTGAAAGAAGAGATAGAGGATATCAAACTCAATGGACCCGAGGAGAGACATCCTGCAAATCTCAATGTCACAATAAGATACGTGGAAGGAGAGGCAGTTGTGATTCAGCTTGACCTTTTGGGTGTTTCTGTTACAACGGGTTCCGCATGCTTTTCCAGGAAACTTGAGGCAAGTTATGTTTTAAGGGCAATGGGTGTTCCATATGAAGATGCCCATGGCTCTTTAAGATTTGGAATATCAAGGTTCACAACCGAAAAAGAGATAGATGAGGCAGTTTCAAGGCTTAAAGAGGTTGTCGAAAGGTTGAGAAAAATAAGCCCTCTCGGGAGGAAGGAATGAAGACACCCTATTCTCAGAAGGTAATTGAGCACTTTCTAAATCCAAGGAATGCTGGAAAGATAGAAAATCCTGATGCAAAGGCATCTGAGGGAAGCCCTGCATGTGGGGATATGGTCAGGGTTTATTTAAAGGTAAACCCTCAAACTTTGGTGATTGAGGATATAAAGTTTGAATCCTTTGGATGTGCATCCAACATAGCAACGGCATCCATGGCAACCGAGATGGTAAAGGGAAAGACCCTTGAGGAGGCAAAGAAGATTTCATGGAAGGATGTTGTGGATGCCCTTGGAGGATTGCCTCCTGTGAAGGTTCACTGTGCGGTTCTTGCGGTGGATGCCATAAAAAGGGCAATAGAGAACTACGAGCATACACACGGAATATTGAAGGAGAAAAAGCCAACGGATAAGGAGGTTATAAGAGAAAGGCTTGAGCATGTTATTGACCCTGCGGCAGGGATGGATGTTATAAGGGTTGGGACGGTTAAGGATTATGAGATAAAGGATGGGGTTGTCACTGTTTACTTAAACATTCCAGCACAGAGGGACTTTGCATCCCATATAAAGGAGGAGATTGAGGAAACCCTTTCACCTCTGTGGGATGTTAAGGAGGTAAGGGTCATATTCTCCTCCAGAGATTGATGAAGAGTCCCACCAGGAAAAACATGATGTTTGGAATCCATGCGGAAAGTGCGGGGGGAAGGCTTCCCTTTACCCCCATTGCCCTGAAGGTTTCGAGCGTTCCCCAGTAAATAAATGAAATAAACAAGGTCCATCCAAATCCAAAACCAAACCCTCTCTTTTTGACACTCACTGCAAGGGGAGCACCGTAGAAAATAAGAATCAGAGGGATGAAGGCATAGGAAAACCTCATGTAGAGCTCTATTTTTTCTCCGGTTGCAACCCCTCCTGTGCTTTCCACTCTTTTTATGTGAGAGTAGAGTTCAAAAAATGCCATCTCATCCGGCTTCCTTTTTTCCCTTTCAAAATAAAGAGGGGGTGGAAGGTCAAGGTAAAGTGAGTCAAGATGCTCAAGTTTTTCCTGCTCTTTATGAAATTTTCTTCTCCAGACCTCCGTAAGTTTCCACAGCTTACCCTTATACACACCTCTTTTTGCATAAAGATTTTCGGTTATCCTTCCCTCTTTATATCGGGTTACCTCAACATCCCTCATCACCCTCTTTTTTGCATCATAAAATCCCACGGTTATCATCCTTCCCTTCTCGTCAAGGACCTCAAGATGATGAAAGTATCTTTTCTTTCCCCTCTTTACTCCATAAAGATTCTCCTGCTCCCACTTTCTCATTTTGAAGTTTGAGGGAGGAACCAAAAACTGGTTAAAGCAGGCGAATAAAAAAATCGTGATAACCCCGATGAAAACAATGGGTTTTACAAGAACAGCCGGAGATATTCCAAGAGACCTCACAGCAAGGATTTCATTGTTTCTGGATAATTTCCCGAGCGAGAAAAAAAGACCGAGCATGAAGATCAAGGGAAGTATAAGGGAAAGAACCTGGGGGGTGAAGTAAAGGTAAAAAACAAGCAATTTATGAATGGGTATTTTCCTGTCTATGTACTTCCCTATGCGTTCAAAAAGGTGGGTTATGTGATATATGAATACAAATGCGAATCCCGAGTAAAGGGAGGCAATGAAAAATTCCCTGAGGACATATCTTCTCAGTATCATTTCTTCTTTTTCAATTCAGCAAGAGATGGACCTATACGGACAAGTCCTCCCTCTGTTATTTCAAACAAATGGGTCTCTGCATCGTGACCGCACAGTCTGCATCCATCTATCCTGAATAACCTCACCATCTCCCCTATGGGCAATCCGTACATTCTCTCCTTGTAGTTTGAATCTATCGTCTCCTTGAAAAGAACAAAAGTCCCATCAACTATGTGTGCAACCGCATAACCCCCTGCCGCCTCTGATGAGAATGCCTCGTGTCCTGAACGCTTCTGGGATACAAGCAGACCTGTCTGGTGCCACTTCTTCAGGAAGTTGAATATCTGCCTCACAACCTGCCTTGCCATCATTTCCCTGTTTTCATAAAGCCCTGTTATTGAGTCAACAACGACGTGCTGGGTTTTGTAGGTTTTTATCACATGTGCAAGGGTATTAAGTAATGAAAGAATATCCTCTCTTACCACATGATAGGATGCAGCATCTATGAAGATTATATTCTCCTCAACGTTTTCCTCCGGTACACCCATTATCTTCGCCCTTTCCTTCATCCCTGCTGCAACAAAGGGAGCCGGTGATTCAACCGTTATAAAAACAACCTTTTCCCCTGCCCCCGCACGTGTTATTGCAAACTGCTCAACCATAAGACTTTTACCGGTATCCGCAATTCCTGTGAGATTGAATATTGCGTATCTTGGAATTCCTCCAAGGGATATCTTTTTGGGGTTTCCCTTTTTCATAACCGCGGTGAAGAAAAGGTCATCAAGCCCCTCTATCCCGGTTGGAACACCCTCAAGTTCCGGGGCGCGTTCTCCAGCCTCCTTAAAAAGAGATATACTTTCCTCAACCACAGGATGCTCTCCCATATCCACCTCCTTTATGTTACCAGGATTTCATAGACACTCTTCACCTTCCCGCTCTTTCTGTCCACTCCCTCCTTCCTCTCCCCTATCCTCATTCCCTCATACTCCATGCCTTCCTTCATTACCCTTTCTATTTTTACCCTTGCCTGTTTTACCTTATAGTTCTTTCCTCCCCGGTACCAGGTGAAAAGTTCGTGAAGGAAAAGGACCTCGGGATTTTCCGGGGCCATACCCTCTTCTTTTTCCTCCTTTTCATACTCAAAGGATTCAACCCTCAGTATAAAATTACTCACAACAAGCTCATCTGCAAGTATTACCGACCTTTCAGGGTGTTTTGCCTTTGAGAAGAGGGTCGCATCCCTCACAAGCCTTCCGGTAAGGTCCCCATCCCCAAAGGCATTTATCTCAAACCACACATCATCTGGAGGCAATCCTCCTGCTATTCCCACTCCTATTCTGAATATTTCTCTATAGGATGGAGGAAGACGCTGATAAACAATCCCTCCAAATTCAATCTTTTTCTCCTCAATCTCCGTGAACCACTCTGCATACTTCTCAAGATGTTCCTTTACAAACTTCTCCGCTTCCACCACCATGTCGCGCGCGCAGAGAACAGCCCTGTATCCTGCATCCTCCCCTGGTATGAGTTCCTGAGGTTCAGGGTATCTCCCCTTCTCCCTTGCAGAGAGATAGGAAAGATAAAGGGAGTCCGAGTTTTCTGAGAAAAAGAAAATTCCGCCATCCCCTGTATCCTTCAGGAGAAAAGCTCCATACTTCCTCCCAACCTTCGCCATCCTTTCCTGAAATAGATTCCTTATCTCACTCTCCTTTTTTGCACATCCAAGTTTTTCTCCCATGAATGACGACCCCCTTATATCATAGACAAGGACCGCAACTATTCTTTCCCATTTTTCTTCCTTTATTTCATGATAGTCCTTTGGTGGTATAAAAAATACTTCCTTTTTTCTCATCTTAAATCCAAAGTACCTTGCCTCATCCAGGATGATTTTTTCAGGTATCCACACCCTCACCATTGTTTCAAGAACCTTGAGTGCAATGGAAGGAAGAAGTCTGTCAAGTAAGGCACGGTAATCCTGCTCAAATGCATCAAAATCCACCTCCCTTCTCAATCTACCTTTTGTGTACTTTTCAGGCATACTCTCTCTCAGAATATCCATAACGACCTCGTGTTCGAGTTCAGGAAGGTGGATGAGTTTTCTCAGGAACTCCGGTATTGAGACTGCTATTTCCCTTTTCTTTTTCCTCTCCCTGAACTCCTGCTCTTTCAGAACAAGGCTTTCCTTCGCTCTTTCAAGCCTTTTTATTATCTCCCCTGCAGAATGAGGGAAATCCATGAGAAGTGGTTCTATACCTTTCAAAAGAAGGGAAATAGAGGGTTCGACCTCCTTTTTCACCTCCTCTTCTGTCTTTTCCATTCTTTCCACCTTCACCTCTTCCAGGATTTTCCAGAAAAGGGAAGGGGGAATATAGGGAGAAACAAAAAATTCAATGGATTCTCTTTTAAGATTGAAGGCATCATCGGGAATAAGAAAACATTTCCTCACTCTGGAAAAGAGCGGATGGGGAGGCATTTTTTCTCTTGCCCAGTGAAACACCGCATTTATACGCTCTGAGAATTCGGGTAAGAGAGAGGATGGGGATATCCTGTGGGCAATAAGATTCCTCAATCCAAGCTCCAGCAGCACGGGTTTCCCATAGGTTTTCTCCCATTCAGGATAAAGTTCGGAGAGATAGGTTAAAAAAGAGGCTCCCTTCTCCTCCCATGCCTCCTCTCTTCCCTCTGAGATATACTCCTCCATTCCCCTGATCATTTCAAGTATTCTTTCCCTCTCTTTTCTTTCAGTAATAATGATGTAAGGTGGATTTTTTATCTCCTCGGGAATAAGAAGGTATTTTTCAATAAATGGTTTTGCATATTCAAAAAGGACCTTTTCTCTTTTACCAAAATGCTCCTCAAGATACCTCAGGTATTCTCCATCCATCTTTTCCTCATCCACTCGTACAGTTCAGGAGGGAGTCTTCTTTCCCTGAAGAACCCCTTCCTTTCCCTCTGTTTCATCGCCTCGTAAAGTAATATTCCACATGCCACAGAGACATTGAGGCTCGTAACCATACCTATGGTGGGTATCTTTACCCTCACATCCGAGATTTCAATCACCTTTTCACTCACCCCCTCAAGTTCGTTTCCCAGAACTATTGCAGTGGGAAGGGTAAAATCAACCTCCTCAGGTCTCACTGTTCCCTCTCCAAGGTATGTTGCAACTATCTGAAATCCCTTGCCCTTTAATTCCACAAGAACGTCTTCTATAGACGATGTTACGATAACATCAACCCACTCCTCAGAACCCCGTGAAACTGAAGGGGCATACCTGAATTCTCCCTCCTTGACAACATAAATCCTCAGGACCCCAAATGCATCCGCAGACCTTATAATTGCACTCACATTATGCTCTTTGTAGAGGTCCTCCAGGACAAGAACAAGGTCATGCTGTCTTTTTGATAAAACCTCCTCTATCCTTCTTTTTCTTCTTTCTGTCATCCATCTGCATTATACCCCCCTCTTTTATTTTGTCAATCCAGCAAAAACTTAAACCAGAACTTGACAAATTTGCTTTTTGATATTAAATTTAGGATGAGATGCTGTGGCTACTGCTTTTTGCCGTTGAGGACAGGGCGGTTGTTGAGTTTGAGGTGGAGCCAACCATCTCGCTGGAGGTTCTTACGAAGTTTGTGGACTTCGGTGAGATAGACCCTGGAAAGGATGTGGAAAAGAGGGGGGCGATAAGGTTGAGGGTAAAGGCAAACACCGACTGGGTTCTTTCCTTTAAGGTCCCTGAAGAGTTCAGGGATGAAACCGGGAAAATCATTCCCCTGGATATAATGGAATGGAAACTTCCTGATGGAGAGTATCGCCCCCTGAGAAAGGATGAAAACTTTGACATAGCAAAGGGAGGTCCCACGGAGGAAAAACTCATAACCCTTGACCTCAAGATAAGGGTAGGCTGGGAGATAGGGGCGGGAAGGTTTACCGTTCCCTTTATCTTTGTCTTGAGGGCAAACGATTAAAAAGGAGGTGGGTATGAGGAAGTGCATTTTCCTTTTTGCTCTGGTAGTTTTACCCCTCAACCTTTTTGGACTTGGTCGCCAGATAGGTGCTCCTCCAGACACACTGGTTGACTCCGTTCAGGTTCAGGTTATCATCCCCGAAAGAATAGGACTCTATCTTGAAACCGATGCCTCAGGCGATATTGTGGTATTTGACCTTGATGCTGCTGGTTATCCTCCTGCTTCCTTCCCCGCGTACTATGACCCCACAGACCCTGCAACCAGCCCAACCGTGGACATAGAGGTGTTCTCCAACTCTCCAACAAAGACCTGGTATCTTGATGCATGCGGTGATGACTTTGACGCAGACATTCCAATAACCCAGCTTGAGTGGAGTCCTGCGGGGGATGGAACATACGAGGACTTCAGCAATGGCTGGACAAACCATGCAAGTGGTTCAAAAACCACGGGATGGGAAGCCCACGACGAGGATTACAGATTTGAGGCACAGGCTGACGACCCGGCAGGAACATACACCACCTGGGTCAGATACAGGGTCTACGCACTGTAAAAGGTAAAGGGGAAGGGAGGAATCCTTGCTATTTGTTCTCTCAGGGTTTGGATTTCTCCTTTCCCCTCCTTCTTTTGATTTAGTTGTATTTCCAGGAAGAGCAGTCACAAAATCAATAAGAATTACCAATGTAAGCAGGGAAACACTGTTCATCGAGGTTAAAAAAGAGGATTTTGTAATAGATGCAAGGGGCAAGGTTAAATGGCTTGACCCGGGAGTGTATCCATTTTCCTGTCACGAATATGTTGAGGTAAACCCCCTTTCATTCACAATTCTCCCCGGGGAGAAAAAAACCGTGAGATTTACGGTAAATTTGCCTCAGAATGCCCGTGGAGAATATTCAGGTGTTCTTGTCTTCCGGTCCGTGAGGCTTCCAAAGGTGTGGAAACCAACCGTGGTTCTGGAAGGTGAGGTCGTTTGTGCACTTTACATCAAGGCTGCGAATACGGTTGTGAAAAACGGGGATATAAAGAATATAACATATGAAGGAGATACAATTTTTGTTGAATTTTCAAATGATGGAAACTGCAGGCTGAAACCATCTGTAACTATAACCGTATGGGATGGTGCGGAGAAGGTTTATGAGAAAAAGGTGGAGGGGGAAACGGTCCTGAGGCATTCCAGGCGGGTGTTTGCCTTTCCCTTCAAAAAGAAGGGAAGATTCAGGGTTATTGCGCGGATAGACTACGGTGGTCTTGAAATCCTTGAGGGGGAAAGAGAGATACTGGTGAGATGATTCTTATTCTTTCTTTTATCTCGTACCGGTGGGAGACATCCCATCAATTAACAACGTTTATGGAAGAAAAAGAATACCGGGGTTCCATACTCCTCTCCCTTTATCAACCCGGGTGGAACTTCCTCATAGAGGGTGGAAGGACTCCCTTGGAAAAGGGAATGAGAACCGTTTATTTCAGGTACAGGGGATTTGAGGCAGGTATATTCCGCCCGGAGATTGAACTTCCATCTGGAGGTTATCCAAGAATGCTGGGAATTGGTGTAAAATATAAAAAATGTTATGGAGGCGGAGGTAAACTCCAGGACCTCCTGTCTTCTTTCTCACCTACTTTCCAGGACAATAAGTTTTTCCTCTTCTTTGGTGTGGACTCCGTAATGAAGTTCATAAAAACAGAGGGAGTGATAAGGCAGGAAAATAATGGTCTGTTTATATCCAGACTCAACCTGAGAATAAAGACAGGACATTTCAGAGGTGTTTTTACGGGGGGTATATGGAGGGATACGTCTGCCATGCGTCCATTTTCTGGATTATTTATGAAGTACTCAAAAACCGACCCATTTTACCTTTTTGGAACCCTGAGGGTTTATTCCTCTCATTATATTTCGTCCTATCTTTCACGAACCCCCTCTTTCAATCTTTCCCTCACCGGAGGTCTTGGTTACCGTTTTCCTTTTATAAATATGTTCCACGCAATATCCGCTGGAATAAAGAAAACCGGATATATAAAATTCTTCCATACATTTTCGTATAATTTCTTTTCCTTGAGATTCAGGGAGGGATTCCAGGATGGAGGATTCTTTGGAATGGGAGGGTCTTTATTCAAAAAATATAAATTTGTGAAAGGAGAACTTCATGGAGATGCAGTATGGGGTGCAAATCCTGAAAAAAGGGTATCCATTGGTCTATTCCTTTCCCCCTCTCCCTACTACTCCACCGGGATAAGGAGTGAAGTAAAAAGAAACGATATAAATTCCTCAAGATTTGCTTTCTATCTCAGGGTGAAGCCCGTTCCCTCTCTCTCCACCTCCTTTAACCTCAACTTTTTTAATCGTGAATTCTCTTCCGCAGACTTTGGACTTTCCTTTTACTGGAAAAGTTTTTCCATCAACATGGACATATCACGCTGTCCATCATCAACCTCTCTTTCTTTCTACCTTGGGCAGGGGGGAGAGATAGAAAAGAGGGGATTTGGAAGAGTGGAGGGGATTGTATTCTATGATGAGAATAACAATAAAAAATACGATAAGGGAGAACCTGTGGTAAGGGGAGTGAGAATGGTTCTGGATGATAAGGATACTGTCAAGACAGACTATTCAGGGAGATACAGATTTGAAAGACTTGCACCTGGATTCCACAGAGTTTACATAGACCTGGGGAATTTACCCGCATCTTATGGTGCACGGTTTGAGGAAAAGAAGTTCAGGGTGGGGTGGTTTGATAAAGTGAGGATTGATTTCCCAATAACCACCCTCGCATACATATCAGGAAAGGTCTTTTATGACAGAAATGAAAATGGAAGATGGGACTATGGAGAGGAGGGGGTTCCAAATACCGTGATTTACATAAAAGATACCCATTACTTCACGATAACCGATTCAAAAGGGGATTACATTCTGGGAAATTTGCTCCCTGGATTCTACATCCTGGGGGTGAGGAATCTTCCACCCGGCTATACCCTGAATCCTCCCGACCTTTTGCTTTACATCTACCTGAGACCGGGGGATAGGAAAAAGGAGATGGATATAGGAATAATTCCAAAAAAGAGACCTGTGAAAAGGAAAATTTTCAGGTAATCCACTCCCTCACAACCCTTATTCCCTCAAGTTTTCTTCCAAGGAATCTCTCCCCTATCTCTCCGAATTTCCGCGGAATATCAGAAAGATAAAAGGAATACCGGGGAGGTCCTGAGGATAACAATCCTTCTTTTCCCAGGTATTCTTTGAGCATTCCCGCAACCTCCTTCCCCGGTTCCACGAGAATAACCTCCTCCATAAAATCCTTTATCGTTTCCTTAAGCAGTGGATAATGGGTGCATCCAAGAACGAGAACTTCCACCCTCCCTTTCAGTTCTTTTAAATACTCCTCTACAACAAGCTCTGCAATCTTCCCCCGTGTTTTCCCCTCCTCTGCGAGTGGAACGAATAAAGGGGCAGGCCGGGTGAATATCTCCGCATCCGGCACTTCCTCCCTTATCCTTTTTTCATAAGCCCTGCTCTCAATCGTTGCGTATGTGCCTATAATTCCTATCCTTCTCTTTCCCGTCCTCTTCACAGCCCTCACACCTGGCTCTATCATGTCGAAAATGGGGATGTTGAACTTCCCCCTCAGAACATCCATTGCATTGGAAGAAACCGTGAAACATGCACTCACGATGATTTTTACATTGAATTTCAGTAAAAACTCAACATCCTCCACCGCAAATTTCTCTATCGTTTCCTTTGACTTTGTTCCATACGGAACCCGTGCGGTATCACCAAAGTAAATAATGCTCTCATCCGGCAGTTCCCGCATTATCTCCCTTACAACGGTTAATCCACCTATTCCTGAGTCAAATACTCCAATAGGATCAGTACTTTTTCTCATACTCCCTTACGAATCTTTCAATTCCCCTTGCTATTCCTTCTGCAATTTTTTCTCTAAAAGAGGAAGATTTGAGCAACTTTTCCTCGTGCGGATTTGATATAAATCCTATTTCCACAAGAACCGCAGGCATGTAGTTGAGCCTTAAAACATAGAAGTTTGCCTGTTTCACTCCCCTGTTGTAAAGTCCTGTGGTCTTGCAGAGTTCTTCCTGTATTGCAATTGCAAGCTCACTTGATTCCTCAAGAAATATGTTCTGTGCAAGGTCCCAGAGTATGTATTCAAGTTCAGGGACAGGGACGGAATTTGTTTTTTCAAACTCTATGGAAGAGTTCTCCCTTGCCTCAACTGCACGCTCCCAGTCGGTCTTTGCTGCAGAAAGAAAGTAAACCTCAACCCCTTTCTTTACTTCTTTCTTTTTTCTTTTTGGAACTGCATTGCAGTGAATGCTTATAAAAAGGTCAGCCCTTGCCTCATCCGCTATCCTTGTTCTTTCTTTGAGAGGAATAAAGGTATCATCCGTTCGTGTCATTATGATGTTAAATCCTTTTCTTTTCAAAATTGCGGCAAGTTTTTTTGCAACATCAAGTGTAACGTATTTTTCCTTCAATCCAGAAGGACCTATTGCCCCGGGGTCCTTCCCTCCATGTCCTGCATCTATCACAATGGTTTTTATTTCCCTTTTTTCTCTCTCTTTTACCTCAAAAATTATCGCATCCTTATCCTTCCTTACGTCCACATCCTTATTCCCGTCCTTTATTACAAATGTGAAAAGAATGTAGTTCTCCTTTTCTTCCATTTTTACCTTTTTAACAAATCCTTTTGGTATAAGAACCATCCCGGGAGTGGGGACAGCATCAAAAATTGTAAGTTTCCACAGGGTATCCTTCCCCTCATAGTAAAACCTGAGGTTCCCCTTGATTTTTATTTTCACCTTTGTTACACCCTTCTTCTCCTCAATATCCACCCCAAGCACATTAACATTTCTTCCTGCATAAATGGTCCCCCCTTTCTCAAAAAACTCCTCCCCTGTAAGAAGGGAAAGCAATTCCGGAAGGGTTTCACGGTGAAGCATGAGTTTTCCTTCTATGAGTTTCATGGGTTTTGATAATTGATAAACTTCTTTCCCTGCCTCAAAAAATGTATTGTCGGGCATGAGTTTTAACTCCATATTCTTCTTTATGTAAAGGAACTTCTTTTCTCTATCCCACCGGGTCGAAAATCCTATCACCTCCTGAAGGTCCGCAACATTCACATATCCGGAAACCTCAGGAATTTCGTATCTTTCCCCCTGATAGATTATGACAAGGGATAAAAGAAGCGTTACCATCCCTCCTCCTTCATCTCTCTTTCCATAATCCTTCTCTTGAGTTCCTCTTTCTTTTCGTACTGCTTTTTACCCTTTGCCACCGCAAGTTCAACCTTTGCCACTCCCCTTTCGTTGAAGTATATTTTCAGGGGGATAAGGGTGTACCCTTTTTCACTTACCATACCGTAAAGCCTCTTTATCTCGGACTTGTGAAGCAGAAGTTTCCTTGGTCTTTCAGGGTCTGTGTGAATGCATTCCTTCTCATATGGGGATATGTGAAGGTTGTATAACCACACCTCCCCATTCACCACCTTTGCATAGGCATCCTTCATCCCCACCTTGCGCTGTCTCAGGGATTTCACCTCGTTTCCCAGCAACACAATCCCTGCCTCAAAGGTCTTTATTATGTGATAATCCCGGTAAGCCTTTCTGTTTGTTGCAACCACGATGATTTTTCCTCTTGACACGGGAATTCTTTTATCATAATTTTCAGGTGATGTCAAGAATTGCTCTCGTTTTCCTTCTGCTCCTCGCATGTGCTCCCCGGAAAACCGTGATTCCCTCACTTTCTGGGGAAGAGGTGAGAAGAAGAGTAAAGGAAAAACTTGCAGTTTTCTCAGGGATGGAGGGACACGGGAAAATAGTATGGAAAGGAGGGATAAGGATAAGTGCATACGGGAGCATACGTTACCGGGAAAACCCCTTCCTGCTTGAGGGAGAACTTAAAGGATTTCTGGGAATAGTGGGAGCGAGACTTAAAATCTCCCATGATTCTGCCTATGTTTATCTCACAAGAGAAAAAAAGTATATTTCCATAGATACCCTTGAGATAGTGAGAGAACTCGGGAAGGAAAGACTTGCATCTATAATAGCGGGAAAGATGGAGTTACCTGAGGGTGAATGTATAGCGGGTGAAAATGGATACTGGTTACTTTCACCCTCCCTTGATGTTTGTGTCAATCGGGAGTTTTTGCCTTCAAAACTGATTGTGAAAACAAGAAGACTTACGATAAATGTGGAACTCAGGAATTACAGAAAGACTGAAAGAGGCTACTTTCCTTTCTCTTTTAAAATAGAGGCTGGAAGAGAAAGAATAATGATAGATTACGACAGGGTGTGGCTGGAATGATTGTTTTTATCTTCAGTGGTTTTCTGGTTCAGCTTGACCGGGCTCTTGCTCAGTGGGAGGACACAAAGCGTATCTATCCATCCTTTGGTGAAGTCCTGGATGGAAAGGGATACCTCCCTGCAATTGACCTGGAGGATGTGGTAAAGACCTACACCCGGCATCTTCCCACCTTCAATCCTTATATCTATCTTGCAATTGGGGAGGCATACCGGTACATGAAAAAGCCTGAGATTGCCTCAGAATATTACCGAAAGGCGATAGAGTATTCCAGGGACTTTGGGAGCCTTTTCCTGCTCGAAAGAATCTTCAACTCCTCCGGACTTGATACCTGGAAGGAAAGAACGAGAAAGAAAATTATTGAGATATTGAGAAAAAAGGGTAATGAGAAGTTCTGTCTGCTTTCTCTCTTTTACGAGAACGAGGGAGACAGTTTGATTAAACTCGGAATGGAGGAAGAGGGAATAAGAGACTACCTTTTCTCACACGAACTGGACCCTTACCGCAGGTCCCTTATTCTCAAGCTTGCAAAGGTTACATTCTTCAGGGATAAAAGGGAGGGATTCAACTGGCTTATGAGATACTTCTTTTCCCTTTTCCTCTTCCCCAACCTCCCCTATCTTTTTCATTTTTCTTACCGCATACTCATTCTCTTCCTCTCCCTTCTTTCCCTCTCCTTCATACTTTACTTTCTTTCAAGAAACCTTCCAAACCTCTCTGTTTTTCTTGAGGAAAAAACTCCTTTAACACGCTTCATGGTCTCTTTTCTTTTGCTTTCTCTTGTGGTGTGGCTCCATCCCCTTCTTTCCCTATTTGTCCTTATATTCCTGGTTTTCTTCTTCTCTCCCCGCTCTGAAAGAGGGTATCTCATTCTCCCGCTTTCCTTTGTATTCCTTCTTCCTTTTCTGCTTTCCGTGGATAAAACTTTTGAGATAGAGGGAAGTGAGGGGGGAAGGGTTCATTCCATAATAACTCTTGAACTTGAACCATACTCTCCACTTGTGATTGATAAAAGATACGAAAAGGACCCTGTTTATCTCCTTGCATACGGTAATTCACTCAAAAAGGAAAAAAGATTTGAGGAGGCACTCAAGATTTACAGAAGGGGCTACAACTCCTCCCATGCAGCGCACTTTTACAACAATACCGGGAGCATATTCTACATATGGCAGGAGTATGATAGTGCATTCTATTACTATTCAAAGGCAGCAGAACTTGCTCCCCACAGGGCTGAACCTCATTTTAACCTTGGACTTGTTTACCTCAAGAAACTCATGTTTGAAAATGCACGGAAAGAGATGAAGATAGCAACAGGAATAGACTATTCTCTTACCGAGATTCAGATAAAGGAAAATCCTCTGCCGGTTGATATGGGACCAGGGAAAGGGGAAGTTTTGAGGAGGCTTTTCTCATCCTTTTACATTCCATCCACCATTTTCAACCTTTCCCTTTTTGTCTTTTTCCTCTTCCCCATCCTTATCTTTGCTCTTTCTTTCTTCTTTAAAAGTTTTGAAGAAAAGAGGTGCTCTCTCTGCCTCTCTCCTGTTTTCAAAAAGAAAAGAGGGATAGATGACCTTGAAGTGTGTACAAGATGCTATACAAAACTCATCGCAACCAAGTCAAAGGGGATAAGGGAAAGATTAAAGAGAAAGATAAGGATGAAGAGAAGGGAGCTTTTTATATGGAAGGCACTCCTGTTGAATCTTCTGCTTCCAGGGACCGGATTTTACATCCTTGAGAAAAAGGGAAGGGCTGTGGTTTATGTCTTCGTCTTTTCCCTGCTTCTTTCCGCCTTTCTTTCAAAATATCTCTTCCTTCCTGAACCGTTTGCAAGACCTGTTCCTCCTTATGTTGGAAACCTCGTTCTCTACATCATTACAGGACTTTTCTATATCTATCTTGTCCATGTAACCATATGGGAGGGTAAAAAATGGCTTTTGAAGGAAACCTGAAGGCATTTGGTGCAGCAGAGGTCATCCAGTTTGTTGCCCTGAACCAGTCAACAGGGGTTTTAACCTTTTACTCAAAGGGTGATACGATTTCCCTTTCCTTTGAGGAAGGAAGGATAACTGCGGCAGTTGCAGGCAAGGGAGGGGTGGAGCTTCCTCTTGAAGAGTATCTTGTAAAATCGGGAAAAATAACAAAAGAAAAGTTCAATGAGATAAAGAAAAAGGCGGAAGAAACAAAGATTCCAATTGATGAGATTTTGCTCAGGGAAGGAATACTCACGCACCAGGAACTTGAAGAGGTTATTTACTTCAAAATTCAGGAGATAGTGGATGAAGTTCTTTTGTGGAAGGAGGGGAAGTACAGGTTTGAACCCGGAAAGGCACTTTACGTAAAGAGCAGGTTTAAGGTTTCGGTTGACCCGAATGCTCTCCTGCTTGAGGGAATGAGGAGAATTGATGAATGGCCCAGAATACAGGCAACCCTGAATGACCCGAAAGAGGTGTTTGAAAAGACCGAAAAACCGGCTGTCTCGGTTGAGATGGGTCCTGAGGAGGAAAAGATACTTTCAATGATAGATGGAGAAAAGAGTCTTGAGGAACTGGTTGAAACAAGCGGACTCGGAAAGTTCAGGACCTATCAGGCGATTTATAACCTGCTTGAAATGGGTGCTGTAAGGAAAAAGGGGAAAAAGAAAAAGGAGGAGAAGAAAAAGGAGAAAAAGAGGAAGAAGATAAGGATTCCCGTGGAAGTAATAATGAATATTCTTGCAGGGATTATATTTGCTGCCTCTCTTTTCCTGAGATTTCAGACATTTGAGATAAAAACACCGGAAGTTCCCCGGTCAAGGGTCCATCAGGAACTTGAAAGGATCGAAAACATGCTTGGCCAATGAGGTGGATTTTTTATCTTTTCCTTGCATGTGTTCCCTTTTTGAGGTCTCCTCCTGATTTATACCGGGAAGCGGAGGAGAAGGGGGATACTTTAACCATGAAAAAACTTGCCCCGGTGATAAAGGAAAAGTACCCCACCTCTCCAGAGGGGTACGAGCTCATAGGTGAGGAGTTTTACGATTCCCTCTATCCGGTATGGAAGGATAAAAAGGCATGGATTCCGGTGCTTGAGAGATTTCTTTCAAGGTATCCAAGGACACTCTGGAGGGATAAGGCATATCTTTATCTCATGCATGCATTTGATGAGACCGGGGACACTGCTGGTCTCTTTGAGTATGGAAGAAGATGGATAAGCGAAAAGAAAAACTCCCCTCTCCCCCATTACATTCTTTCGGTTTATCTCTACAAGCACAGAAGATTTGAGGAAGGATACAAAGAAAGCATGATTGCATGCTCTCTTTCCACTGGTAAAAGACCACAAAACTATCCTTCCATCCAGTGGTGGATGGATTCACTATCACTCGAAGTAAATAAAAGGCTTTATCTTTCTCTTTTCCTCATTGAAAGAAAGGAGTATGGCAAGGCGGATTCAGTGATTGAAGAGGCATTAAAAATAGAATTTGGTCCCGATCACTACGGAACCCACGCAGGACTTTACTTTGCGAAGGCAAGGATTTTTCTTGAAAAGGGAGACACCGCGAGTGCAAAAAGGTATCTATCCCTTGCCCTGGTTGAGGGTGATATGAGAGGAACCTGGACCTTTAAGGCAGATTCCCTTATGAGATTGCTTTCTCCTAACCCTATAGAGGAGGCAAGGCGAATATTGAACTATACCGGGATGAGGTTTATGGATGTTACAGAAAAAATGGGACTTTCAGGAGTGAAAGGAGGGGTGGTTGCACTTGGAGATATGGACGGGGATGGATTTGATGACCTGGTGGTTTCTGGAATACGGATTTTTAAGAATGTAAAGGGTAAAGAATTTATTGATGTGACCGAAGAACTTGGCTTTTCAGAGGTTAAGGGAAAGGGAATGTGCTTGGATGTTGATGGGGATGGGGACCAGGACCTTTTTGTTTTTGGGAAAAAGGAAAGGCTTTTTATAAATGAGGGAGGGAGATTCCAGGAGGTTCCCTTCCCCCCTGATACCTTCCCCACCGAGGGATGCGGTGCCTTTGACCTGGATGGGGATGGAGACCTTGAGATTTATCTTGCAAACTATGAAAACTGGAACAGGCACGTTTACTTCAGGGACAGGCTGTTTTTAAACACGGACAGTGGATGGGTTGAAATTCCGCTTGATATCCCTGAGCGTGCAGGAAGGTCTGTTACGGTGTGTGATTACGACATGGATGGAGATGTTGATGTTTATGTGTCCAACTACAGGCTCCAGGAAAATTTCTTTTTTGTGAATGAACACGGAAAACTTATAGAAAAGGCAGAGGAAATGGGGGTGGCAGGAAAGGAGGTTGATGGATGGTGGGGGCATACAATAGGAAGTGATTTTGGGGATGTGGATGGGGATGGGGACTTTGACCTGATAACCGCAAATCTTGCACATCCAAGGTATATTGAGTTTTCAAATATGACGATGGTTTATATAAATGAAGATGGGAGATTCATGGATAGAAGAAAAGAACTGGGGATAAAGTATGAGGAAACCCACTCCTTTCCGCTGCTCTGGGATTTTGACGGGGATGGAGACCTGGACCTTTACATAACGTCCATTTATCCAAAAAGAAGGTCTTTTCTTTATGAGAACAGAAATGGAAAGTTTTACGATGTCACATATCCTGCCGGGGTGAGGGTTTATAACTCATGGGGTGTTGCATGTGGGGACCTGGACAGGGATGGAGACCCTGACCTGGTTGTGGGGAGTTCAGAGGGTGTGAGGGTTTTTAAGAACGAAAGTAAGGCACGGTGGCTCAGGGTGGAAGGAATGTTGCCCGGAGAGGTTATAAAGGTTCATCTCAGGAGCGGAAAGACTCTCATAAGGCACGTTAAGAACTTCTCCTCCCCCTCTTTATCCATAGGCATTCCTGAGGAGATTGTAAGGGTGGAAATAGAGTGAGTCTTGACATAACGAAATTCGTTTATTATTTTTTGAAAAAGGAGATAAAATGGGATTTTTCTTAATCCATGGATACATAGACCCTGGGAGTGGGAGTTTTCTTTTGCAAATTCTGCTTGCCTTTATACTTGGCGCCCTTTTCACGATAAAGGGGGCGTGGAGAAGGTTGAAGGAAAGGATAAAAAAGGCATTCAGAAAGGGCAATGAAGAAGAAAAACAGTAAACATCCTGCCTCTTATCGCGATCCATGCGGTTTTGTGTTTTTTCATGAGGGAGAGTTATACAGGCAGGTAAATTTATGCTACAGGGAACATTACGATTATCTCATCTCATCGGGTCTTTATAAAAAACTCGTTAAGGAAGACCTCTTAATCCCTCATGAAGAAGTTAACGTTCCCTCTCCTGAACCCTCTCGGGTACACAGAGTAATAAAACCTGAAAGAATACCCTTTACCTCCTATCCTTATGAGTGGTGTTTTTCCCAGCTCAAAGATGCCGCTCTTATTACCCTGAAAATACAGAAAACAGCGCTTAACCATGGAATGGTTTTAAAGGATGCAACTCCTTATAATATCCAGTTCTATAAAGGAAAACCGGTATTGATTGATACACTTTCCTTTGAAATCTATCGGGACGGAGAACCCTGGAGGGCTTACCGGCAGTTCTGTCAGGGATTTCTTGCCCCTCTTGTTCTTGCAGCATACACTGACCTCAGGACCCTTTCTCTTTTTCGCATTTTCCATGAAGAATATCCTCTTGATTTCGTGGCATCACTTCTTCCTTCAAAAACAAAATTCAGGCCCGGAATCTTCACGCATATCCACCTTCATGCAGGTTTACAGACGAAAATGGGAATGTCTCAACTGCCTGAAAGAAAAATAGGAAAAAATGCGCTTTATGGCCTTGTTGAGGCACTTCAAGGCATTGTAGAGGGTTTAAAACCCAAAATTAAAAAAAGCGTTTGGTCATCGTATTATGAACAGCTGAGTTATACATCCGGGGCTTTTGAGGATAAAAAGAAAGTGGTTGAGGAATGGATTAAAAAACTCTCCCCATCCACCGTATGGGACCTGGGTGCAAATGTTGGAATATTCAGCAGGATATCTGCATCCTGTGGTGTCTTCACTGTGTCCTTTGATATGGACCCTGTCTGTGTTGAGCTGAACTACACGGAGTGCAAAAAGAAGGAAGAAGTAAATATTCTTCCTCTGGTAATGGATCTCACAAATCCATCCCCCGGGATAGGATGGGAAAACAAAGAAAGAGAATCTTTCATGGAAAGGGGTCCCTGTAATACTGCCCTTGCTCTTGCTCTCGTTCACCACCTTGCAATAGGTTGCAATGTTCCTTTTGGGAAAATGGCACAATTTTTCTCAAGGATATGCAAAAATCTCATTATAGAGTTTATTCCACCGGACGATGAAAGGGTAAAACTTCTGTTATCCAGAAAAAAAGAAAACTTTGAATGGTACAGCATGGAAAATTTTGAAAGGGCCTTTTCCGCTTTCTTTGAGATTCAAGAAAAAAGAGTGCTCACGGGTTCTTCAAGAGTAATGTATCTAATGGAAGGGAAGACATGAAAAGAGTGTATCATCCTCTTCTTTTTTCTATTTACTTTCCTCTTTCCCTTTATTCTTTGAACATTCGTTTTGTTAGTGCTGTAGAGTTATTTCTGCCATGGACTCTTCTCCTTTCTTTTACCGGAATAATATGGTGGATTGTACATCGTAAAGTTAGAGATATCTATGTTTCGGGGATGATTGCGACTTTTTCTCTCCTTATTATGTTTTTTTACGGCATCATTTATAACATTTTCATGAAGGTAATATGGGTTTTTAAAAAGGCACTACTGAAAGGTTTATTCTTTCTCCCTGATATTTTCAGTGTGATTTGTGTATTTCTTGTGGTTCTTCTCCTATGGAAATTACTTCCCTTATTCTTTTCACATAAATATTTTGTGACCAACCTTTTGAATACAGCATCTCTTATACTTCTGTTTCTTCCTCTCCCTCGCATAATTTCATGGAAAATGAAAGAAAGAGAGACATGGGGGTGGGAATTTTCAAAAAAAGAGATAAACATCAAAGCAAAGAGAAATATAAAAATGGATTATCTTCCAAATATTTATTACATTATTCTTGATGGGTATGCCGGAGAAAAAACTTTGAAAGAAATTTATCATTTCGACAACTCTGAATTTTTAAATTTCTTAAAAGGAAAAGGATTCTATATTGCCTCTGAAAGCCGTTCAAACTATTGTCAAACTCTGCTATCCCTTGCTTCCCTGTTAAATTTTCAATATATCGATTCCCTTCTTCCACCAAGTGCTCTTTCAAGTGAAAACGTTCATCTTCTGGAAGAGTTAATAAAGCACAACATAGCATTTTCCTTTCTGAAAAATAACGGTTATACGACGATTGCAATGGACGCATGTGTATGGGAACCTGCACAGATTACAAGTGCGGATGTATTTTATCACCTCTCACCTTTCTTTCTTTCATATTTTCAGGAAATACTGATAGAAATTACCCCCCTCCGTTTTCTTTTCTCCTTCATAAGACGTCTTGCAGGTGAAGGTGTAGACGAATATTACCGCCATAGAAAACGTCTTTTAAAGGGGTTCGAACTTGTAAAAAAGATTGCTCAGAAAAATGAAGGTCCTTTTATCCTCTTTGCCCATTTCCTCCTGCCCCATCAACCATTTGTATTTGACAGAAATGGAAATCCATCTCACTTACATCCATCTGCATTTACAATATGGAGGGTTCCCGAATCCCCTGTGGAAAAAGAGATTTACAGAAAAGGATATATTGAACAGTTAATCTTCACAAATAAAAAAGTTTCTGAAATGATAGAGCATATTCTTAAATATTCCAAAAAACCTCCCATTATTATTCTTCAGGCAGACCATGGACCTGCCTCCATGCTTGACCCTTACAGTCTTGAAAGAACAAATATCAATGAAAGATTCTATATCCTGAATGCATACTACCTTCCGTATGGTGGTGATTCTCTCTTATATCCTTCTATTTCTCCTGTAAATACATTCCGTGTGATTTTTAATCATTATTTTGGAACGTCTCTTCTCCTTCTCCATGACAGAAGTTTCTATTCTACCTGGGATTATCCTTTTCACTTTCATGACATAACAGACAGATTGAATTGAAGATAAAATTTTTTTACTCCCTGGATATTGGTTCTGTATTATAATTTTCCGAGGTTGACTTGAAAAGAGGATTAAAATATAATAAAAAACCGTGAAGAAAGGGATATCTTATTATCAATTTCTCTTTTATCTCTCTTTATGGGCGGGGGTAGGAATACTTTTACTATTCCCGGTAGTAGAAAATTGTTCTCCAACAGTGTTTGGCTTTGATCTCGCTCCGTTTTATGGTAGTATTAAACTTCTTCTTTCCGGTGAGAGAAACATATATTCTCTTCAACTCCAGCAAAAAATAATTGAGGAAGCCCAACGAGGAGGATATCTCTATTCTTTTAAAGGTATCATTGCATACCATCCCTTTTTTCTCTTTCTTTTAACTCCTTTTTCTTTTCTATCTTTTCCTTTTTTTTCAGTGGTCTGGAGTATAATCAATGTTTTTTGCGTTGTAGATTTATTGAGAAGAATATACCGAATGGGAAGATTTCTCTCTCTTTCTCTTTTTACTTTCTATCTCTTGATGCTATCTCCTTTACCCACTATCTTATGGTATGGACAAACTTCCTTTATTTGTTTTTACCTTCTCTTTCTCTATTTTTATGGAACCCACACTTTAACGCGCAGTCTTTCTCTCGCAATAGGATTGCTCTTAAAACCTCATTTCTTTGTTTTTCCTTTTTTATTTTCTCTTCTTCGAAGGCATATCCGTCTATTTTCCTATACCTTAGGATTTATTGCTTTATTCAACGTCATTCCTATCTGCGTCTGGGGTCCGATAATAGTAAAAAATTATTTTAGATTCCTCAAATTTTTCTCATCCACTCTTTATCCTCACATGGGCAATCAATCCCTGATAAGTATCTTGTGGAGATGGGAGCATAATCTTCCACTGGGTTATGAAAGGTTTTTCTTTATAATTCCAGATTCCTCATTCTGGATAAGAGCAAACTCAATAAGAATTTGCTTGATTATTTTGTCTCTTCTCTTTCTTTACAAAGAAATTTTTCAATACCCGATTGTTTCAGATCTCACTTTTATATTTTTTTCTCTCCTTCTCCACAATTTTCTATGGAGCCATTATCTTATCCTCTATGGGTTCCTCACGATCTTCTATTTTCAACATCGCTTTAATCCTCTCTTCTTATTTCCTCTTTTTCTTTATCCTCTTTCACTCATCATGTCTACAGTTAATATAGTCGCATCTTATATTCTTTTTGTTTCTGTTGTCTTTGTAATCGCCGTGTTAATGATCAGTATGAAAACAGGGAGGTTCTATGGCACAACGTTTAATTCCCATTCCTAAAATCATTTTATATTTCCTTATCCTTCTTGGAATGTGTGTTATTCTCTCCTACGGAAAATACTTCATTCCAGATAAAATACCTCTTGCTCCTCACCTTGCTCCATTATACGGCACTATAGAATATCTACATGAAGGCAAACAACATATTTACGATGTAAAAAAACTGTCCTGGCTTATATATTATGCCATGAAAGGAGGATACGATAGTGTGCAGGCACCCCCTCTTACTTTTCATCCTTTTGTCGTTTTCACTGTGCAAGTTTTTTGTATTCCTTCTTTTGTGATTTTCTGGTGTATATGGGTATTTTTATTATTTATTGCTATCTCAGACATCTTCAACAGACTTTACAAAATAGCTGGACTAACGGGACTTTCAATTTTTGCTTTCTTTCTCTTTTTTGCTTCGCCTCTCAATAAAATAATATGGTGGGGAGAAAGCACATTTTTTGCTTTCTATTTCCTTCTGCTTTATCTCTTAACCCAGAATTTAATCATAAGGGGATTATCACTCGCTTTCGCTTTTCTTTTAGAACCCTTTGCAGGATATATGCTTCTTCCAATCCTTATACTTAGAAAACAGTGGAAGCTTCTCACTGTCTTTTGCATTTCCTATGGTCTCTTTAATATTTTCCCTTGCATATTGTTCGGACCAGAAATAATAAAAGAATATTATTTCTTTTTTTTCAATTATATCGAAAAAATGTCTGCCCATATTCTATCAAATTTCTCTCTTTTTTCTCTTTTGTTTAAGATATTCAAAACTCTCGTATCTTTTGCTTTTCTTCTTAATATTATAAGACTTTTAATTTTTATTTTCTTTTTACTTATTTTTCGAAAAAATATTCGGGTTCTTTCCTCTTTTATCGATGTATTTTTTATTCTACTTGGAATACTTACAGGAAATATACTTTTCCCTTATCATGCTATTTTTTTATTGCTTCTTCCTTATCTTTTCTTTATATCCGCTCCTAAAAGAACTTATCTGCTTATTCCTCTTTTCTTTTTCTATCATTCAATTCCATCGGGCATAATTTATCCTGTATCCTTCCTCTGGATAATCTCTTTTCAGTTTATCAGTGCCTTAATACTCATAGGGATCTATATAAAAACTTTATAACATCCTGAGGCCATTACGTTAAAACATACCTTTTAGTAGCAGAAAAGAATTCGAGGGAAAGATGCAGATAAAAAATTGACAAATTTTTTATTATGTGTTAAAAAACATATTGATGAATCAAAAACTCCTTCTGGTTCTTCTCCTTTCTCTTTTGCTATGGATTATAGATATACAGATAATAGC
The DNA here is from genome assembly GCA_029258725.1 of bacterium. Taxonomy (GTDB): domain Bacteria; phylum Hydrothermota; class UBA3072; order JAPDKE01; family JAPDKE01; genus JAPDKE01. Next base: position 11,178 of record JAPDKE010000034.1, on the reverse strand, counting down.
AATTGCCACTGATGGAAAGTGGCAACTTCCCGGTACCGATGGATATACAAATCTTTTACAGGCAAGAACCTGGTATGAAGGGCATCCTTATCGAATTCATCCTGAAGAGCCCCCGGTCACCATGGCACCAGATCATCTTTATCCCTTACTGGAAGCCATCGGGCTCGTTTTGGGATTCCGTTCTCCTCCGTCTTTTGTATTCTTTTCTTATATTTTTAACTTCATACTCTTATCTTTTTCTATTTATTTCCTATTTCGTTTTGGAAGCAAATGGAATGAAAATGTAGGATTTCATCTTGCCCTTTTTTCCCTTCTTTCCTTTGCAATTTTTGGAAACTTCGTGCTTAATAATGATTTCTCATTGCTCTTTTTTGCATTTTCTGGAGCGCTTGCTTTCCTTCATTCTCGGCTTTTTTATTTTTTTCTAATATTAACAGGACTTTCACGACCCGATGGAATTTTTTCTGTTCTTTTTCTTGTCTATCTCAGATTAACAGAATACAGAAACAAAAAAGAACTAATTCTATCTTTCTCGGGGATTTTATTAACCCTGTCTCAATTTGTTATTAATTATTTTATCGGGGGAACCTTTATCTCTCACGGAGTAAGACCCCAATCTCTGTTTAAATACATGCCGTTTTATATGGCCATTGAGACCGGAATAAATAACTTTTTAGAAAACGCACGTTCTCTTCTCTTTGGAACGTATCCATTTGATTATATCATAGGAAAAGGAGGACCTGGTATTACTCAGTTTCCCCCCTTCTTTATCTTCCTGATAGTCTATGGAATATTCACTGCAAAAAATCCTCGTACATTTATTTCCAGTTTTGTTCTCTTCCTTTTTCTTCTTTTGGGAGATAGTTTTACAGTATTTGCAGGCATCCATCTCAATCGGCATATCCTTCATGTAATTCCATTACTCCTTACGATGGGTATATTAGGAATAGAACGCATAAAACACCGGGGGGTAAAAAAAGGATTATACATATATTTTTATCTTTACAATTTCTTTGTGTTTCTTGCAGGAATAGGAATGACCGGAAAGTTCTGTAGAAAACAAATTCTAAAAGAATATGCACTGGTGGAATACCTTCAGTCACTGGGGGAGGGGTCTCTTCTTGGATATTCTCTCAATTACTATCAATTTTATCTCCCAAACTGGAAATGTTATTCTCTTTCACCAGCACTTAATGGTGTTTCAGGAAAGTTTGTGGGCGTTTATCTCAGAAATACCGAGTTATTTGAAATACTTCAAGACAGATATCTTGATATAAAATACTACATTGCAGAAGGATGGCAGGAAGATAAGCCTATTCAGAAATTCAGAAAAGCCATTCTTTTTAAAGGAGGAGTACCTCTCTTTACGCCTGTAGAGGTATGGGAAATTGACCTCACACCTCTGGAAGAAAAACCTCCTTGCAAAAATATATTGTACGATCTTGATGTGGGAAATCCTGTGTCGGAAAGAAATTTTCAATACCACTACTTTTCTTCTTTTAGTACACAGGGTTTTCTCCAGAAAGGCATGGAAGACGGTAAAGAAATTTACGACGGAGGAAGAATAATAGATGGGTTTGAAGAATTTATCATAAAAAACCCTGAGCGCAAAAAAATTGCTCTTGTGATGAGAACAGGAGGAACCTTTAAAGGATGGGAAAGATGGAAATTCAACTATTCCAATGTTGAACGGAGTTTCCCTTATCTTGAGTTTGAAATAGAAGTTAATAATCAAACTATTTCTAAAAAGAGAATAGAGAATCCTTCCAATTTTGTAATTTACGAAATAGATTTACCTGACTCACCCGTTCTCAAAATAAGAATAAAAGGAAAATATATATCTTTCCACTACTGGATAATAGAAAAATAAAAGGGGGGCAGCGCCCCCCTATCTCTTGCCTTACTCTGTGGTTCCAGGAGTAAGAACCAGACCGGTAGACGCGTCTCTTCCCCAACCACAGATCTCATAGTAAGTTCCTGCTGTTGCTCCACCGCCTGTGCCGTCTGTGTATCCTACATAACCGGTATTAGGAGACGCCGTAGAAGCAGCCACTACAATGGCATTTGTTCCAGTGGTCTGGGGATAGTAAGGATTCTTGAAGTTGGAAGGTATATAGTCTTCAATAGTGTCCGGCATATCAGCATTTACAGGATACATACCATCGTGGTCAACGGAATAGGTCTCCACGGCAACCTGGACAGTGTGCTGGTTCGCCTTCACGGATGCAACTTTCGCCCTCTCAATGATTCTCACAAAGTTCGGTATCGCAATTGCCGCCAGAATTCCAATGATGACCACCACAATCATCAGCTCAATGAGTGTAAAACCTTTCTTCTTTAACATACCACACCTCCCTGTTTAAGGTTTATCTTTTTTATTAACATGCAAATTCCGTGCCAGAAAGAACATTTATTTTATAGGTATTTTCCACTCTCAAATTCATTTGCATTTTGCAAAAAATTTGCAATCAGAAAATTGCCTTACCAGGATGCAGAGTAAGCTCTATTGGCATGCTATCCTTGTAGATCCCGCTTATCTCATACCAGTCTCCCACTCCTGCAGAATCTTTATAAAGATACTGCACAACACCAGGAGTTGTGGGGGGGTCAACATAATCCTGTAAAACAGGACCATCAGGAATAAATGGATTTTTAATATTCTGGGGAAGAAGAGAATCTATCTCACTCACATGTCTGGGATATTTTCCTTCGGTCACCACACAGTAGTCTTCCACCACTACCTGGATGGTATGCATATTCCCTATAAGTGATGCCTTCTTCGCCCTATCGGTAAGTTTTATAAAATTAGGGATTGCTATGGCTGTAAGAATCCCTATTATTACAATAACTATCATAAGTTCTATCAGCGTAAAGCCCTTTTTCATCTCCCCCTCCTTTTCCTTATGCTCAGGTTTTTATATACTTTAATCATACAAATTCCATGCCACATGTCAAGATGCAACGTAAAGGATTCTTTTGGTTCTTCCATCAGGCCTGCGGAAGGTGAAGTTAGCATAGGCAGAAAGGGAAGAGAAACCTGCATGTTCAAGGAGTTCAAAAACCTCTGCCTTCGTCCTTCCCTTTTCCCGATGGACCTCATCGTATCTTATCCATCCCCTCCCATTCCTTTCAAAAACAACCAGATGAAGGGTTATCTCTTTCGTTTCCTCATCATAGGAATGCCTCCACACCGAAAAGAAATCCTCCCCCTCCCTTATCTCGTCCCCCTGAAGGGCAATCATCCTCAAGCCAAAAGGGGTGTTCATGTCAAAAAGAAAAATCCCTCCTTCCTTCAATACCCTCCTTACAGACCTGAAAACCTGCAAGAGTTCCCCATCATCCATTATGTAATTAAGAGAATCAAATATGGAAATAACCCCATCAAAGGAACTATCCTTAAAAGGAAGCACCCTGGCATCCCCGTAAACAAGAGAAACCCCCTTCTTCCCCGCCTCTCTCAGCATCGATAAAGAAATATCAATTCCCACAACATCATATCCATATTTCTTTAAAGGAATACTTGAATTTCCCGTTCCGCATGCAAGGTCAAGGATTTTTCTTCCCTTAAAGCCTTTCTTTTTCATCACCTCCACTAAGTAATCTATCCATCCATCGTAGTCTATGTCCTGCATCATTCCATCGTAAAAAGGGGCAATCCGGTCAAACACCCTCATTTATTATCTCCTCAATCTTTTTCTTCATCTCCTCCATTTTTTCAGGGGTTTCTGCCTCAATAACAAGCCTTAAATAGGGCTCGGTATTAGAGGGTCTTACGTTGAACCACCAGTCTTCATATTCAATTGTGATTCCATCAAGTTTTGATATTCTCCCGTCATTGAACCTCCGCTCTATTTTCTCCATTATCCCTTCCTTGTCCTCAACTAAGAAATTTATCTCTCCTGTTGAGTGATATTTTTTTATCTCCCCTATCACCTGAGAAAGCGTTTTATTTTCTTTTTCCAGGGCACGCAGGACCAGTAAAAATGCAAGGATTCCCGAATCTGCATAGTAAAGGTCGCGGAAATAGTAATGTCCGGCAAGTTCCCCTCCCAGAACCCCATCCACCTCCTTCAGTTTTCTCCTTGCATACGCATGTCCAACCCTCACCCTTTGAGGAATTCCTCCAAGTCTTTCAATCTCCTCCACAACGCTTCTTGAGGTTCTTACATCGCAGAGAACCCTGTCTCCTTTTTCAACAAGTATCCTTGCAATAACCCCGGTTATGAGGTCTGGTGAAACCGGATTTCCATGCTCATCAACGAAAACTGCCCTGTCCCCATCCCCATCAAAGCATACACCAAAAAAAGCCCCCTCTTCCTTTACCTTTTCAGAAAGTTCCCTCAGGTTCTCCACTTTCAGAGGGTTGGGATCATGTGCTGGGAAATTTCCATCTGGATTCTCGTTGATGTAAACAACATCAAGAGAAGAAGGAGAAAGAAGGGGGTCAAGAACCGGGAAGGTGCATCCATTTGAGCAGTCCACCACCACTTTTCTTGAGGAAAACGGGACATACTTTCTCAAAAAGTCAACATAGTATGGAAGGGCATCAAACCTTTCCACCGTTCCCTTTTTCTCTTCAATCTTTATCTCTTTTATCATTTTTTCTATCCTGTCAAGCCCGAACTCGTATCCAACAGGAAGAACTTCCCTGTCAATGAGCTTAAATCCATTGTATTCAGGCGGATTATGGGATGCCGTGACCATTATCCCCGCCCTCCCAAACCTTCCACACGCATAACTCAAAAGGGGAGTTGTTATAAGCCCGAGGTCCCACACCACTCCTCCATTTTTCTTCATTCCCTCCATCACAGCCCCTGCAAGTGAAGGGGAAGAATTCCTCACATCAAATCCACATACAAACTCCCTTCCCCCCTCAAACTCAACCCACGCATAGGCAATCTTCTCTGCTATCCCTTCATTGACTTCCTCGGGATATTTTCCCCTGACATCATACGCCCTGAAAATAGAACTTCCCTTCATACTCAACCCTCCTTACCTTTCCTTCCTCTTCCAGTTTATCCAGGACCTTTTCTATCTCCACCTTTCTTTTCCCGGTAAGGCTCTGAAGTTCAGGTAAATCCATGGGTCTTATTCTCAATGCCTTCAGGATTTCCTCCTCTATCTCCGGGGAATAACCCTTCTTTCCAGGAAAGCCACACACAATCTCTCCCTTCAGAATCTCCCCTGCCTTTTTCAGGAATTCCTCATCCACGGGCTTTACCCAGGAATGAGGAGGGGGTCTTGCAACCGAATTTAACTGAACCTTATCCGGTTTTATTTTTCTTAAATACTCCAGAAGATATGGGACTTCTCCCTCATTCACATCCTTAACGAAGAGAATTTCCAGGTATATCTTTCCCTTATACTCCTCCCTGAACTTTATGAGTCCTTCAATAATTTTTTCAAGGGAAAGCGAGGGATGGGGTCTGTTTATCTTTTTCCACACTGCTTCTCTTACCGCATCAAGGGATGGGAGAACCAGGTCTGCCTCGTGAATTGCCCTTCTTGTCTCGGGGTCCCATAATAGAGAACCGTTTGTGAGAACAGCCACTGGAACACATGAGAGTGTTTTTATCTCCTCTATCATATCCCCTATGTTTCTGTGGAGGGTGGGTTCCCCGGAACCCGAGAAGGTTATGTAATCAAGCCCTTCATCACCATGGATGGAAAGATACTCGCGCAATTCCTCCAGGATTTCCTTCCAGGGAACCCACTCCCTTCTTTCCGTGGTGAGGCATGTCGTGAGCCCCACCTCACAGTATATGCAGTTATAACTGCACGTCTTTAGGGGAACGGGATCTATTCCAAGAGATACTCCAAGCCTTCGTGATGGGACCGGACCGAATATGTACTTCAACTCACCTTCTTTGCTATCTCCTCCGCAACCTCAAGTGTCGTGTTTTCTCCTCCCATGTCGTAGGTCTTTACCTTCCCCTCCTCTATGACCTCTGCCACAGCACGCTCAAGTTTTTCCGCCTTCTCTTCCTCCCTGAGATACTCAAGCATGAGTTTCACTGCAAGGATGGTGGCTATTGGATTGACCTTGTACTGCCCCGCATACTTGGGAGCAGAACCATGAACAGGCTCAAAAACCGCATAGTTATCACCTATGTTTGCAGCAGATGCAAATCCCAGACCACCAACAAGCTGGCTTGCCAGGTCTGATATTATATCACCATAAAGATTTGGGGCGACGAGAACATCGTATCTTTCAGGATTCTTCACCAGCCACATGCACATCGCATCAACATTTGCATGGTCAAACTCTATATCAGGATATTCTTCCGCAATGCGCTTTGCGGTATCAAGGAAAAGACCGTCGGAAAGCCTCACCACATTTGCCTTGTGAACGCATGTAACCTTCTTTCTTCCCTTCTTTTTTGCATACTCAAATGCAGCCCTTATTATCCTCTCTGCGCCCTTTGGGGTTATTACCTTCAAAGAAACCGCAGCATCCGCTGGAACCCTTTCCATTCCCGGAATCTTCCTCATCTCCTCAGGAACAGGATGAAATTCAACCCCGAAGTAAAGGTCCTCGGTATTTTCCCTGAATATAACCAGGTCTATCCCCTCCTTTATGTTGAGGGGATTGCCCTTATATGCCTTTGCAGGTCTCAGGTTTATGTAAAGGTCAAAAAGCTGCCTCAGTCTTACAATCGGACTTCGGTACTGGAGTCCCTTTCCTTTCAGTTCAGGTGCAAGTTCCTCCTCTGCTTCTTTCTGCGGTTTTGATGTTATTGCACCAAAAAGGGCACAGTCGGTTGTCTTGAGCATTTCAATGGTCCTCTCAGGAAGGGGATTCCCCTCCCTGCACCAGAACTCCCATCCTATGTCCCCATGCACATACTCCGCATCAAGTTTCAGTGCATCAAGGACGATTCTTGCTGCATCAAGAACGTCCTTTCCAACACCATCACCGGGTAACCAGGCTATCCTGTACTTTGCCATATAACCTCCTTTCTAAAAGGTGGTGATGCATCCCGTCCCTGCACCAAAGGAGATGTAAAGTGTTATAAACTGGTACCACTCAGGGGAGGCGAGAACAAGACCTCCCTCTATCCCTATCTTTGCCCCTGCAACGGATGTTCTGAAAAGTCTCATCCCTGCTCCAAGGGTAAGGGGCACTCCATATCTTCCTGTCCAGCCGTGGAAAATATAGTGAACACCGGAACCGATGGACATGTAGGTTGTGATATCCGATGTTGAGGCATATCTGTAAAATGTCACCCCTGCATACAATCCACCAACCTTTCCCAGAAACATCCCTCCTCTCAGTGAGACCTCTTCCTTTTCTCTTTCAAATCCGAAAATGAGCTCTCCAAGTGTGGTGAAGTAAACAGAATCCGGGTCTATGTTGTAAAAGTATCCTCCTCCAAAGGAAACTGCCATGTACTCATGCGTTGTTTCAAGAAAATATTTCTTTTGTGCCTCATAAGGGGTCACTGCACCAAATTCCTTAAGAGTGCTGTATTTTCTTCCGAGTTTTATGGACCTTGCTATCCTTCTCATTGCAACATCAAAGGCCTCAAGCCTCCTCTGTTTAACCCTCTCAAACAGAACAATGCTGTCCTTTCCAATGTCGTAAACAGTTATCGAAAGGGTGTAGAGTTTTCCAAATTTTGAAAAGTCAATGAGAATCAACCGCTCAATTCCCCTCTCCTTCGCCTCTGCTATTCCACACTCCTTATCCGTGCATTCCTTTTCGGTTCTTGTAACGTCAATTCCTGCATCCTTTAACTCTCCACAGAGGAAGTGCACGAGTTCCTGCTTCTCCTCCTGGGTTGTCCCTATGCCCTCGGGATTGAGCAAAAGATAGGAGGAGAAAAGTATAAAAATCATAAAAACCTCCCTTTTACCATCTCATCAAAAATGCCCCCCAGGTAAATCCCCCTCCAAAGGCACTGGAAAGAACAAGGTCTCCCTTCTTGAGCTTCCCGGTTATAACCGCCTCATGAAGGGTGAGGGGAATGGTTGCAGCAGGAACATTTGCAAACTTATCGATGGTTACCATCGTCTTCTCCCATGGAATCCCCACCCTCTTTATCGTTGCCTCAATGATTCTTATGTTTGCCTGGTGGGGAACGAAAAGGTCTACATCATCCGCAGTGTAACCTGAATGTTCAAGAACCTTTAAAGACGCCTCCTGCATCATCCTCACTGCATGCTTGAACACCTCATTTCCCTGCATATGCACGGTGTGGAGCTTCTTCTCAACGGTTTCATGTGAAGGAGGCATCCTGGTCCCGCCCGCAGGCTGTATTAAAAGTTCCCCTATGGTCCCGTCCGCCCCAAGATAGATATCTATAAGCCCGGAATCATCGTCGCTTTCCTCATATATAACGACCCCTGCCCCATCCCCGAATAAAACACAGGTTGAGCGGTCCTCCCAGTTCACAAACCTGGACATTATCTCAGCCCCTGCAACCAGAACTGTCTTTGCAACACCAGTTGCTATAAGCCCCTGTGCCACTGCGGTTGCATAGATAAATCCTGAACATGCGGCATTTATATCAAATGCTATATTTCCCTTGACATTCAAGCCCTTCTGGACCCAGCATGCAGTGGAGGGATATGCAGTATCAGGGGTCACAGTCGCAACTATTATTGCATCTATATCTTCGGGAGTCAAATTCCCCCTCTCAAGTGCCTCTCTTGCTGCCTTAACAACAAGGTCTGAGGTTGCCTCATCATCGGCTGCTATGTGCCTCTCCACTATCCCTGTTCTTGTTCTTATCCACTCGTCGGATGTATCAACCATCTTCTCCAGGTCAAAGTTTGTGAGGACCTTCTCAGGAAGGTATGCTCCGGTGGAACGAACCCTCATCCGTTTCATTCCTTTCCTCCTGCAACGAGGGCTGCAAGGGCAATGGAGTAGAACTTTGACTCCTCGGTGTCCGCCCTGGAGGTGAGAACACAGGGAGCCATTGCACCGGTGACCATTGCTGCAAGTTCTCCACCTGCTATCTTTGTTATGGACTTGAAGAAGACATTTCCTGTCTCTATGTTCGGGAAGATGAGAATGTCAGCATCTCCCCCAACCTCGCTCTTGAGTTTCTTTATCTCACATGCCTCCTTTGATATCGCAACATCAAGTGCAAGGGGACCATCCACTATTGCTCCCTTTATCTGCCCTCTCTGTGCCATCTTTGCTATTATTGCGGCATCAAGGGTTGCGGGCATCTTATCAGAAACCTGCTCGGTTGCCGCTATTATTGCTGCCTTTGGACATTCAATACCAAAGAGATGTGCAACCTCTATGCAGTAGTTGAGCATTGCTATCTTCTGCCTGAGGTCGGGGAGGGGAATAACCGCAACATCCGCAACAAACAGGAGTTTGTGGTATTTTGGGGTTTCCATTACTGCTATGTGGGATAGAATCCTTCCAGGGGGAAGCAGTCCATTTTCCTTATCCAGGATGAGTTTCATATACCTGTCTGTGGGGATAAGTCCCTTCATGAGTATCTGTGCCTCACCCTTTCTCACCATATCCCTCGCAATTCTTCCAGCCTCAACAGGGTCTTCCTCATGGATTATCTCAAAAACCCCAATATCCACCCCGTGTTCCTTTGCAACCTTTTCTATGCTGGCTTTGTTTCCAACAAGAACAACCTTAACAAGTTCCTCTTTTGCCCCCCTGTGGGTTGCCTCAATCGTATGGGGGTCCTCCCCTGCTGCAACTGCCAGGGTCATGGTGCGCTGTCCCCTGACCCTGTCAACCAGTTCCTTAAGGCTTCTTATTGGGTCCATTTCACCTCCTTTCACAGGTATATTACCTCATATTCCAGGTTTGAGAGTTCAAGGACCACAAAGCTTGAGCGTTTGCTCGTCCATCCTGCAAGTTCTCCCGGGTTTATTATCATGGGCTTTCCCTTCTTCACCTCAAGCCGGTGGGTGTGTCCGTAGAGGATTATGCGGAACATTCCTGATTCAACGAATGCATCAAGCATATGAGGTTCGTGCATGAGCAATATTTTTCGGTTTTCAAGTTCTATGACCCTGGGGCCCTTATCAACATCCCATCCCTTCTCCTGAAACTTCTTTCTCAGCATGTCCCTATCACCATCGTTGTTTCCGAATACCCCGTATAATTTTTCAAAGTCAAGTTCTTTAACAACAAATGGGGAAACAAAATCCCCGAGGTGGATTCCCACCTTTATCTTCATTCTCCTTATAAGTTCCATTGCCTTCCTTATCCTATCCAGTCTATCGTGGGTATCGGAGAGGATGGCCACACGCATCAGTGTCTGGGGTTCTCCTTCACCTTCTTTATCGCCTCAAGCACAACAGCAAGGACCTTTGCCCTCATCTGGGGAAGGGAAAGTTTCACCCCGGTAACCGCATGTCCCATGTCAGTCGCTGCATACATCGGTTCAAGCCTGTTGAGGCTGTAGGCAACAACGTCCAAAAAACATGTTTCGCATTTACACATCTCAGGGTCCTTTTCTATCTCCTCCCTTGCGATTTCCTTCACCAGGTCTTCAAGATAATTTTTCACATTTCTCATGGGCATATTATAGGAGAAGAATGAGAAAAAATCAAGGTTCAATCAGGAAGTTTTCTTGACATGTTTATTTAATGGTTTATAATCGTTAAAAAAGGAGGAAGGGAATGGAAAAGGAACTTGAAAGACTGAGGGCAAAATTACAGGAAGACCCGGACTCCTTGCTTTTTGCACAGTATGCGGACCTCCTGAGGAAGGCAGGGAGGATAGAGGAGGCAATAGACGTTCTCAACCGGGGAATAATGAAACATCCCAACTACTCCATGGCGTATCTTGTTCTGGGAAGGTGCTACCGGGACCAGGGAGCTATGGATACCGCGATAAGAAACTTTGAACAGGCATTCTCACTTGACCGCCAGTCCCTTCCTGCTCTGAGAGAACTTGCGGATGCGTACATAAAGACGGGAAATGTGAAGAAGGCAAGGGAGGCACTTGAACACATCCTTGCGATTGACCCACTGGATGAGGAAACAAGGAGAAAACTTGAATCCTTACCGAAGGAAGAGGAAAAAAAGGAACCGGAAAAAACCGAGACTCCCGGGGTGCCTGAAACAGACTTCTTTGCATTCTTTGAGGAGGTTATAGAGGAGAAAAAGCAGGAGACGGCGACAAAGGCTCCCCCACCTCCTGAGGCAAAACCTGAGGTAACTCCTGAACCTGCACCGGTGGTCCAGGAA
>JAPDKE010000018.1 GCA_029258725.1 bacterium | reverse complement strand
CCGGATATTGCTCATAGAGAGGGAGAGGAAAGAATAACTCCCACACCTCAACTCCAAGCGCCTCCGCAATCCCGCAGAGTTTCCCTACACTCACATTCACCTCCCCACGCTCAATGGAGCCGAGGTAAGTGGTGGTAAGCCCGGCAAGTTCTGCAAGTTTCTCCTGTGTCCATCCCTTCTTTTCTCGCAGTTCCCTTACCTTTTCTCCAATTTCCTTTAATACCTTTTCTTTACCCATACCTCCATCTTACACAAATCTTTTTTAAAGATAAGAAAATATATTTATTTTTTCTCTTGACAAAAGTAAAAATATTTGGTATAAGGTTTAAAAAACTCAAACAGGGAGGTGCATGATGAAAGGTAAAATTGCAATTCTTTTGGCATTTTTGATTCTCATGGAAGGATGTGCTACCTTAACGCTGGAGGCCTATAGTGTGGATAAGCCCATCTCGATGACAGGGAGGCTTGATTCTCAGAAGTTTAAAAAGGTCGCCACCTTCAAGAAAACGATCACCTCTTACTGGCTTTTTGGTGGTCTGTTCCCGCTTTCACAGCCTCCTCTGGACAAGGCTTTGATGAAAGAAATAACGAAGTACGGGGGTGATGGAATTATCGGTTTGAAGGTAAAAGAGACACTCACTTTTACAGACATCCTGATAATGTGGTTAACGGGCACCACGGTGTATCCCCGTTCTTTCCAGATAGAAGGTGTGGTGGTAAAATACACAAAATAACACCCGCCCCGCCATGGGGCGGGTTCTCAATCTTTATGTAAAAAGGAGGTAGAAAATGAAGTGCAGGATATGGTTTATAGTCTTGCTTTTTATTGCGTTGTGTTTATACAGCAAATCCTGGACCATCATGGTATATCTTGATGCAGATTGCGACCTGGAGGTGTGTGGAATAGTCGATATAAACGAAATGGAATTAACCGTGGATACATCTCTTTTTAATGTGGTTGTCCAGATAGACAGGAATCCGGGCTATGATAGTTCCAACGGGAACTGGGAAACAACGAGGAGATATTATATTCTTCCTGATACCGAAGATATTATTACCATAAACTCCCTTCTTCTGGAAGATATTGGAGAAGCAAACATGGGAGACCCTCAAACGCTTATAGATTTTGCTGTATGGGCTGCCAGAAACTATCCTGCTGATCATTACGCACTTATCCTGTGGGACCATGGAAGTGGATGGTATAAGAAGGGAGGGGAAACAAAGAGTGTATGCCATGATGAGACAGATAATGATGCTCTTTATCTTTCACAGGGTGAGTTGAGGGATGCGCTTTCTGCAATAAAGGATTCTCTTGGTAAAAACATAGACCTCATTGCATTTGATGCCTGTCTTATGGGAATGGTTGAGGTCGAGTATGAAGTGTATCCATACTGTGATGCTGTTGTGCATTCGGAGCATACAGAGCCAGGAGCTGGGTATCCTTACCATGAAATCCTCTTATGGCTTTCCACAAATCCCGATGCAACCCCTCAGGAACTTGCAGAGGCAATCACTGAACTCTATACTAATTCATACCTTCCCGGTGGTTCCCAGTGCTGCTCTATGAGTGTCACCCAGTCCTCTGTGGATTTCCTTCCCACCTACTGGGATTTCAACTTTGCACTGGACAGATTCTCAAGAGAACTTATAAAAGCGGGAGGTCTCTCCAATTCCTATATACTTTCAGCAAGAGATGCTTCTCAAAAATATCCCTGCCCATCCGAGACCTCGCCTGAGCATGTTGACCTTATTGACTTTGCAAGGAAAATAAAAGGAGAGGCAAACCTCCCTCAGACCTTGAGAGAGGCAGCGGAGAGCCTTGAAGTTATATTCCAGAATTTTCTCATTGCAGAAGGACACTACTCCGATACCTCAGACTGGAATGTTGACAGTTCTAAAGGGGTTGCCATATACCTTCCTCAGGAACTGACAGATCCAATGTATGACTCTTTAATTTTCTCTTCCCAGAACACATGGATATGGTTCCTAAAAGGATATACAAACCTCCCGCTGGAACCCTTCCTGGTGTATATGGGAACGGGAGCCAATGATACCCTTTCTCCAGGATACAATCTTTTCAGAATCTGGCTCTTCAACAGTGGAGGAGCAACCGCAACGGATGTGAGGGCATGGCTTTTCTGTGATGACCCTTATGCCTCCATAATTGATACGTTTTCCACATTCCCTGATATAGGCTCTGAGACCTGGGAATTCTCAGATAGCATGTTCTCAGTGGAGATTGATAGTTCGGTTCCAGATGGAAGAAGAATGACCTTTTATCTTGTGAGCTTCTGCAACAGCACATACTGGAAGGTTAATGTCTTCTCTTTCTGGGTTCATAATCCCAGCTCAGGAACAAAAAGAGAAGGACACGGCAGGGCTTCTATATATACTTCCTGGATTTTCCTGGATATTCCCCGTGGAGTTTCTGTAGATATTGAACTTCTGGACGTTCTCGGAAGAAAGGTTAAAACCTGGAAAAATGTGAAATCTCCGAAACTTTCTGTTGCCGACCTTCCTTCCGGAATTTACTTCATGAAAATCCTGACACCGGAAAGAAAACCGGACACCCGAAAAATACTTATTCTTCATTGAGAAAGCCCCGCCCCTGGCGGGGCTTTTTAATTTCCGGCAGGAAACTTCTCCCACTCAAAAAGGGAGGCGGTTATTGCAGGGAGGATGTATATTTTCTTATATTTTTATAAATCCACCACTTTTCCTCAAAAATAATAGGCCCGAAGTGGGTTTGTTTCCTCAGAATTTTTTTCTGGTTGAGGAGAAAAATATCCATTCCATATGGAATTTACCCCGGGAGGCAGGTTGTGAAAATGCTCAAGAATACAGGAAGGCATCCAGGAAAAAAGAGCAGGATGCTCAAGAACCGGAAGAAATTCTCCTTGCAAAATGGTTGGCTGAAGACCCTGCCATCCTGGAAGAGATAGATACTTCCTTTAATCGGATGTTGAGGTCAGAAACTTATCACAAATTTCAAACTTTAAATGCCTGTTCCCCCTCATGGAAAGGTCCCTTTGACAAGCATGAGACCTGCCATCGTAAGGACAAAACCAATGATATGCATGACCCCGGGTCTCTCCTTCATGAGAATCCCCAGGAAAAATGCAAAAGCAGGATAGGTGTTGGAGACAGGAAATATAAGTGAGGTTTTTCCACGGGTTAATGCAAAATAAAAGAATATGCTTCCAACAGAGGACATTGCACCTGAAAATGCACCCCATCCATATCCCTTTTTATCCATCTTTCTTTGTCTGTGAAGCAAAAAATACCCGAGCCACAGAGGAAGGGCTATGAATACAAAGTAGAGATTCAGGGTTATTGGAGGAATAAAGGTTAAAGAAAGTTTTGACAGACCTCCCCATATCCCCCAGAGAAAAGTGGATATGAGGACAGGCAAAAGCCATCCCTCCCCTTTTCTGTTATCCTTTCCCGTTGAAAGAAGAAAAACCCCTGAAAGCATGAACCCTATTGCAAGCCATTCCTGAAAACTGAGAATGTCTCCATAGAAAAATCTTCCCCAGAGCAAAACCATCACAAGATATGCAGAAGTTATGGGAAGGATGAGGGAAACAGGACCCTTCTCAAGGGCATGGTAGTAAAATATAAAGGCAAGGGCAGCAGAGCCCTCTGAAAGCGTGGGAATTAAATATCCTGATGGAGGGAAAGGTTTACCAAATAGAAGCCAGGCAGGAAGATAAACCAAAACAATCCCGGTAAGATATGCAGGAAGCATAACCGATGGAGAGATTCTTTTCAATGAATACTTCCCTATAACTGCTCCGCACCCCCAGAGCAGTGCAGCAAGGAGGGCAAATTGCATCAGTGCTTTTTTCCCTTTTTACACGAACCCTTCTTCTTTTCCCCTCCTGACTTCTTTACATAATCTGTTATGTAAAATCCACTTCCCTTAAAAACAAGCCCCACCCCTGTGCTCAAAAGCCTCTCAACCTCCCCTCCACACACAGGACACTGAGGGGCCGGGTCGGAAACGCGCTGCAAAACCTCAAACACATGCCCGCACCTCCTGCATCTGTATTCGTATATCGGCATCCTCACCTCCTTTTAAAAAGAGGGGAGGGGAAACCCCTCCCCTTATTTTTAATACATGTCATAGTCGGGTGCTCCGGGTCCCTGCTTCTCCTTCTTCTCCGGTATCTCTGCAACCAGTGCCTCGGTGGTTATGAGAAGGGATGCCGCAGATGCTGCATTCTGAAGTGCAAACCTCACAACCTTTGTCGGGTCAATCACCCCAGCCTTCATCAGGTCCTCAATCTCACCTGTCTGGGCATTGTATCCAACAGCACCCTTCTCCTTCTTCACCCTCTCCACTATGAGCGCTCCCTCCTCACCGGCATTGTTTGCTATCCACTTGAGAGGTTCCTCAAGTGCGCGCTTTACAATCTCTGCACCGGTTCTCTCGTCTCCCTCAAGTTTCTCTATGAGTTTCTCAACGGCAGGAATGCACCTTATGTATGCAACTCCACCTCCGGGAACAATTCCCTCCTCAACCGCAGCCTTGGTTGCATGGAGGGCGTCCTCAACCCTTGCCTTCCTCTCCTTCATCTCAACTTCTGTTGCAGCACCAACCCTTATTATCGCAACACCGCCTGCGAGTTTTGCAAGCCTCTCCTGGAGTTTCTCCCTGTCATAGTCGGACTTGGTCTCCTCAATCTGCTTTCTTATCTGCTCTATCCTTGCCTGAATGTCCTCCTTCTTACCCATTCCATCTATAATGGTCGTATTCTCCTTGTCAACCCTCACAAGGCGTGCCCTTCCAAGGTCGGATATCTGTGCATGCTCAAGCTTCATTCCAGCCTCTTCGGATATCACCCTTCCACCGGTGAGGATTGCTATGTCCTGGAGCATCGCCTTCCTTCTTTCACCATATCCAGGAGCCTTCACTGCGCAGCATGCAAGGGTTCCTCTGAGTTTGTTCACAACCAGGGTTGCAAGAGCCTCTCCCTCAACGTCCTCTGCAATCACAAGGAGCGGCTTTCCGGACTGTGCAATTCTCTCAAGCAGAGGGAGAAGGTCGCGGAGAGAGCTTATCTTCTTGTCGTGGATGAGGATGTAGGGGTCCTCAAGCTCAACCTCCATCTTCTCCGGATTGGTTATGAAGTAAGGGGAGATGTATCCTCTGTCAAACTGCATTCCCTCAACCACCTCGAGCTCAAGCTCAAGCCCCTTACCCTCTTCCGCAGTTATAACCCCATCCTTTCCAACCTTCTCCATCGCCTCTGCAATCATCTCACCTATTTTCTCGTCGTTGTTTGCCGAGATGGTTGCCACCTGCTGTATTTCCTTCCTCTCCCTGGTCTCCTTGGAGAGCTTCCTCAGCTCCTCAACCACCACATCAACCGCCTTCTCAATTCCCCGCTTGAGAGCCATCGGATTCGCACCAGCAACCACATTCTTCATTCCCTCTCTGAATATCGCCTCAGCAAGGACAGTCGCAGTGGTTGTTCCATCACCTGCAACATCGGATGTCTTGGATGCCACCTCCCTCACCATCTGGGCACCCATGTTCTCAAACGGGTCCTTAAACTCTATCTCCTTTGCCACAGTGACGCCATCCTTGGTTACCGTGGGGGCTCCCCATTTTTTCTCAATCATAACATTTCTCCCCTTGGGACCAAGGGTGACCTTCACTGCGGCTGCAAGTTTTTCAACTCCTTCAAGCACCTTCTTTCTTGCTTCCTCAGCATATTTTATGTCCTTTGCTGCCATCTACCCACCTCCTTTCAGTCTTTTATTACTGCAAGGATATCATCCTCATTCAGGATAAGATACTCCTCCCCACCAATCTCAATCTCAGTCCCCGCATACTTTCCGAAGATTATCCTGTCTCCCTTCTTCACGGGAAGAGGGTCCTCATCCTTCTTCACATCCGCAACCTCGATGACCTCACCCTGCTGGGGCTTCTCCTTTGCAGTATCGGGGATTATAATTCCCCCCTTCTTCACTTCCTCTTCCTCAATCCGCTTAACAAGAACACGTCTCCCTACGGGTTTTATCTTCATCCTCACCTCCTTTTTGAAGTTGCAGGGAAAACACGCCTTCACAGACCTATAATAATATAATCACAATTATCAGATTTGTCAAGGGTCAAAAATAGTGGGGATAGTTTCTTATGACAGGCTTTCCCTCCCTGAGAAGGGTCACATACTGTCCACAGTTACTTCCTATAAGATTTTCCCTGAGTTCTCCTATGCTGAGAATGGTTGTATATCCCTCTTTTTCAAACATGGAGACTATAAACCTTGTCTTCTCTTCATCAAACGGATTTATCATGGAGACAAGCCCTTTCTTTTTCACCTTTTCTGTGGGATTAAGAGGGGTTATCTTTACCAGAAATACCTCCGGGTCAAAATATTTGCGGAGTCTGGAGGGTTCAAGAGGGAGTTCCTGAGAAGGAGCAAAGTTAAGGGTTATCTTTCTGTCCCCTGGCTTATAAAACCTCTTTCCATATTCCCCTATTTTTTCAAAATTCCACTTCCTTACCGGAATAATCTCATCCCTTTTTCTTTCATCGGTTGTGTGGATGGAAAACTGAAGTTGAAATCTTCCATCGGGATAGAGGGCATTTTTTATCTCCACAAGGTTTTCAAAGAATTCATCGGTTCCTTCAGGAGCAACCGTGGAAATTGAAGGAATTAAAGAGGGCACAGGATAAATAGAAGGAAGCACTTTAAGGACCTCCAGAACAGCAGGATTGAGGGAAGGCTCTCCCATTCTTGCAAACTGAAGTTTCCATTTCTCTGTCTTCACCCCATCTTTCCCAAACCTTTTCTTTACAAGAAAATCTATCTGGGCAAGGATTTCTTCCTTAGTAAGCTTTCCTTTGTATTCTCCCCCTGCATCGCACATTCTGCATTTTATGGGACATCCATAAAGGGTTGAGACAATACAAACCCATTTCTTTTCTCTGGGAAGCAGAGGGTCAAGGGATTCAACACATTCAACCACTCCCCTGTCAAGTTCAAGCACATAAACCTTCGCTATATCTTCGGACCCTTTTTCAAAAATTACCCTCATACATCCTCCTTATTTTCATTGCTGTCTTTACCCCATCTCCACATGCTATTGCTACCTGCCTCATAAATCCATTTTTTACATCTCCTGCAAGAAAGAGATTTTTTTCTTTGAGTGCTCTCTTATCAATAAAATCCACGTTCGGGAGTCTTCCAGTGGCAAGCAGAACATAATCAGAAGAAAATGCCACCTCTCCCTCCTTCCAGGCATAAACACAGGTTTTCTCCAGTCCCTTTATTTCCCATCCAGTGTAAATCTTCACTCCTCTCTCTTTAGCTCTTTCCTGAAGCAAACTGAGTGCCCTCACTCCCCTTGCAACAATCCTTACCCTGTAACCCCTGGAAGAAAGATTTATTGCATAATCAAATGCAATATCCCCTCCTCCCACCACCGTAACACTTCCCTTTTGGGAAGGAATGTCCACCACCTCGTAAAATACCTCATCCTCTCCTGGAATTCCCGGCTTCTTGGGAATGGTTCCGCTTGCAACAACCACAAACTCTGTCTCATGGGTATTTCTGTTGGTAAAAATCCTGAAGCCCGGTTCTATTCTTTTAACCTCCTCCTGGAGTACTGGAATATCCCATTCCTCCAGATGTCTTTCCAGCCTTTCTGCAAGTTCCTCTCCACTTATTCCTTCCGGGAATCCGGGATAATTCTCTATCCTCCATGCGTTCCAGACCAGTCCCCCTGCCCTTTTTCTTTCAATTATTTTAACAGGTATTCCACTCCTTTTCAGCTGAACCGCACACGCAATCCCTGCGGGTCCTCCTCCAACTACGATAACCACCTTATAACCTCCTCTGTTTCAACCATTACCGCAAACCCATGGGAGAGTGTAAGAAGGGAAGAGAGATGGAGTTCCTCGTTGAAGGTCGCGGTTGCATCCATGACAAAGTAAACATCAAACCCCCTCATGAATGCATCGCGTGCGGTTGTCTCACAGCAGAGATGGGTCATTACACCGCATATCACAACATCCTTTACACCTTTATCTTTAAGGTATTCCTCAAGGTCGGTTTTATAAAATGCACTGTAATGAGGCTTTCTCAAAATTTTTTCTTCCTCCCGGGGTGCAACAACAAGTTGTGCTCTTTCCTCTCCTTCTATAACCGCATCCTTCCACCATCTTCCCATGCTCCCTTTATCCTCTCCTTCCTTCCATGCATAATAGGTGAATACCACGGGAAGGTTCTTCTTCCTGAAACCCTGAAGGAGTTTGTTTATATTGGGAAGCACAAGGGAAAGGGAGGGGATGTATGCATGGGAGTCTGGGGAGAAGAAAAATTTCTGAACATCCACAACAAGAAGGGCGGGAAAAGATGGTCTCCTTCCCCTGTGCCTTTCGTACTTTTCTATTTTCTTTTTCCACTCCTCCACCCTCAATGGATATTTTTCCTTCATCAGGATGAGGATAGGAAATAAAAATAGGGGTGTCAATATCTATCTCCCTCTTCTCTTCGGTGAAAATAAGAGGGAAAGAAGGAAGATTGTTCCTGATGTGAGAATTATAACACTTCCAACAGGAAGGTTGAAAAGGTAAGAAAAAATTATTCCGGCAACGCATGAAAGAATTGCAAAAAAGACAGAAAGGATTATCATCCCTTCCATTGTGTATGACAACTGATACGCAGCAGACGGTGGATTTATTATAAGACTGAAAATAAGCAATCCTCCCACGGTGTTGAGATTGAAACTGATACTTATACCTGTTAAAACCAGAATTGAATAAAATATAAATCTCTCGGGCAATCCAGATGCCCTTGCAAGCATGCGATTAAAGAGAACATACTTAATCTCCCTGCGGAAGATGAGAGAAAAGATAAGAATAAGAAGAAAAATTCCGGATAGAACAAAAAGGTCATAACGGGTTATGAGCAATATATTCCCCCATATAAGATTAAGTGCTTCTGTTTTTGGTCCCCGGAAAAGCCCCATTGCCAGAAATGCTATACCGAGAACTATCGAAAATATTATTCCTATCGCAATGTTTGGCTCAACATCACTTTTTTCCGAGAGAGGTCCTATTAAAAATGAGGAGAGAACGGAAAATAACATTGCACATACCAGAGGATTGAGATGGAAAAGCAATCCCAGAACAGCTCCTGCAAATGCGGCATGGGACATTGCAACCCCCACGAATGGAATCCGCATGAGGACAATCCACACCCCCACCACCCCAAGGACTGCACCTCCAAGAAAGGAGGCAAAAAGTGCGTACCTCATGAATTCATACTCAAGCATAAAATTCCTCCAGGTTCACCCGCGGATCTCCATCCCATATTTTCTTTCCATCTTTCAGAAACACAAGACGGGTTGTGAAAGAAGGAAGATGGGAGAGTATATGAGTCACCCATATAATTGTAATTTTCCTCTCCCGGTATATTCTCTCCACTATTTCAATCATCTCCTCCTGCGCCGGAGGGTCCAGGTCTGTTGTTGGTTCATCAAGCAAAAGAAGGGAGGGAGAACTTACAAGTGCCTTTGCAATAAGAACCTTCTTTTTTTCTCCCCCTGAAAGGTAGCCGAAGGGCCTCTTTTCAAGATGCCTTATCCTCAAGTCTTCCATGACCCTTTCAATAAGTTCAAAATCATCACGGGTGAATCTTTTAAAAGGTCCCTTTATCTGAACCCTTCCCATGAAAACAACATCACGAACCCTTACAGGGAATCTCCTGTCAATACTCACCTCCTGGGGAAGGAAGCCCATCTCAGCCTGAGAAATCTCCCTTACTATTTTTCCTGAGGATGGTGAAATAAGACCGGTTAAAAGAGAAAGGAGTGTCGTTTTCCCTGAACCGTTGGGGCCCATTAGAGAGATAAACTCTCCCTTCTTTATCTCAAGGGTTACAGAATCAAGAGCCTTTCTTTCCCGATATCTTACGGTTACTTCCTGGAGTGAGAGCATTTAAGAGTTTTTTTATGTTTTCCCTTACCGTCTCACAGTATCCCTTATTCACAGGGAAGTTCGTGAGAACGCATGTCTTAACACCTGTTTCCCTTTCAAGGATTTCCCCAAGTTTTCCACTTTGAAGATTGTCAACCGCAAGTTCCACCTTTTTCTTTTTTATCATATCCACAAGTTCTTTTAATCTTCCAGCCCCTGTATCCTCGGGTCTTCCATAGGTTGCAACAACCTCAAAACCGAGATAGGAGAGAAATTCCTTCTGATAAACGGAACACACCACCTTCTTTCCCATAAAGACAGACCTCAGGGAGTCTATCCAGATTTCGAGTTTCTCTATCTTCCTTAAAAACTCCCTTTTTCTCCTTTGATAGAAATCCTTTCCCTCAGGGTCTTTCTTTTCAAGTAGCAAACTCACCTTTTCAACCGCATTTCTCATGTTTTCAGGAATCATGAGATTTCCTTTTATCGTGCAAATTTCCGGAACATTTAGATCCTCAAGCCATCTCTCCCACCCATGTGCAAGAAATAAGCCTGCCTCCTCTATCGCGCGCACTTCTCCCGGTTTTAAATCAAAGTGCCCGGGGCACATACCCCCGGGCACTATCACCTGTACCTCTACCCTCTCTCCTCCCACTTCTTGAACTAAGGTCCCAAGCATGGTGGTTGTGGTCACAACCTTTAAGATGGAAAGAAGGCTAAAAAGCAACTTCGCCTCCAACTGTTATATTCCTTCCAGGCATTTCATAGACACCGGCTGCATCAGGGATGTCAACGTAGAGTTCATAATCCGTATCAAGGAGGTTTTCAACATGGATGAAAAACCTCAGGAAGGGGAAGGGAGAGAAGTTAAACCGCGTATTAACGAGGAAATAGTTGGGAAGGGGGTTTTCTCCATTGTCGTCTGCATAGTAATCACGCACGTATTTTCCGTTTATTCCAAACCCAAGAGGTCTCTTTTCAGCATAGAGAGAGAAAGTCAAGGTATGTTTTGCCTTCCCTCTGGTCCTCTCTCCGGGGTCAAGGTATGAATAAAAGGCCTCTCCTTTTATCCATCCCGCAGTATAGATTATCCCTACCTCTGCTCCTTTGTAAACAAATGGGTCTGTATTTTCAAACCTGTAACGGGGGAATCCCTCCTGGGGAACAAGAGCAATGAAGTCCCTTGCACGCATCCAGTAAAGAGACCCATCAAGGATAAAACCACCAATCTTTCTTGATATTCCAAATTCAGCATTGAGGAGTTTTTCGGGCTTAAGGGTTGAATCCGAAGAGGGAAATGCATAGAGTTCGCTTATCTGGGGAATCCTGTATCCGTCACTGAAAGCAAGCCTTATGCGAGTGCCATCATCAGGATGGAAAACAATACCCCCGTATGGGGAAATAACATGATTGCTTCTATCCACCTCGTATCTTACTCCTGCATCAAGGGAAAGTTTCCATATCTTCCAGCGGTCGTAAACAAAACCTCCATAGGTTTTTCTTTCAAAAGATTTTCCCATGGATATTATCTCTCCAGCCTGAAGTTTCCACTCTCCTCCAAAAACAAGGAGATTTCCAGAAAATTTATACTTCCCCTGAAACCTTATCCCATCGGTCCTGTCGGTGGAGTGCCATCCACTGGAGAACATATGTTCTCCGTATGTTCTGTAAACCCTCAGGTTTCCATAAGGGAAATCAACACCAAAGTCAAGGGACCCCCTCATGTACCTGTTCCATCTATCTGAAGGTTCTGTATCCGTCACCCTTGCAGGTTCTTCCTTGTATCCGTCAAAGTACTTTGCGGAAAAGGAAACTTCCCAGTCTTTTTTCTTATACCCTGCCTTTCCCCAGAAGTCCTCTCCTTCGTATGCAGAGTTGGGGAGATATCCATCGGTCTCTGCAAGGTTTGCTGAAAGTATAAAATACACATCCTCAACCCTCGAGCCCATCTTAACCCTCACATCCTGGGTTCCCCAGGAACCCCTCGAGAGATGGGCAAGCCCTGTGAAGAGTTTGTCAGGGGTTCCTGTTAATATGTTTACAACACCACCAAGTGCATCGGAACCGTAGAGGACAGAAAGGGGACCCCTCACAACCTCAATCCTCTCTGCCATATTCATCGGGAAGGAGTGAGTTACAGTACACCCAAAAATCCCCATCTTCTCCGGTCTTCCATCTACAAGCAGTGCTATCCTCCTACCCCTGCTTCCTATTCCTCTTATTATCACATCCGCCCTTCCAAAAGGACCTGTCTTTTCGATGGAAACGCCAGGAGTGAAAGAGAGGGCATCAAGGGTCGAATGGAAGTACATCCCCTTCATATCATCAGGGGAAACAAAGGAAACAGATACCGGCATCTCTCTAAGCAAACTCACAATAGGGGTTCCGGTAACAATAACCTCATCAAGATAATACACCTTAAGCGTATCCTGCATAAAGAAAAGCCAGAGCACCATCTCCACCTCCTTTTGGTGTTACTTTTTCAAGAAAAATAACACAAATAAATAAAAAGTCAACCCCGTGAGTGAAAAATACAGGTTTATTCTTCTGTTTCTGTCAAGGATTCCAGGGCTTCCATGAGGTAGCCAACGTATTCGTAAACCACCCCACCACCCATTGATATTGCAATCTGGGCAGTCTCGAGTATTTCCTCCCTGCTTGCCCCTGCGTCCAGGCAGAGCTTTGTATGGAGGAAAATGCATGGCTTGCAGTGTAGAACAAGAACAATGGCGAGTTCCATCAGCTCCTTGTACTTCCTGGGTATAGCCTCCCCGCGCTTCGAACCCCTCCAGAACTCTAAGAAAAGGGATGCAAATTCGGGGTTATCCTTTCTGAATATCCGGTGACCAAAGTTTATACCCCTCTGCTCCTCCTCTGCCCTTTTTGTCTCCTCCCTTGCTATATCCCTTGCAGATTTCCTTTCCATTTCACCCTCCTTTTACAATCTCAGGTAAAAGCTGGCATGCGGTTCCCCTTAAAGATGCATCCACCCAGGGAGTTAAGGCAGTCTCCTGGGGATTTATCTCAACCACCCATGCCCCATGTTCCTTTGCAACAAGGGGCAAAGAGGCTGCAGGCTGAACAACACCCGATGTCCCTATAACCAGGAAAACCTCTGCCTGTGCAGATACCTCCCACGCCTTCCTCAGAACATCCGCAGGCAGAGGCTCACCAAACCACACAACCCCTGGTCTTATGTAACCTCCACACTCACACCTTGGAACCTGAGGGGTTATCTCCCCACGGTACTCCTTTCCACACTCAAAACAGAAGTTCCTCCATATGTTTCCATGGAGTTCAAGAACATTTTTATTCCCGGCACGCTGATGAAGCCCATCAACATTCTGGGTTATGAGGTAAAAGAAAGGATACCTTTTTTCAAGCTCAACCAGTGCAAGATGGGCAGGATTTGGCTCTGCCTTTCTTATTATCTCCCTCCTCCAGTTATACCACTCCCAGACAAGCTGTGGATTTCTCCTGAACGCCTCAGGGGTTGCAAGTTCCTCAGGCTTGTAATTCTTCCACAGCCCATCTCTCCCCCTGAAGGTTGGAATACCGCTCTCCTGCGATATTCCTGCACCTGTTAAAACAACAACCTTTTTGGCTTCTTTTAGTCTTTTCCTTACTTCCTCCATCATAAATATCCAAGCCCCTTCAGTCTCTTTTCCAGTTCTTCCTCCTCCTTTTCCGTATATCCAAACTCTCCCTTTTCTTTCCTTTCCCTTTTCACATACTCCACCTTCAAAGGCTCTGTGAAAGCATCTGGAATTTCACCATCCATATCCTCAGGAACAGGAACACCCATCAGGGCAAGAATTGTGGGAGCGAGGTCCTGGATTTTTGCATCCATTCTCTCCCTTTTCACATTCTTTCCATGCATAACCCATATACCACGCGGGTCAGCCATATGCTCCCCGGTTGTATGCATTGCATCAAGCCTTGGGGATGTGAGGGAGGGATAGAGATTTGCGTTTATCCTGTATCCCTCGGATGGAAGCCATATTATATCAGGAAGCATGTCTGTATAAGGACCCGAAAATGCCTCCTCCTTTGTGAGTATTCTCTGGAATATTTTCTCCCCTGTTTCAGGGTCCCTTGCCTCTCTCATTTTTTCCACTATTTCCTTTACAAGTGCCCTCCTTCTCTCCTCCGGAAGACTTCTATTTATGTATATCCCCCTGTGCCAGTCTGCATAAGCAAGGGTATGCTCCCAGTCTATCCTCTCCCTCATTCCCTCAACAACCACCTTTCTCTTTGCGCGCTCAGGAACAAGATTTCTTATAAAAGGAAACCACTCAACAACCTTTATCCCAACAACATACGTGAGATTTGAAATCCTTGCCTTTAAACTGACCTTCCTTCTGAGGTACCCATTCAGTTCAAGCCAGCGGTTTATATAGAAATACTTCGTGCTCCTTGGATGGAATCCATGGTCTGACATGATAAAGACATACTCGGGAGAGCATACCTCAAGAAATTCCTTTATAATACCATCCATGAACCTGAAGAACTCCATTATCTTCTCAGGAACATCCCAGTAAATGTGCTGAACATTGTCAACACCCTTGAAGTTCACCACAAAAAAGTCAGGGGAATACCTCTTTATAAGCCTCAAACATACCTCTTTTCTTTTCCGGGTTATCTCATACTGCCTTGAAAGAACCTTTTCCCTGTCAAAATCCCTGTCAGGAAGTTTCTTATCTTCGGTCAGTATCTCAAGGTCTATTATGTAATCTGGAATTTCATCCTTCAGGGATGGAGGATATGTGAAGTCCTTCGCCCCGAACGGGGTTAAAAATCCTGTTATCATGAATCCATTCACCTTCCATGCCGGGTAGGTAACAGGAATGTTTACAACCCCGACCTTCTTTCCGTAATCCCCCAGAACATCCCAGAATGCCTCGGATTTCACATCCCTGGATGTCGGGAGTTTCACATCCGAGAGGGTCTCCTTTTCAAGTTTTGTGACAAATATCCCTATTTTACCCGGGTTCTTTCCGGTATAGAATACAGGCCATGCAAGCAAACTCAGGCTTGGAATTGTGCTCTCAAGAATTCCATAAGCCCCCTCATCCTTCAATTTTCTGAGGGTAGGCATTTCTCTGCACAATTCATCCCATAGCCTGAATGGGGCACCATCAAGTCCCAAAACAAGAACCTTCATGGGATAAAAATATCACAAATCAGGAGAAAATCAAGGGCGTTTTATCCTCACCCCCTTTTCTTCAAGAATCTTTGCTGCAAGTTCAAGTGCCTCTTTTTTTGTTCTTATATCCCCTGACTCATACGCAGCCTGGACAGACGAAAGAATCTCACCTATGAGAGGACCTGGTTTTAGTTTAAAGTGTCTCAAAAGGTCCCTTCCCATGAGAATCTGTCTGGGTTTGTTTTTCATTGCATAATAGTAGGAGATTATATCTTTTATAACCGGGACAACATCCCGCTCATTTCCCGATGCAAGGGCATCTGCCCAGGTCAATAAAGAAAGGTCCATAACCTCGCTTCCAAACCGCATAACAAGCCTTCTTATCGCACGTTCTGTAACCTCTGGCTGTGCAGCAAGCAGATGTATTCTCATGTGATTCTCTATCATCCTTTTTATGTATTCTATCTCCCTCCAGGAAAACCTGAGATTTTCACCCACCTCTTCCCACCACCTCCCACCCCACTGCTCATGCCCGTAGAAGTGAATCTCCCCATTCTCTTCACTCATGGTCGCAGGCTTCCCTATGTCGTGCAGAAGGGTGGCTATCTTTAAAAGATGGAGCCTCTCACCAACATTTCTCTTTATCTTTCTTGAGAACTGTGAAAGAGGGGAATGGGGAAGTTCATCCCATATTTCTTCTAGGTATTTGAGCGAAAGGATTGAATGCTCAAGGCAGTCCATCTCCTCCTTTGGAACATCTCTCATTTTTAAAAATCCAGGAAATATTACATCAAACACCTCCGGGACAATATACCCGGAACATCTTGCCCTGAACATAAGAATAAGTTCATAGTGTATTCTTTCAGGGGCTGATTTTTTTAAAAGTCCACGGTGTTTTATAAAGAGTTTGAGGGTTTCATCCTCTATCCTGAATCCAAGAGCAGCCCCGAGCCTCAATCCCCTCAAAATCCTCAATGGGTCCTCTCTTATATTCTCCTCCCCATTCGCCCTTATGAGTTTTCTTTCCAGATCCTTCATTCCTTCAAGGGGGTCAAAGAATTCACCGGTGAAGATGCTGTATCCCATAGAATTTATGGTGAAATCCCTTCTTTTAAGATCCTCCTCAATGGGTCTCTCCCCAAGCCCTATCACATCTATAAAATACCCCTTTCTTATAACCCTGTAATCATCCATCTCCTCTTTAAGGACTATAAACCTTCCGAGTTCCTCCGCAAACCTCCTTCCACTCCCCTCAACGGCTATATCCAGGTCCCGGGTCTTTTTCCCGAGCAGGATATCCCTCAGGGTCCCCCCGACAACATAGACATGAACCCCGAGCCTCCTTCCAGCCTCCTTCACCTCATCAATTCCCGGAACCTCAAAAAGACTCCGATGGAAATACTTTTCCCTCTTTCTTCTCATACCTCCTCCCGCACTTCTCACACACCGCCCTTTCTCCATCAAATTTCAGCTTTTCTCCGCACTCACATATGTATCCATGAACCCTTGCAGGATTTCCGTAAACTATAGCATAGGCAGGAACATCCTCTGTCACAACACTTCCCGCCCCAACCATTGCCCACTCCCCTATGGTAACACCGGGAAGAATCGTTGCATTCGCCCCTATGGTCGCCCCCCTTTTGACAAGCGTTGGTATCCAGTTCCCATGCTTTGGATATGGGGCGCGTGGATTTATGTCGTTTGTGAAGGTTGCGGATGGTCCCACAAATACATCATCCTCAATTGTAACCAGGTCAAAAACAGAGACATTGTTTTCAAGCTTGACTCCATTCCCTATCTTTGCCCTTCTCCCAACAAAGCAGTTCTGCCCTATAACACAGTTCCTTCCTATCTCAGCCCCTCCCATTATGTGAGAGAAGTGCCATATTTTCGTCCCCTCTCCTATCCTTGCCCCTTTATCCACAACTGCGGTTCTGTGTTTGTAATAGGGTTTCGGGGTAAAGAAAAGGGAAAGAGAGAAGAAAAGCAAAAGCATCCATCCCACAAAATCCCCTATAACCGCATATGGGGTCTTTTCCCTTATTCTCTTTATCTTCCCCCGGACAACCCCCTCTTCAAACAGTCCAAGTTTACTTATAACTCTTCCATATGGGTCAATTATTCCGGTTATCCCGGTATTTCCGCATCTCAGCATGTATCTTCTGTATTCCACAGCGCGCATGCGCGCCATGGAGAAGTGCTGATAGGGTCCAAGGGTTCTCCCGAACCATGAATCCTCGGTTATGTTCACAAAAAACTCAGCACCGTTTCTCACAAATCTCCGGTATATCCTGGGAAATATGGACTCAAAGCATATACCGCAGGAAAAGTTTCCGCATGAGGTCCTGAAAACCCTGTATTCTTTACCGGGGGAATAGTTTCCCTGACCGAAGTCAAGTTTTCTTAAAACCGGAATTATATCGTCGTAGGGAAGCCTTTCAACAAATGGAACCAGGTATATCTTCCGGTATCTTTCTCCCATTCTTCCATCCTCAAAAAGAATTGCAGCATTGTAAAATCTGTACCTCTTTATATCCCTTCCATACTCCGCATCCGGAGAGCCCATGAGTATGGTCCTTCCCCGGGAAATTTCCTCAAAAAACTTCCTGCACTTTCTTGAGTTTCCTGGATAGCATGGGGATGCCGTCTCAGGGAAGACAATAAGGCATGCATCTTCCCGGGCGTATGTCTTTATGCGTTCAAGTTTGAGGGAATCGGGGGCGTAGCGTTTGAGAAATGGAGGGATGTTTAACTGGACAAGGGCGACCTGTGTATCACCGGGATATTTTTTTCCATGGATGGTGAAAACACTGTAAAGGAAGAGAAATAAGACAATGCCTCCAGCATAGGCAAAATTTTTCTTTTCTTTTATCCCACGATAGATGAAGTAGTTAATGTAAAGGACTGCAAGGGTCAAAACCTGGGGACCAAGGAATGATACTATCTGATTGAGATAAAAGGCGTCTGCATGGGTATAGTAGAGACTCCCCCAGGGAAATCCAAAGGAGGAAGAAAGGGAGCGGAAGAATTCAAGGGCGGTGAAAAAGAGAGGGAAGAGATAAAATCTTTTCCAGGCACAGGAAAAAAAGGATGCTATCCCGAAGTAAACTCCGAGATAGGCAATCAAAAGAAAGAACGCAAAAATGGACCACACTTTCCCTGCTCCCTCTATGTTTGCAAAGAGAATCCAGTGGAGCAAAAGAAGGTAAAATAAAACACCACCGAGCCATCCCAAGAAGAATGCCTCCTTTTTGTCTTTCTTTTCCAGCTCCATAAAGAGAAAAACAAAGGCAACATAGGAGAGAAAGAAAAGCGGGGATGGAGGAAAGGAGAGGAATAAAAGGAAGGAAAAAATCAGTATCCTTATCAGAGCTCCACCTCCCTTTTTTCCCTGCTTGAAAGATATGCGGCATCTATTATCCTGGAAAGTGCAAGCGCATCTTCGGGAGTGAATGGGGGCTTCTTCTTACCCTGAACAAACTCAACAAACCTCTTTATCTGCTCCTCACAGGAGACCTTGAATGGATTCCTCTCAGGCTTCCTGGGTGTTATCTCCCTCACCTCGTCCTTGTAAACCTGTTCTATCTTAAGCGGAGAAAGTAAGGCAGAACCGCGCTCACCGTACAGATTGAAGTAGGTGAAGTCCTTTTCAAAGAGCAATGTCCATCCAGCCTCAAGGGTCATGAAGGAGTCATCCTCAAACCTTATCATGCAAACTCCAGCATCCTCAACCTCGCCTGAGAGATGCAGGGAGGCGCATACACTCACCGGCTTTTTCTCAAGTATCCATAGGGTATGGTCCAGGAGATGGATTCCCAGATTTAAAAGCACCCCTCCACCTGCCTCACTTTTCCTCTGCCTCCAGGATGGTGTCTCGGGTCCTATCTTCCTCAGCCATCCGGTTTTTGCATAGTAAACCCTTCCTATCTCCCCTCCCTTCACATACTTTCTCAGGGTTATTACATCGGGTCTAAGGCGGTTGTTGAAACATGGAACAAGTTTGTCTCCGTGCTTTTTTGAAAACTCAACAAGTCTTTCAACCTCCTCTGTATTTATCCCGAGGGGTTTCTCACAGAGAACATATTTTCCGTATTCAAGGGCTGCTATGCACATGGGATAGTGAAGATAATTCGGGGTTGCAATAATAACCGCATCAAGTTCTTCGTCCTTCACCATATCCTCAAAGTCCGTGTATATTTTAACCTTATACTTCTCCTGCAGCTTATACAGCCTTGCCTCATCAACATCGCAGAGTGCGTAAATCTCTGCCTCCTCACATGAGAGAACCGCAGGGATGTGTGCAACCTGGGCAATTGCACCCGCACCTGCTATCCCAATCTTCACCTTCATCCCTCACCTCCTGGAAGTATTTTCACCTTCCTTCCCTCTATCCTCAACCTTCCCTCTGCAAACAACTGAATGGCCTCAGGGTATATTCTGTGTTCCTCCTTTAAAATCCTCTCCGCAAGGCTCTCAGGTGTATCATCATCAAATACAGGAACAACTGCCTGGAGGATTATTGGTCCTCCATCCACTGTCTCATCAACGAAGTGAACGGTACAGCCCGAGAATCTCACCCCATACTCCCATGCCTGGCGCTGTGCCTCAAGCCCGGGAAATGATGGAAGAAGGGAAGGATGAATGTTCATTATCCTCCCCTCAAACTCCGAAAGGAAGCGCCTTTTTATTATCCTCATGAATCCCGCAAGACACACAAGGTCAACCCTGTACTCCCTGAGTATCCTTATGTATTCTTCCTCAGCCTCACCGACAAGTGAATATCTTTTCTTTCCTGGAGGGACATACATTGCAGGGATTCCTTTTCTTTTTGCTTTTTCAAGTGCAGGGGCATCGGGGCGGTCAGAAAGAACCACAACAACCTCACCATCTATCCTTCCTTCCTTACATGCATCAATTATAGCCTCCATGTTTGAGCCCCTTCCAGAGACAAGAATCCCTATCCTTATCATCCCTCACTCCTTTCTGTTATTTCTAAGTATATCTCCTCAAGATTTTTTCCCTCTCTTTTATATCTCTCCCTCAATTCATCAAGGGTCCCGGCAGCAACAAGCCTTCCCTTTTCAATTATACCTATTCTGTCAGAAACCTCCTCTGCAACGGAAAGGGTATGGGTGGAGAGAAAAACAGTCTTACCCTTTGATGCAAGTTCTCTGAATATGTTTTTTACTATCCTTGCACTTTTCGGGTCAAGCCCGACCATTGGTTCGTCTATGATCAAGAGAAGAGGCTCATGCATGAGTGCCTGGGTAAAAACTATCTTCTGCCTCATTCCATGAGAGTATTCGGAGGAGGGAAGGTCTATCCACTCACCTATTTCAAGCCTCTCCTTCCAGTATTCTATGCTGTTTTCTATCTTTTTTTTTGTCATCCCGTATATCCTTCCAACAAGATGCAGGAATTCCCTTCCGGTAAGCTGTGGATAGAGAAATGGAACATCAGGAATGTATCCTGTCAGTTTTTTTGCCTTCTCCGGTTCCTCATTAACATCTATTCCATCTATCAGGATTTTGCCCTCTGTTGGAAAAAGAACACCTGCGACCATTTTCAGGGTGGTGGTCTTACCCGCACCATTTGGTCCAAGGAAGGAAAATACCTCCCCTTTTTTCAATTTAAGGTTGAGATTTCTCACTGCCCATACTGCACCGTATCTCTTTCCAAGATTACAGAGTTCAAGCATCACTCAAACAGGTTCTTATTCTCCTCAACCCATTCCACAAGCCTCTTAACCCCCTCCTCCGGGGATATGCAGGGTTCCCATCCAAGTTCCTCTTTTATCTTTTCTATCCTTGATATATAAACGCGCTGGTCCGATGGTCTCCAGTCCGAAAATCTTACTTCCGTCCTCTTACCGGTAAGTTTTTCAAGCATGTCAAGCAGTTCCAGAAGTGAAAGGGTATTATCAGGACCTCCTCCGGTGTTGTAAACCCCATGCGAAACATCGCTCTCAATGAATTTTTCAAACGCACGAACCAGGTCCTCAACATAAAGAACATCCCTCACCTGCTTTCCATCCCCATAGATGGTTATGGGTCTATCAAGCAGGGTGGATATAACAAAGTGGGCAACCCACCCCTGGTCCTCAACCCCAAACTGTCTTGTTCCATATATGCAGCTCATCCTGAAAACACCAACCTTAAATCCATAAAGATGTGCATAGTCCTGCATGTAAAGGTCCCCCGTGAGTTTTGAGCATCCGTAGGGAGTGTGTTCACAGAGATCAACCGGAAAATCCTCGGGAATTCCCAGTTTATATTCCTCAGGAAAGGAGTATCTCTTATCACCCTCTATCACCTTTATCTTATTCACATTGTCCCCGTATACCTTGTTCGTGGAGCAGTAAATAACCGTGGGTTTCAATCCGAGTTTTCTTGCTGCCTCAAGCACGTTGAATGTTCCCAGGGCATTCACGGTGAAGTCAGGATGGGGGTCCTCAACAGAGACTGTAACGGCAGTCTGGGCTGCTGCATGGACTATAACCTGAACCCCCTCCATCGCCTCCATGAGGCGCTTCATGTCTCTTATGTCTTCCTTAAAAAAGGTGACCCTATCAAAGTTCTCTTTAAGGTACCTCCAGTTATAGTCAAGATGTCTTATTTCTTTTTTTAACAGCTCTCCCCTTGAAAGATTATCATAAATCACCACCTCCCATCCCTTTTTTAAGAAATACTCTGCAACATGTGACCCAACAAATCCAGCACCTCCGGTAACGAGCATCTTCATTTTTACCTCCTTTCCAGGATTATCCATTTTTCTCCAAGTTCTGCCTCTCTGAGCCTCGCCTTTCGGTAGGAAGGATAAACATCCCGGGAATACACCCCACCTTTCTCCACTCTTTCCCACTCCATCCTTATTCTGTCTTTTTCCCTGATTACCTTCAAATCAAACTCAAAAGGAGGGGATGTTGCTGAAAGGGAAACTGGAAGATGGGAAATCCTGTATCCATGTGGTATGGTGAGTGTTACTCTCACTGCTTCCCTTTTTGTCTTTTTGAGATAAAGAGGGTTTACTCTTCCCATCGCCCCAACATCCCGCGCGGAGGGGTGAACCCCTGGCACATGGAACACAAGAAAGCGCCCCGATGGAGTGAAGAATCCTGGAATTCTGTATATGAGTTTTACCTCAAGAGGCTTTGTTATTTCATCAACATTTTCGATCTTCCACGAAACAAGTTCACTTCCAGGCTCCACGGAGTTCACATATCTCTCAACAAACCTCTTCACCTCCTCTTTTTTTCTCCTTGCCATCCTTCTCCACTCCTTTCCCTCCTCTCCAGAGAGAATAATCCTTTCCTCTATCACCGCATCCCTCCCCTCAACCCGCACATCCCTTTCTATTTCTATCACCTCCTCCACCCGGGGAATCTCCACGAGCCTCCCCTCCCCAAGGGAATATCCCCAGGTTCCCTGATAATCCGGGGATATCCAGCCAGGAGGATTGAGAAAATCTCCCGGGTCATACCACCTCTCCCTGCATCTCACAAGCGCTCCATCAAACTCTCTTATATTCTTACCCGGTGATTCACCTTCCTCCCGGCTTCTCACCAGGACCATGTCACAGTCATATCCTTTTGTTTTCAGGATTGAATATAGAAGAAATGCAACATCCATCCGTGTTCCCCTTCCTTTTTCAAGAACCTCATGGGGTGGAAGAGGAAATATGCTGGTTCTGCTGGAGGGAAAGGGAAGTATCTCAAGGCTTTTCATCAGGGATATGAAAATCTCATCCGGTTCATTACCCGGATAATCAATGCTTTCAGGCTCAAGTTCAATGGGAGAGGGAACCGAGACAGAAAGAAAAGGAAAGAGATAAGGTCTGGGGGGAAGACGCGGTTCCTTTACTATCCCTGGCAATGAATCCTCCTCCCATACCCATCTTTCACCCTCACTTCTCCACGGTCCTGAAAGTTCAACCTCCACTCCATCCGTTTCAAGCACTATCCTCTCATGCAGGGTGGGGTCTCTGTCCCCGGTGGTAAATGCATAAAAAAGTGGAATTTTCTTATCCCATCTTCCCTCAATTCTTACTGCATAGTCCACAACACTCCCTGGTCTGCATTCCGGAAGGGCAAACTTGAGAATTCTTTCGTTTTCATAACCAGGATAGTTTCCGTAGGGATTTCCTCTCTCTATGGCAATCTCTTCAAGATGATAAACTTTCCCTCCAGACACACTCCTTCCCCAGAGAATTTCTGCTCTCTCACACCTGCCAAGGTAGGAAATTTTTATATTTCCAGCCCCTGTCCCCTTCTCATCCAGTATTTTCCTTATCCTCCTTTCCTCATAGACATAGGAGGAATCCTCTTTGAGAATGAGCTTCTTCTCCACCCAGAGATTCACCCATCCTGCCCCTGGGGGTTTATAATCTGAAAGGAGTGCCCTTTTAAGAACCGGGTCCTTTATGTCCTTCACCTCCTTCCACTCCCATCCCTCTCTTTTCTTCCCCAGTTTTATTGCAATCACACTATCCCTTGCAATGCTTTTTTCTTCATCCCCCCTTATCACCACCCTTCCATCTATCTTCACAACCTCCCCTCTCAACTCCTCCTCGTTCAGCAGGTAAACCACATCGCCTCTGAAAACCGCATGCTGGCAGGATAGAAGAACAAAAACTACTGCAATTCCAGTATAACGGGTTTTCCAAGCCATCTTTTTGCCTCCATAACCTGTCTTCTGTATTCAGAATACTCCTCCGGAGGAATCTCTCTTTCCCATCTCTTCCATATCGCTTCAAGATAAAGGGTATCCTCTTTAACCCTGTACTCTCCTGAAAACAATGCATATCTTCCCTTGAGTTCTATGGATGATGGGGGTGATACCTTCCCTGGGGGAAGAATAAGTTTCACACGCTGCACTATCATCTCTGAAGTCTCATAAAAAAGCGGATACTTTCTTTCGGTGAGGGAAAGTTCTCTTTTTTCCATCCTTTCCTGAAGTTCCGGTAACCTGAAAATCCAGTAATTTTCTGCCTTCTCTGGAAAATCTTTTATCCGGTACCTTATTTTCAGCCTCAGGGGCTTTGAGAGGTCCTTGAGATTTTCAATCTCCCAGGATACAAGTTCTGCCTTTGGGGAAACCTCCTTCACCATCCCCTGGAATACCCTTTCTTTTTCCTCCTCCCTTCTTGTATCCCAGAAGCCCCTTATCCATGACTCATAATCCCCCGTGTATTCCGACTGGAATTCCACATCAAGGGTTCCATCCTCATGAAGCACCATTGAATAGGTGTAAATTCTTGCATTTTTTTCAGGAGGAGGAATGGGAATGTACTCTATCTTTCTCTCAAGAGCATTTACAGCCCATACCCCATGGTCAGCAGACCAGAAGGATGGATACCTTGAATAATAACCGGTTGCATCAAGAAAAATTTCCTTTCCATCAAATTTTACCTTGTCTATTGCATGGTTCCCGTAAAAAGACGGGACTTCCCTCACAAGGGACCCGGCATCGTTTGTGTTTATGTAAACCGGATATGCCTCTATCCCGCATGCCCTTAAAAGCGCAGCAAAAAGGATTGCCTTGTCAGTGCAATCTCCATAGCCTTTGAGCAGGGTCTCCTCTGCTGGATGCCCGGATACTCCTGAGGATGCTCCCCCCTTTATGGATATGTATCTTATGTTTCTCTGAACCCAGTGGTACAGTATCTCTACTTTCTTTTCGGGTTCATCAACCCCCGAGGTGAGGGAATCCGCAACTCTTTTTATCCTGGGGGTTATCCTGAGCCTTCTTTTCTGAAATTCTCCATACCAGTCAAAAAGAGGGTCCCAGGAGGTGAGGTTTGAAAAGGTTATGGAGGGAACGATGTCTGAAAGCGGGGGCATGGAAGGTTCTTCAATCACAGGAGGAATGCATTCCATGGTGAATGTCCATTCGTTTCTCTTTCTTTTTACCTCTGGTTTTCCATTCCTTGCAACATATATTAAGGTTTCACCCGGTGGAATCTTTATGGTTAAAGAAGAATAAAGAACCGGCTCCCTCCCCCCAAAGAACCAGTCTCCTTCAAAAAGGGATGGGAACCAGGGCTTGAAGGTTGAATCAACATAGAGATATTCCACTATATCCCCAGGATCAACATCGGGCAATTCAAAAGATGCTATCTCTCCCCTGTCAAAGAAAACATCTCCTGTTGTGGGAGATGCTATCTTTATCTCCCCTGCATATCTCACACTCCCATCAGGCTTTATCACCCTTGCATATTCCACTCTCAGGGCCTCCCTCTCTTTTTCGTACCAGAAAAACCTTCTCCTCCAGCCTCTTTTTTCCTCTTTTTTTACAAGACCTGCAAAGTGGTAGGTGTATTTTCGGGAGCCATCCGGGAAGTACTCCCATCTCCCCTCATCTATGAGCACAACCCCGGGAGCATCAGGAAATAGAGAGTCCGCCTTTTCTGCGAGCCGGAGCAAAGAAGATACGTCCCTCTCTCCCTTTCCCATGCTTATTCCACCGGTTTTAAAAACAATCTCATCCACATCCCTTCTTGAAAGAACCGTATCTTCAAGAAAAATTTTCTCCCCCTCCAGGTGGATGGAGGGGGAGTTTATCCTTTTGCCATCCCTGAGAATAAGGGTTACTGCAAGAAGAAAGATCATGGAAAGGGAAGACCCAGTTTCTCCCTTATCTCCTTTTCTATTGCCTGTGCAATCTCTGGATTTTCCCTGAGATATAGTCTTGCCTGCTCCCTTCCCTGGCCCAGTCTTTTATCCCCATATGAATACCATGTTCCTGACTTCTTCACCACCCCGAGTTCACTTCCAAGATCAAGTAACTCTCCCTCCCGGGATATTCCCTCACCGTAAAGTATATCAAACTCTGCCTTCTTGAAGGGTGGAGCAAGTTTGTTCTTGACAACCTTCACCTTGGTCCTAGCCCCTATAACCTCATCTCCTCTTTTTATCTGATGCATTCTCACCACCTCAAGTCTAACGGATGTGTGGAATTTGAGTGCAAGTCCACCTGGTGTGGTCGTGGGAGAGGCTCCAGGGAAGGTGGGTCCTATCTTGAATCTCACCTGATTTATGAATATGGCAGAGGTTGAGGATTTATTTATCACCCCTGTGAGCTTTCTCAATGCCTGGGACATGAGGCGTGCCTGCAATCCAACGTGTGCATCACCCATTTCTCCATTCACCTCCGCCCTGGGGACAAGTGCTGCAACTGAGTCAACAACTATAACATCAACAGCATTACTCCTCACCAGGGTCTCTGCTATCTCGAGTGCCTGTTCTCCGGTATCCGGCTGGGAGATAAGTAACTCATCCACCTGGACACCCAAGGCCTGGGCATAGGTTGGGTCAAGAGCATGCTCCGCATCTATGAACGCTGCAACGCCTCCTCTTTTCTGTGCCTCTGCGATTATGTGCAATGCAAGCGTTGTCTTTCCTGATGCCTCCTGACCGAATATTTCCGTTATCCTTCCACGGGGAATCCCTCCTATTCCAAGTGCATGGTCAAGGGAGATGGAGCCCGTGGGTATCACGTCAACCCTCACAACCTCCTCTCCACCGAGTTTCATTATTGCACCCTTCCCGAACTGCTTCTCTATCTGCCTCAAAGCCTCCTCAAGTGCCTTTTTCTTCTTCTCATCCATCTTTTTCCTCCCTATACCGCTATTACCCTCTTTACCTCCGGTGCCTCTTTTTTTATCTCCCTCTCAACCACCGCATGAAGGGTCTGCATTGCGTAGGGACATCCTGCACAAACTCCCATGAGCCTCACCTTCACCACACCCTCAGGGGTGACCTCAACAAGTTTTATATCCCCTCCGTCCCTGCGGAGGTATCCCCTTATCCTTGAAAGTGCACGCTCAACCTTTTCCTTTACCTTATCCATACCACCTTCTCCGTCTTTGTGAATTTACCCGCCTCCATCCTTATGAAATAAACTCCTGGAGGAGCGGATTTCATCTTCACCTGATACACACCCGGCGGAAGAACTCTGTCAACCGGTGTCTGGGCAACCCTTCCTGCAGCATCTATAACCTTTATTTTAACTCTTCTTTTAACAGGGATTGAGAAGGTTATCACTCCCTTATCCGTTATGATAGCAGGAACAGAAAGAGACCAGGTGAGTGCATTTCCCTTTCCCATGTAGACAAGCTCTTCAGGCCATGGTGAGTATTTGAACCTGCTCTCGTCAGCATAATAGGAGACGGTAAGTGTTTCAGGCTCTGTGTCAACAAGCTCTGTTTTACCCACCCCATTCACAAGGGGAACAGGAGATGGGTCAAGCGTCCAGGAGTTAGGCTCACTTCCTCCTTTTTCGGTTATGGAGAGATAGACCGAGTCTCCGGTGTGATCCAGGAGATTTCCGTATGCATCCCTAACATAAAACACAATGGTGTCCGGGATGTTTATAAGATGATTTCCTAATATCTCCCATACCAGCTCTCCCTTGAAGTCAATGTGGGACATGGTCAGGGGGGAGAGCATACCATTCTCGTCCACCGCGCTGATTTCAACCGCCTCTATCTCCGAACTTGAGAGGTACCCCTCTCCCAGGCCCTGAACTATTGGTATACTGGAAAGGTCAGTGTTTATTCCATAAACACTTCCATTTGGATTCCCCTCCTCAATCACAAGGGAGTCATATCCAGTGAAGGTGGTATCAAGCGCAAGATTTGAGGTAAGGGTGTAGATAAGGAAGTGAACCGTGTCGTTCACCAGGCATTCATTCATATCCGTAACGACTGCCGTGAACACACCAGCGTCCTCTGAGCGGAAATTGAGTTCAATGGAATCCGGATTGAGCCCTGCACCTCCAACTTTAAGCCACACATTCTCCTCTGTTGTGTCCATGAAGGTAAAGGTTCCTATTCCATCAACAACGGGTACAAGGGTATCCGAGAGAATGCAGTTCCCGGTAACATGAATTATTGCAGTATCATTGAAGGAAACATCAACCATCCCGGAATCGTCCACAGCCTTTACGGTTCCCATGTACTTTATTCCTGTTATGAGAGGAGACCCTGCATCAACATCCCATGCAACAGCAGTGTCACCTGGATTGACGAATGCTATCTCCTTTATTCCCTCAAAACTCCGGAGCCCGAGGTAGGCAAAGAAAAGCGCATGTTCAGCATCACCGAACAGCATCTCAAGTGTCTCGGGTTCGGTATCCACAAGATAAACTGTTGCCTCTCCATTCACAAGGTGGACAAAGGAAATGGTATCTCCCAGGGAGTCAATTATAGAGACCGTATTATTGGAGTCGTTGTTTGGAAAGAGGTAGGCAAACCCCTCGTAGGTTGTATCCACATTCTCCCATGCATCAACTGCAAAGAACTCCACAGGTATTGTATCTCCCACAACCCCTGTGGATGGTATAAGAACCTTGAGGAATGTAGCCTCTCCAGTATCGCGAAATGCCTGGGTGTAGTATTTCGCACTCAGTACCGGGAATATCTCGGGTGTTCCTCTTAACGAGATTTCTATAAATGTGCAGGAATCCGGTTCAGTATCGCTGGACACCATTGAGACAGCACCACCAATAAACGAGGTCCAGTCTGATGGACTGACACTGAAAGATGACGTTCCCATAAAGTCATATCCGGTAAACTTGACTTCCTGAGTTGTTGCATTTATATTGGGTCCATTTTCTCCCATTACCATTCCAAGTGCATACTTTGGATATCCCACATTCCCGTAGTAACCAGTGAATGGATAGAGAACAAAGGTTGCTGGCTCATCCATTGGTACAACCTCAATTGTAAATGTATCGGGAGCAAGGTTATATCCCGTTCCCACATCGTATGCAACTATTCGGATGGATTCCGATTCTGTATCGTAAACAAGCACATTTCCCATTCCCCCTATGATGGGGACCACTATACTGGTTCCGGTTCCCATGATGGAGGAAACCCATGCAGAACTGTCATCATCAAGCACCGTAACCATGACAGATGTTGTATCAAGTTCTGGGGGGAAGGGATAGTTGGAATATATGTGTCCATCACTCCCGAGGAGGAGAACATCAAAAACACCCGGAATTTCCTCTGAGGCATTAATGCGGGTGGGTCCCTCAATTTTCAGCCTGGAGGGACTCCAGGATGTGGAGGAGGTATCCACAAAGAAGGGGTACACAAAGCTGGGTTTCATCACCCCTGCGGTATCGGTGGCATATACCCCTGCAAGTTCAATTTCTCCTGCCGCTATCATTCCAAATCCAGCCCCACTGGATATGGAAACAACTTCAGGAAGAGGCGAGATTGAATTATCGGGATTCTGTTCAATCACATGAATCCGTGCTCCTCCAGAGTAAAGCGTATCAATCTCTCCACCGGGCTTCAGTGCATTCACCACAATTATTGCATATCCACCCTTTGCCATTCGCTGAGAGAACGGGTACATGTAAACCACAAGATAGGTTGGCTGGTCTACCGTAGCTTTGGGTTGCCGTATAAAAGCCCTCGGCAACTCAACTGGAAAATTCATGTGCAGTGCAATAAGAAAAAACATACTTCACCTCCTGGTTTTTGAGAATTTTACATCCTTTATAAAATTTGTCAATAGAATCTTGATTTTTTCATTTTGGCCTGCATAATAGAGGGGTGAGTGAGAGATTTATAGTGGCAATAGATGGACCCGCAGCCTCCGGAAAAACAACCACAGCAAAGGAGGTTGCGAAAAGGTTAAAGTGGGTCTATATAGATACAGGTGCCATGTACCGGGGGGTTGCATACCGGGTGAAAAAGTCCGGGATTGACCCCGGGGATATCTCAATGGTGGAGAAAATAGCCGGGGAAGTTAAGATAGAATTCAGGGGAAGTGCGGAGGGGCAGAGGGTTTTTGTGGATGGTGAGGATGTTACTGAAAAAATAAGAACTCCGGAGATAAGCAGGCTCGCCTCCCTTGTTTCTTCCTATCCAGGGGTGAGGGAGGAACTTGTAAAAAGACAGAGAGAAATGGGCAAAAGGGGAAAGGTTATTTGTGAGGGAAGGGATATAGGAACTGTTGTCTTCCCTGATGCAGACCTGAAGATATTCATGACGGCATCTCTTGAGGAGAGGGCAAGAAGGAGACAGCTTGAACTGAAAGAAAAGGGGATAAATGTATCTCTTGAGGAGGTGATGGAGGAATTGAGAAAAAGGGATGAGGCTGATTCAAAGAGAAAACACAGTCCTCTGAAGAGGGCAGAGGATGCGGTTTTGCTGGATACCACCAATCTCACCATAGAGGAGCAGGTGAATAAGGTTATAGAAATGATAAAGGAGAGAGGCGGTGCGTAAGAAATGGCACTATGCCCTGGGTCAGGTTCTGATAAGGTGGATATTCAGGATACTTTTCGGTTTGAGGATTAAGGGCTGGGAGAAGGTCCCGAAGGAGGGACCTGTTATAATTGCTCCCAACCATCGCTCAAACTATGACCCCCCTCTTGTTGGGGCAGCAATCCCCCAGCGTGAGGTTTACTACTTTGCAAAGAAGGGACTGTTTACCAACAAACTCTTTTCCTGGTTTCTCATGTCCTTTAACGCATTTCCTGCTGATACGGAGAGGGTGGACATGGCTGCAATAAGAAAGGCGATAAATATCCTCAAAGAGGGGAAGGCACTTATGATGTTTCCTGAGGGAACCCGCTCAAAGACGGGTGAGTTCCTCCCGGCACAGCCCGGGGTTGGATGGCTTGCACTGAAACTCAAAGTTCCCATAGTTCCCGTTCTTATCTGGGGAACACATGAGCCCATGTGGAACCACTTTTTCAAGAGGACTCCGTTTTACATAAAATTTGCAGACCCGGTTTATCCTGAGGGAGAACCATCCACCGAGAATGGAAGAAAACTAAGCCAGTATGTGCTTGATAAAATTAAGGAGATGGTGGAATGAATGTGATGGTTGCTGAACACATTGGATTCTGTTTTGGAGTTATGAGGGCACTTAATATTGCAAAGAAAACCAAGGAAGGAACCGATAAACCGGTTTTCACACTCGGTCCCTTGATTCACAATCCCCAGGCAGTGCACGAACTTGAGGAACTTGGCATCCATCCTATAAATTCTCTTGATGAGGCTCATGGTGGAATCCTTATAATAAGGTCTCATGGGGTTCCACCTGATGTTATTGAAAAGGCGAAGGAAAAGGGATTTGAGATTGTGGATGCTACATGCCCTTTTGTAAAAAGGGTTCAGGAGTATGCCAGGAAACTCTGTGAGGAGGGATACAGGGTGATTGTTGTGGGGGAGGAAAATCACCCTGAGGTCATAGGAATCATAGGGCATACGGGGGGTAAGGCAGAGGCAATGAATAAAAGAAGAATACCTGTTATTGAAGACAGAGACAGAATAGGAATGGTTGCTCAAACAACCCAATCCATAGAAAATTTAAAACTTGCAATCTCGTATGTTGTGGAAAGGGTAAAGGAA
This sequence comes from bacterium, assembly GCA_029258725.1. Taxonomy (GTDB): domain Bacteria; phylum Hydrothermota; class UBA3072; order JAPDKE01; family JAPDKE01; genus JAPDKE01. The sequence continues at coordinate 51,372 of JAPDKE010000018.1, read as the reverse complement.
TTAAAAGTTTACAACACAATATGCAATGCAACCTACATGAGACAGCAATCAACGAAGTTGCTTGCAAAAGAGGTGGACCTCATGCTTGTCGTCGGGGGGAAGATGTCTGCAAACACATCAAGACTTGTTGAGATAGCACGGAATGAGGGATGTGAGACATATCACATAGAGACAAAAGAGGATATTGACCCGGCATGGTTTTCTGGTAAGATAACGGTGGGGGTTGCATCCGGGACCTCCACACCTGACTGGGTTATAAAGGATGTTGTTGAATACATCAAAAATCTATAAAGAAAGGAGGTAGATAGGGTATGACACAGCAAAACGAGGTTATGGAACTGGAAAACCTGTCAGAGGAGGAACTTCGTAAGCTTTACGAGGAGACCTTTACTGAAAAACCTGTTGGAGGAATAAGGAAGGGGAAGATAGTCAAAATAACCCCGAGGGAGGTTATTGTAAATGTGGGGATGAAGTCGGAAGGTGTTATCCCGATAACGGAGTTTGAGAATCCCGAGGAAATAAAGGTTGGAGATGAGATTGATGTGTATGTGGACGACATTGAGAACGAGGAAGGACTTGCGGTTGTTTCAAAGAAGAAGGCGGACTTCCTCAAGGTGTGGGACAAGATAAAGGACAGTTATGAAAATGAGCGCACGATAACTGCAAGGGTGATGAGGAGAGTGAAGGGCGGTCTCATGGTGAATGTGTTCGGGGTTGAGGCATTTCTTCCCGGCTCGCAGATTGACACAAAACCGGTAAAAAACATGGATGCTCTGGTTGGAACGAACCTGGACGTGAGGATAATAAAACTAAACTGGAAGAGAAGAAACATTGTTGTCTCCAGAAGGATAATCCTGGAGGAGGAGAAGGAACTCGCAAGAAAGAAGTTCTTCTCCGAGGTGAAGGAAGGAGACGTGGTTGAGGGAGTTGTGAAGAATGTTACCGAGTTTGGTGCCTTCGTAGACCTGGGTGGTGTTGACGGGCTGCTCCACGTAACAGATATGTCCTGGGGAAGGATATCCCACCCATCTGAGATTCTTGCGATAGGAGACAGGATAAAGGTGATGGTGATAAAGATAGACAGGGAAAAGGAAAGGGTTTCCCTCGGGCTCAAGCAGATGGTTCCAAATCCATGGGATGGTATAGAGGAGAGGTATCCTCCTGGAAAGCGTGTGAAGGGAAGGGTAATATCCATTGTGGATTATGGCGCATTTGTTGAACTTGAACCAGGTGTTGAGGGACTTGTGCATATATCCGAGATGTCCTGGAGCCAGCACATAAAGCACCCCTCTGAGGTTGTGAAACTTGGAGAGGTGATAGAGGCAATAGTCCTGGACGTTGACAAGGAAAACCAGCGCATAGCCCTGGGATTAAGGCAGGCATTCCCTGACCCATGGGAGGGGATTGAGAAAAGGTATCCCGTTGGTTCAAGGGTTAAAGGTAAGATAACAAATCTTACATCCTTCGGTGCATTTGTAGAACTTGAGGAGGGAATAGAAGGATTGCTCCATGTTTCTGACATATCCTGGACCAAGAAGATAAAGCATCCAAAGGAGGTTCTCAAGAAGGGTGAGATTATAGAGTGCAAGGTTCTCAAGGTTGACAGGGAAAAGAGGAGAATATCCCTTGGATTGAAGCAGCTTGAGCCAGACCCCTTCAGGATATTTATGAGGCGCCATCCCGTCGGTTCCACAGTTGTTGGAAGGGTTGTGGAGATAAGACCGAAGTGCATTGTTGTCGAACTTGAGAAGGGGCTTGAGGGAATAGTTCCCATGTCCCAGCTTGTGAGAAGACCATTCAGGGAGAAGTACAATCTTAAAGAGAGACTGACACTCAAGGTGATGGAGATAAGAGAAGACAGAAGGGATATAGTGCTTTCCGAACGCATGTATGTGGAAGAGGAGGAGAGAAGGAAGAAGGAGGAAGAACGCAGGGCAATAGAGGAGTACAGGAAGAAGGTAGAGGAAGAGTGGAGGAAAAAGGAGGGTTAAATTGCTCCTTTTCCTCCTTTCTCTTTATATCCGGGATTTTGAGTTTTCTTTCTCCATCCAGAAAGAAGGAGAGTATGTTAAAGTCTATCTTCCCGGCAAGGACCTAACCCATGAGGTGGGAAAACCACAGCTTCCAAGGGTTTCATACCCTATACCTGTCTCGGGAAAACCTGAACTCCATTACGTAAAACTTGAGGATACGACCTGGGCGGAGATAAGGGGCGTTCCCTATCCCGTCCAGGTCCCCTATCCACTCATATCCAGACCCAAAAGGTTTATTTCTCTTAAGGAACTTTCTCCTTACCCTTCTTCCATTCTTTCTTATGAAGCCACCTCAGGCTGCATTCTCATTTCCTTAATCCCTGCAAGATTTATCCCTCCTGATAGAATAAGGCTCCTCAAGGCAGGAAGACTGATTGTTGAGTATGATGTCTTAAAGGAAAAAAAGGGTAGCGGTCTTGATTATGTGATTATTACCTCCCAGGAGCTTGATACTGCTTTTCAGGAATTGAAGAGATGGAAGGAAGAAAAGGGATTGAGGACTGCAATCTACCATGTAGAGGATATAGAACTATCATATCCCGGAAGGGACCTGCAGGAGAAGATAAGGAACTTCATAAAGGAAATGCATGAGAATTACGGGGCAAGATGGGTGCTTCTCGGAGGGGATGTGGATATAATTCCCGAAAGAGAGGCATTTGCCATGTCATGTGAGGCAGGATTCATGTCCGATGAGGATTCAATCCCGTGTGACCTTTACTATGCGGACCTGGACGGGACATGGGATGAGGATGGAGATAATATCTTTGGTGAGGTTGAGGATTCTGTTGATTTATATCCTGATGTTTATGTTGGAAGGGCTCCTGTGGATACCCTTCCTGATGCCTTTACGTTTGTAAGAAAGGTAATAAACTACGAAAAGAATCCCCCTCCTGATTATCTCAAAAGAATCCTCTTCTGTGCGGAAATTCTCTGGGATGACCCCTATACAGACCAGTCAATAGCAAAGGAGAAAATAGACTCCCTCTTCATACCAGATTACATGGAGATAACAAAACTTTATGAATCCTGGGGAAACGAATCTACCCACACTGTGGTTCAGGCAATAAATTCAGGTATGAATCTTTTCAACCACGATGGGCATGGGTGGATATGGGCAATGGGAGTGGGAAAGGATTATCTTGTTAACGATATCATTGATACGCTCAAAAATGGTGATATGCAGGGTATTCTTTACTCCATAGGTTGCTGGGTTGGGGCTTTTGACTATGATGCAATAAGCGAGCACTGGATAAGAAATCCTCAGGGAGGAGGGGTTGCCGCAATTGCAAATGCAAGGTATGGATGGGGTTCTCCTGGAAATCCAGGATTTGGATACTCTGACCGGTTTGACCTTGCATTCTACGATGTTCTTTTCAATGAAGATAACAGAATAGGAAAGGCACTTGCCCTCACCAAGGCAAGATTTATCCCATATTCCAGGGATGAAAACGTTTACCGCTGGCACCAGTATCAGTTGAATTTGCTTGGAGACCCTGAGATGTCCGTATGGACAGAACCTCCCCTCATGCTTGAGGTCTCAGCCCCTGATTCTCTTCCTCCATCTTTTGATTTCACTGTTTATGTAAAAAAGAACGGCACTCCATTCCCTGCAAGAGTCTGCCTCCTTTCCTCTGATACCATGCTGGTTGACTCCACCGACCTCTCAGGAAAAGCCCATTTCTCTGGTTCAACCCGGGACCCATCCATGCTGCTCACGGTTGTCGCAAAAAATGCAATTCCCTATCAGAGAGAAATAAGGATAAAGGGGAAATATTCTTTAAACGCCTTCCTTGAGGAGCCCGACGGATACCTGAACCCTGATGATACCGTTTCTCTTGGAGTTATTGTGAATAACAGCGATACCGAAACCCTTTCTCTCACCCTCAATCTCTATGCCTACGATACAACAGTTTACGTCCTGGATGGTTCTGAAGCAATTAAACTTCCTCCTCTGACTCAGGATACCTTTCATACTGCATTTTCGTTCTACAAAAAAGGAGGGAAAAACGGAGAGGTTGTGAAACTGAATGCAGGAGGATATCCTCTTGAATTTACCGTTGGAGAATGTAAGTTTGTTTGCGATACATTCTTCATTTCTCCTCCATCACCCCAGCCTTCCTCCTCCGGAACCCTTTTTGTTTGCCTCAAAAACGCAGGCTTTTCCTCCGGATTTTCTGTCCTCCGCCAGGCAGCCTCAGACCTCTTCCTTCCCTCTCCAGAAAAACCTTATCCTGAGATTCCACCAGGCGAGACATATATTGACACAATTCCCTTTGTGGTCCCATCCTTTGATGTTCCTTCCTTCGGAAACATAAATATATATCACTCGGGAAGCCCCCTTATTCCTGATTCCTTCTCCTTCACCATTCCGGTTGGATTCACCCTATTTGAAGACGATGCAGAGATTCCCGGAGACTGGCTCGCAACGGGTCACTGGCATCTTTCCGAAAGAAGGTCTCACTCCGGAACCCGCTCCTGGTACTGTGGGGTTGACTCCCTCTATCTCAACAATATGGACGATTCCCTCCTTTCTCCCCCTCTCATCCTTTCCTCTCCACCGGTTCTTTCCTTTTACGCCTATCTCAGGGTTACAATCTATGGAAATGATGGACTTTATGTTGAGGTTTTAAATGGTGAAAAATCCGAAACTCTGGATTATATAGGGTCGGGCGGTGCTTTAAAGGACCTTGTTTTTGGATGGGCTCCCTATACCTACTCCATTCCCTTCCCTCCAGGCGATACCATCCGGCTTTTATTCAGATGGGTAAGTGATTCCTCGGATACATCCGAGGGAATTTACATAGACGATATAAAGGTAAACGGGATGGTGGTTCCTGAAAGTGGTTATGGAAAAGAATCTAAAATAAGCTTTTCGAGAATAAACTCCGGTTCCATTGCGCTGAAGGGAGAGGGGGAGGTGGATATCTTTGATGTGTGTGGAAGAAAGGTAAAAAGTGTGAAGGTCCCGGGATTCTCATCCATTGTGCTCCCTCCGGGTGTTTACTTCCTGAAAACTGAAGAGGAAATTGCAAAGATTCTGCTTGTGAGGTGAGAAATGAAGAAGTACATTATTGTTGCAGGTGGTGTAATGAGCGGGGTTGGAAAGGGAATTGCAACTGCCTCCATTGCAAGGATTTTAAAAGAATATGGTTTCAGAACAACAGCAGTAAAAATTGACCCTTACATAAACTACGATGCTGGAACCCTTAGACCGACAGAGCATGGGGAGGTATGGGTTACGGATGATGGTGGGGAAATAGACCAGGACCTGGGAAGTTATGAGCGTTTTCTGGGAGAGAACATTCCAAAAAGAAACAATATAACAACGGGGCAGATTTACAAAACCATAATAGACAGGGAGAGAAGGGGGGAGTATCTTGGAAAAACAGTCCAGTTCATTCCGCATGTTCCGGATGAGATAAAAAGAAGGGTGAAACTTGCAGCCCGGGGTTATGAGATAACCCTGGTTGAGATAGGAGGAACCATAGGGGATTATGAGAATATTCCTTTCCTTTTTGCAATGAAGTCTCTTGAAAGGGAGATAGGAAAACAGAATGTCCTTTACATCCTTTTAACCTATCTTCCTATACCCTCCCACATCCCTGAGATGAAGACAAAACCAACCCAGCAGGCAATAAAGGCGCTTTCTGAACATGGAATATTTCCCGATATCATTCTGTGCAGGGCAAAGAAACCCCTTGACAGTATAAGAAAGAAGAAAATAGAGACCTATGCAAACATAGAGGCGGAGTATGTTATATCCGCCCCTGATGTGAAAACAGTCTACGAGGTCCCGCTCAATTTTGAGAAGGAGGGGCTTGGAAGAAAGATACTCAAAAAATTGAGACTGAGACCGAGAAAAGAGCCTGACTGGACCCGCTGGAGGGAACTTGTGGAAAGGATTCTGAATCCTTCCAGGAAAATAAGGGTTGCAATGATAGGAAAGTATGTGGAGATAGGGGATTACACACTTCCGGATTCCTACATATCGGTGAATCAGGCAATAGAACACGCAGGGGCATGGCTTGATACAGGGGTTGAAATAGAGTGGATTGATGCGGATTCACTGCTTGAAAAGGGAACATCGATTCTTTCCGATTTCCACGGTATAGTTGTCCCTGGAGGATTTGGAACAAAGGGAACGGAAGGGAAGATTGCGGCAATTGAGTATGCAAGAAAGAATAAGGTTCCATATCTTGGACTATGTTTTGGAATGCAGCTTGCGGTTATTGAATATGCAAGGAATGTTGCAGGATTGAAGGGAGCAAATTCAACGGAGATAGACCCTGAGACCCCCCATCCTGTTATTGACCTCATGCCATCCCAGAAGCGCCTGCTTAAAAAGAAAAGATACGGTGGAACCATGAGGCTTGGAGCATATGCTGCTGTTCTCAAAGAAAAAACAAGGGTGATGGAACTTTATAAAGAAAGGGGAAGGATAGAGAAGGACATGGAGCGTGCAAAGGAACTTGAGAAAAAGAGACTTGGAATAATACACGGGGGAGAGAAGTTTGTTCTTGAAAGACACAGACACAGATATGAGGTAAATCCGGAATATGCTGGAAAACTTGAGGAAAATGGGCTTGTGTTTTCAGGGTTCCATCGCTCACTCAATGGGGAGATACTCATGGAGTACATTGAACTTCCCGGGCATCCTTTCTTTGTCGCAACCCAGTCCCATCCGGAATTTCTTTCAAGGCTTGAGGACCCCTCCCCTGTATTCCTGGGATTCATAAAGGCATGTCTTGAAAGGTAATGTATCCATTTCAGGCTTATGTTCCGGGAGATTCGGTAATACACAGACTTGACCCGAGGGTCAGGTTTTTTATGGTGCTCGTTTTTATCGGGGTTGTATTCTATGCAGACCGGTGGCTGGAACAGTTTCTCCTTTTCCTTTTCATTCTCTTCCCCATCCTCCTATCCTCTGTTCCTTTAAAAAGATTCCTTTCAGGAATAAGGTCTTTTCTTTTCCTTTTCCTTCTTATCTTCCTCTTCCACTCCCTCCTTACCCCTGGAAGGGTTTTATTTTCATGGGGAAACCTCATCATAACTTATGAGGGCCTGAGAAGAGGTCTCCTTTTTTCTCTCAGGTTATTCTTCCTCCTTCTCTCTGCAGGACTTTTCTCGGCAACAACATCCCCTCTTGAGGTAACAAGAATTTTCTCTTTCCTTTTAAAACCTTTCATGAGAATTCCCTGGGTAAGGGACCTTCCATTGGTCCTTTCTCTCTCTTTGAGATTTGCACCCCTGCTTGTTGAGGAGGCGCAGAGAATAAGGTGGTCTCAGCTTGCAAGAGGAGGAAAAATAAAGGGGATAAAAGGGGTTATCTCGGTTTTTTATCCGGTCCTTTTCTCTGCAATGAGAAGGGCAGAGGAACTTGAACTTGCATTGAAGGCAAAGGGGTATATTCCCGGAAAGGGAATTAGGCTGAAGGAAAGTCCACTCTCTTCCCTTGATTATGCCTTTATTCTTTACTCCATCCTCCCTCTCGGGGTTATTCTCTTACCTTGACTTTTCCTCGGATAAGAGTTATACCTAAAATATGAAGAGGGGCATTTTATTTCTTCTTTTAGGAGGCTGTACCATTACATTTCAGAGGGGGGACACCCTGAGAAAAGGGGAAATGGAACAGGTTTTTGGATATACAACAGGAGAAAATATTGAATATTATGTCCTTTACGGACTCACCGGAATAACCGATATCGGAGCCGGAATTGATATGTTCTTCTTCCTCTATGCTCCTGCGGGGTGCTATCCCTTTATCCATGGCAAACAGAAGGTGTTCCAATTTAACAACATTTCTCTTGTGCTTTACGGTAAAGCAGGGCTTCCGGTGTATTCCTGGGAGCCGGAACTTTACTATTATCAATGGGATGCGTTGCTGGGAATAAAAGAGGAAGAGCTCATTCTCACATGCGGAGTGGGGCAACTCTATACTCCACTTTACTGGTATGACCTCTGGGAGGGATTTGTAACACCCAAACCCATTCCTCATTTCTATTTCTCCTTTCTCTTCAACCAGAAATTTTATATAGAATGGAACTTTCATCCAGGATTTCGGCTTCACACCATTGGGGTTGGTATAAGAGGAGAATTGAAATAATCCGTCCGTCTTGACACAAGCATTTATTTTTGCTATTCTTTTCTCGTGAATTACAGGGAGTTAAGATTTGCGTTTACCTCCGTTGAGGAGGCGTTGAATAAGGTGGAGAAATTTTTGAAAGGTGGAGGGGTGGGAGATAAAGGGGAAATACTGCTTATATTGACGAAAGGTGATTTAGAGGCTATTGCTTATTTATTAAAGGAAATAGTGGGAAGACGGAGCTATTCTTATCTCCCTACAGTAAGAAGAGCACGAAAAGAGAAGGAAGAAAATCAACATAAAGGGACGGAGGTGTACGATGAGGGGATATGAAAAGATAATCTTGGAAAATGTAGGGATATTCTTTATTGTGATTGATAAAGGTGGAAAAGTGATTGATTGTTCTGTGGAGGCAGAGAATCACTTGGGATTGAAAAATGCTGAAGGGAAGTGCATAAATGAGGTAGGGACTTTACTTCCGAAAGAGGCGTGGAAGACGGAGCAGGAGGAAATAGAAGTAGTTTGGGAAAAAGGAAACTTTCGTAATTACTTTATTTTTCAAAGTATACCGATTGAAGAAGGGTATATTTTATGCTTTAGAAGAGAAAAACCACCCAAAAGACTGGTAACGGACCTTCCTTTCGATTATTCTATTGATGAAATTCCGGGAATACCAGAAGAAGTAAAAAAACTTGCAAGAATCGGGGCAAGAAGTAACGTTCCTGTGCTTATTCATGGAGAAAGTGGGGTGGGCAAGGAGGTTCTTGCGAGAGCGATACATAAAGAGGCAGGAAGAAGTGGTAATTTTGTGCCTGTGAATTGTACATCTATACCAAGAGATCTTGCAGAAGCAGAATTGTTCGGTTATGAGCCTGGAGCGTTTACCGGGGCAGATAAGAAGGGAAGGCCTGGAAAGTTCGAGATAGCGGATAATGGGACTGTTTTTCTTGATGAGATAGGCGATATGCCCCTTGAATTACAGGGAAAGTTGTTAAGAGTGATAGAGGATAGAGAAATATGGAGGGTAGGTGCTATAAAAGGAAAGAAAGTGGATTTTAAACTCGTATGTGCTACAAATGCTGATTTGAAGGAACTCGTGAATAAAAAGGCATTTAGAGAGGATTTATATTATAGAATAACGGGGGTGGAGATATGGTTACCCCCTTTAAGAGAGAGGATAGAATATTTTGATGAATTTATCACATACTTTCTTGAGAAACATAAGGGAGATATAATCTTTTCAAAAGAAGCAATGGAAGCATTGAGATCTTATTCTTGGCCTGGCAATGTAAGAGAGCTTGAGAGAGTAATTGAATTTTTAATAATGATGAAGGAGGGATCAAAGGATAAAATCATAGGAATAGAGGACCTTCCAGAGAAGATGAGAAAACCGGAAGAGAAGATACCGAGAACACTTTCAGAAAAGATAGAGGTATTAAAGAAGAAAGAGATAAGGAAGGCGCTTGAAAAACACAAAGGAAACAAGACAAGGGCAGCAAAAGAACTGGGAATATCAAGATGGGGATTGATAAAAATGTTGAAATCTCTGAAAATGGAATAAAAATAGAATGATTGACAACCTTGTTGTCAATGCTATCAACCTTATTGACATCTGATGAAAAAAATAAGGATTGCAAAGCTTTCAACAAAATTTTTCCCCATAAAAATTAAGAAATAGTAGCCAACCTTGTTGTCAGTATAAGATTTTAGAAATTTTAAGTTCCCATTGATTGATAACGCTCTAAAAGTTTATAAAAATTGGCACGAAAATTGCATTTAAAAAGGGTGTGGTTCGGGTATCCAAATGAGGGGTGGCCTCTATGAAGCGACAGCGAAAAACAGAAAGGTTATCTAGGGGAAAAGGTTAAAAGCAAACCGAAAAAGAAAGGAGGTTATTATGGTTAAGGTTTTAGCTTTGCAAACTTTGAAAAAGGAAACCGTGTCCTCCAACAGGCCTATTTCTTCAACTATCAGCGTTGGCTGTATCACTTGCAATCGATGAGTCGTTAAACGTGAGGGGGCTATTTTAGCTCCCTCACTTATTTCCTTGAACAAACCGTAAGGAAAAAGGAGGCAGAATGAATAAGAAGGGTAATATCGATCGCAGATTGGGGATTGAAGATGAAATGTTATTTATGATGGTTTCCCCTGAATTCTACGAAACTTTAAGCAATTATATTCCGAAAAACCACAATTACCGGAATGAAATAGAGTCCTTTGTTCCGCAGGATTGGGGAGTAATAGAAGAGGATATCTGGTACTACTTTTTTCCTAAAAAGACCGAGATACCGAATCAAGGTTTCAAAATACATATTTCATCCACACCTACTAATGCTTCTGCAATTTTAAGAAAAACAGCTCTTGTATGCTTTAAGGAAAATACGGCTTTCAAAGTTGTTAAAGACAGAATCCTATTAGAGATTATTAATTCAAGAAATTATGGGAGAGAATCTTCAGGTAAATTTATTACAATTTATCCATCAAATATAGAACTCTTTAAAAGGATATGTGAAAAACTATACCAATCGCTTAAAAACTTTGAAGGACCATTCATTCTTTCGGATATGCCTTACAAAGATTCTAGGGTGGTCTTTTATAGATACGGAGGATTTAAAAAAATTTTTATGCTGAATGTATATGGAGAAAAAATTCCAGGGATTATTTCTCCTGAAGGTAAGTTTGTTGAAGATATACGAACTCCTTTTTATAAATTGCCCTCTTGGGTAAGGGATCCTTTTGCCCAAAGATTAGATTTTCCCAAAAGAATAATTCTAAATAATAAATATGAAGTACTTTCCCCGATAATTTCCACAAACGCTGGGGGTGTTTATAAAGCTATGGATATAAAAACAAAAAAGAAAGTTATAATAAAAGAAAGGAGACCGTTTATAGGAAAAACTGATCAATTTAAAATTGACGAAGTAAGCTTGCTTATAAAAGAATATGAGATACTTAAAAAAATAGAAGGATGTCCCTATGTCCCAAAGGCAATAGAAATTTTTAAAGAATGGGAACATTACTTCTTGGTTCTTGAATTTCTTCCAGGATTTACGCTATCTGAATACAGAGCATTAGAAGAATTTAATATTATGTTGCAAACAAACTTAAACGAAAAGACGAGGAAAAAATTTTGTGAAACATTTGCTATAATTTCAGAAAATTTGATAAAAGCAGTGAAAACACTGCATGATCATGGTATAATTTGCGCAGATCTATCACCAAACAATGTGATTTATAATCCAAAAGACAGATCGATTAAAATAATCGATCTGGAAGGAGCATATGTTAAAGGACTTCCATATATGCCTATTGGAACGATGGGCTTTGTTAGGAAGAAAAAGAACTACTTAAAGAAACCCACTTTTAAAGATGATTATTTTGCCGTTAGCAATATTCTCTACAATCTTATATTTCCCATCCAACAACTTTTTATGCTCTCCTCAAATAATAAAAGAAAATTTCTATCGTATATATTAAAAGACAAAGAATTGCCTCAAGACATAGAAAATCTAATATTTTTAATTTCAAAAAATAAAAATCCCGAATCTTATAAAGAAATAATTAAAAAGATAAAAAATGTGCGAATTTTGAGGAACAAAAGAAAAAAGAAAGAGAATAAAATTTCAATTAATTTTTTGAAAAAAACTACTCATTCTATTGCAGAATATATAAAAAATAATATTTCTTGTCAAAGAAAAGACAGATTATTTCCATCTGACCCAAGAATTTTTGTAACAAATCCACTAAATATCTCATATGGCGCATTGGGAAATTGTTTATTTCTTAAAGAAATTAATAACGAAATTCCAAAGAATATAGTAGAATGGATAAAAAAGCAGTTTGAGAATATTAGCATAAATAACTATCCCCCAGGATTAGGAGTAGGACTTGCAGGGGTGGCAATTGGATTATATGAGATAGGACAAAAAGATATTGGTTTGAAAGCTATGGAGATATGCTATAAATCTCCACTCTATTTAAAAAGTCTTGATCTTTTCTATGGTATTTGTGGCTGTGGACTGGCTTCTCTTTACTTTTACAAAAAAACAGGGGATACAAAATTTTTAGAAAAGGCACAAGAAGCGGGCTATTATATTCTGAAAAATATAAAAGAAGATAAATATGGATGCTTTTTTGAGAATACCGATGGCATAGTGTATTTTGGGTTTATGCATGGTGCTTCTGGATTAGCTTATTTCCTTTTAAGATTGTATTCAAAAACAAAAGATGATAAATTCCTAAGTTTTGCTGAAAAATTGATTCATTTTGAGATTTCACATAGTATAAAAAGAAAAAAATATATATGCTGGTCCAAATATAGAGGAAGTAATATATTGCTCCCTTACTTCCGTTTTGGAAATGCGGGAATCGGAAGCGTATTGATAAGGTTTTATAATTTAACCGGAGAAAAAAATTATAAAAAAATGGCTGAGATGGCGGCAGAATATCTAAGAAAAAAATATTCGATTTCTCCGTCACTTTATATGGGAATGGCAGGTATAGGAGAATTCTTCCTGGATATGTTTACTTATACAGATGAAGAAAAATATCTTAGGGAAGCCCATTGGGTGGCAAGAAGAATTATGCTGTTTGGTATAAAAAGAGAAAGTGGTTTAACCTTCCCTGGGGAAAATCTTGGAAGGATTTCTACAGACTACGGGACCGGTTCCTCTGGGATAGGTCTTTTTTTTGAACGTTTAATAAAAAAAGGGAAAAAGGGGAGGTTTTTCTATGATATTTTATAAAATCATAAAGAAACATCGATTGTTCGTATTATTTTTGGCTATGCTTCTTATTTTTATAAATTTTTCCGCAACTTTTATTGATCCAATGGCTATGAAATTCTTGATTGATAAAGGTATTTTAGGAAAAAATCTAAGATTTTTTATCTTTTTGGGAATTTTTGTTATTTTCTTTGGAGGCGTCCTGCGTTTAATTAATTATTTCAGTTCACTTTTAATACAGAGATTGAAAAACATTATCTTGAAAGAACTCACGATGGAGACTTTAAAATATTATTTCAATTTCCCTTATAAAATTGTTCTTTCAAAAAACAGTGGGTATTTTGCATCTAGGATATACGACGAATCAAATAATTTATGTTCTTTAGCAATTGATACGGCAAGCGATTTATTAAGCTCGCTTATTATTGCAATAACGTCCTTGGCGCTGATATTATATTTTTCTTGGAAAATGACCTGCATTTTTGTGGTTATTATCCCGGTTATTTATATGTTAGCAAGGAAATTTGGCACAAAGGTTTCCTCATTTTCTGAACAAGAAAAAGAAAAGGAAGCAAATTTGAGAGAAAAGATAATAACCCTTGTTTCTTCTTATAGAACTGTGAAACTTTTCAATCTTTATGATATATCATTTAAAAAAGTTCACAATGCCTTAGATAGATTCTTAAATGCATTGTATAGTAAGATAAAATTTACGAAGCTATATGGAACATTAAATGACCTGTTTATGTCATTGATGGAATTTTTTGTTTTGATTGGATTGGGCATAGGTGTTATACTAGGGTTTTTAACCATAGGCGGATTATTTGGATATATGCAGGCATTCTGGAGGGGAGTAAGTGGGATAACCAGCCTGATTGAGAATTTTCCACGTTTAATGAGTCTTAAAGGATATTTAAATAGATTAAAGGAGTTTGAATCTTTCCAAGAAAAAGAAAAATCCTGGGAAGGTAAAGAGATAGTATTGGATAAGATAAACTATAGCTTTCCTGAGAGATCCGTAATAAAAAATTTCTCACTTTCTATAAAAGGGGGGGAGAAAATCTTGATAACCGGGCCCAATGGTTCTGGTAAGACAACCCTTTTAAATATTATGTGCGGATTTTTAGAGCCAGAGGGACATTATAAGCTCACAGACTTAAAAAATATAAGTGCAATGATAATGCCAATGGAGTTTATCCCCGGATCATTGAAAGACAATGTGGATTTTAATGTCTTGAGCGAAAATAACAAGAGGAAGTTTTTAACACTTATTGAAAAATTTGGTCTTGATAATAAATTAGAGAAAACCCCCTTTGAACTATCAGAAGGAGAAAAAAAGAAATTTTGTATTATAAGGACACTCCTTAAACAGGCCGAAGTGTACTTTTTTGATGAGCCCTTAAGCAACATTGATGAAGGGAGTAAAGAAGATGTGATGAATGTAATACTTTCTGAAACAAAGGGAAAATCCTTAGTGGTTGTTATGCATGGAGGAGAGAAGTTTCATGCTTGCTTTGATGAAATCATAAGATTAAGATGAAAGGAGGAGCCCGATGTCTTGCTTCATGCCTCTGTTCATGTTAGCTTTATCTATCCATGCCGTAAAGATAAAAGATATTGAAGATATCTATAAAATTGTTGAGGAATCGCCTGGATACAAATTGACTACAGTGATGCCAAAATTACAAGAAAATCCCTCTGATTCTTCAATAGTTTATATAGCATATACACCTACGGAGCTCATTGTGTACTCAAAAAATTATCAGAAGGGTATATCTGCAAATTCACGAAGAAGAGACGCTGTTGCAATGGTTAAGGGCCAAGAAGATAATATAGCAATAATAATTGCGCCGTATGGGAAAGGAAATGATGTGTATTATATTGCAGTAAACCCACTTGGCGCAATCTATGATAAGATGATTTCAATCTTCGGAGAAACTGAATGGGATGGCAATGTTAAGGCACTTACAGAAGAAACAGAATATGGATGGTCAGCACTTCTTATAATTCCTTTTAATGCATTAAATTATGGAGAAGTCGTATGGGGAATACAAATATGTAGAGTAATTTCAAAGAAGGGAGAAATGCAGTTTTTATTCCCCACAACAAGTTTGAATTACATTGAGGATATAGCCGAAATGAAATTGGATTTTAATTACATAAAAAAGGATAAAAATTTCAATTTTTATGTAATGCCAAGTGTTAGATTTTCCCAGGAGGATAAAACTAACAAGTTTACTTGGGGGGGGACGATAAGATTTAAACAGGGTTCAAAATCAGTTTTAGATATAACATACCATCCTGATTTTTCAGAGGTGGATGTAGATATGTTTAAATTTGACTTAAGGAGGCTTCCAATAGATTATCCTGAGAAAAGAATATTTTTTACCGAGGGCTCAAATTATCTCTCAATGCCATTCCCTCTTTTAAGAACAAGAAATTTTGAAAAACCGTTATGGGGTGTGAAGTTCTTTACAGCCACAGAGAAAGTATCTCTTATCTCACTCTTCATAAACGATGCTTCTCTTGGAAATGCAACAATTATAAGGACAACATATAATCCTTTTTCTTCAACAAAAATTGGATTTTATTTGATGAATAGCGAAATTGGATATAATCTCTCATCAATGGATTTCATAAATTACTATGAGAAACTAAAATTAAGTTTTTCTTTGCAAGCTTCAAAAAGGCTCGATAATAATAAAAACTTATATTATGTAGCGTTTGAAAGATATGAAAAGCCTGGTCTTTCTCTTGGTGTAAGTTATACTTCTATAGATAGTTTTATTATTTCCCCTTTTAATTATATACTTATAGATTTTGAGGGAATTAAACAAGTACAATCTTTTTTACATTACCGATATGATAAAAGTTCTTATACATTCATGCCTTCTTTTATTTACAATTTTATCCAAAACAAATTTAATTCTGAAAATATATATAAAAACTACGGTTTTTTTGTGTATTTGCAGACAACAAAATTTCCCATTATATTATTTTCTAATATAGGCGCTTCTTTTGATGGCATGTATTATTTAAAAGATTTGGGGTTTGAAAATACAAGCTCTTTCACTTATTCAACTTCTATTGGATACTTTTTGTCATCCTGGAATAGGATGATTATAAATTACAATTTTGGTAATTACCTTGGGAGTAAATTAAGAAACTACTTTGTAGACCTTCGTTTTTCTTTTTGCAAAATTTTTAATCTTGGCTTCTCTTTTAATTTAATTAATTCGTTATATGATAGTCTAATAGTGTTTGAAAATTATGGAGAGTTGAATTTTCATAGAAATTTCATCTTTAAACCGTATATTTTATATAAAGTTGATAATATAAACAAAATTGAAGGCAAGCCTAAAAAAAATCTTTTATTTAATGCTGTTTTTATTTTTGAACCGAGATATCTAACAGGTTTTTATATCTGTCTGGGAAAGGAATATAATATAGAAAATTCTAAATTTATTGAGACATATGATAAAATAATGATAAAAATAAGAACGAATTTTTCAATGTAAGAAACCCTAAATTGAGCAATTTTTTGGAAGGAGTATATGAAAGAATTCTGAATTTCCAGAGAAAAACTTCCCCGGGAAGAAAAATTTCTTCCGTGGTTTTATCCCTGCACCTTCTTCCATATACCAAAAATGAAATCGGAAGCATTCCTATAAAAAGAGACCGGGCAACAGGGAGTAAATGAGGTGCGCTTGAGTTTTTCAAATACCTCTCAAGTCTCTTGCTCGACCCTGGAAAAATTTCACACTGTATTTCATTTTTACCTGAATCACAGAGAACAATAATCCCTATTACACAAAATTACCCATAAAAACCGCTTAGATTGAGTCATCCTCTTGACACCATCTCTTTCTTCCTCTATAAAGAAGGCATGTTAGGGAAACTTGCGGTTTTTCTGCTTGTTATCCTTTCCTTTACTGTGCCTTTCTTTCTTCACCTCACACTCCCCCAGCAGATTGCCCTGGGAATATTCTTCCTGGCTGTTGTTCTGTGGATAAGTGAGATAATCCCGCTCTATGCAACCTCCATAATCATCCTTTTGCTTGAGGCTGTACTGCTTCCCAGGGTTATGGATGTAAGTTACAAAAAGTTCCTCCATGCCTTCTTCTCCCCGGTTATCCTCCTCTTTCTTGGGGGATTTACGCTTGCAAGGGGAATGAGTGTTTACGGGATTGAGGAAATAATAGCAAGAAGCATAATAAGAAGGGTTGGGAAAAATCCATATGCAGTTTTACTTGGATTTATGTCCGTTTCTGCATTTTTATCCATGTGGATATCAAATACGGCGGCAACTGCACTCATGATAGCAGTCGCAATGCCTCTTTTAAAGAAGAACGAAAGCCTGAGGAAACCCTTAATCCTGGGAATCCCATTCTCCGCAAGCATAGGAGGGATGGGAACCCCCATAGGAACCCCGCCGAACGCAATAGCCCTCGAGGCAATGAGAAAACTTGGGGAGGATGTCTCCTTCCCTGTCTGGATGCTGAGGGGACTCCCCATGGTTATTGTGCTTGTCCTCTTTGCCTCATTCATTCTAAAACTCATATACCGACCCGAAGAGAAAGAGATAGAGTTTGAGGAAGAGGAGGTCCTTTTGCTTGAAGCAAAAGGCAAGGCGGTTCTTGCAACCCTTGCTGTAACTGTCCTCCTCTGGCTCACAACATCCCTTCACCATATATCCTCCTCCATCATAGCCCTTATTCCCATAGCGGTATTTTTTGGAACGGGTCTTCTTTCAAGGGAGGACTTCAGAAGGCTTGAATGGGATGTCCTTATACTTATGGGAGGGGGTCTTGCACTCGGTGAGGCGATATCGGTAACGGGTCTTGATAAACTCTTTGCTGGTTATCTCGGTGCTTCAGGTAATCCGGCACTTATAACCGCAATATTCGTTGCCTTCACCGCAATAAGCTCAAACTTCATGTCCAACACCTCCGCAACTGCAATTATAATGCCACTGGCAATTTCTCTTCCATCACCAGGACTTTTACCCATAGCAATAGCATTTGCAGCATCCTCCGCAATGGTCCTTCCCATAAGCACTCCCCCCAACGCAATAGCATACGGTTCTGGATATATAAAGGTGAGGGATATGGCATTTCCCGGTTTCATCATAAATCTCTTTTCGGCTCTCTTTATCTACATAAGTTCCTTGACTTGGTGGAAATTTTTGGGATAATATAGAGGTATGATAAAGGCAAAACTTGAAACCTGTCCTGTGTGCGGAAGCACAAAGCATGAGAATCTCGTGAGGATTGAGAAAGGGGGAATAATTAAGGTTTATGTAAGGTGCGCAAATTGTTCCTCCTTTGTTGCAAGGTACCGGGTTATAAGATACACATCCGATAAATCCTACGATTCTCTGCTCCGCATATTCAAACTCTCTCCTGGATGCCCTGATTGCAGGAGCATAATACATGAGGTTGAGGCATTCAGTGAAGAGGTGAAAAGAGAATTTGAGGAGACAGTAAGAATAGTTGAGGAAAGACCTGAAAAAAAGAAAATAGAGGAAATGATAAAGGAGGAAACATGAAGATTAAGAACAGAAGAAAAAGACTTCACTTAGCCCAGGCATGGAGATTAAAGTTGATGAGGTTTGTCATCGTATCTTCCTTCTTCATTCTTGTCCTTCTTGGATTTGCAATTTATTCCTTTACCATGTGGTTTCCCATTCAGAGGTCTCTCATGCAGATGGGTGAGGCAGCATCTTTTCTGGTTTCTGCAATTAATGGTGCCTTAAAGAGTCTTTTGCTGATATTCATTGCCTTCCTTGGATATATAACCGTAATCCTCTTTCTCCTTGCAAGACAGTTCATAGGTCCTCTTGTAAGGCTTGGAAAAGTAATGGATGATGTTGCACAGAGGAAGTACCTTGAACGCCTGAGGTTCAGACGAACAGACGAGGCTATTTTTCATGAGATAGCAAGGGACTTCAATAAAATCCTGGAAAGAATAGAAACCGATGAGGCTTTGCTTGCAGAAGCCCTGACCCTGATTGAAAAGGGTGAGCTTGAGGAGGCAAAAACAAAGATAAAAGAAAGGCTTAAACTTGTAAGAAAGGAGGAAAAATGAAGAAGGCAGATTACATATGGATGGATGGAGAATTTGTTCCCTGGGATGAAGCAAAAATACACATTCTCTCCCATGTTGTTCACTACGGAACAAGCGTGTTTGAGGGGCTGCGTGCATATCATGGGAAGAAGGGGACTGCGGTCTTCAGACTGCGCGAGCATATAGACAGGCTTTTCTATTCCGCCAAGATATACCGGATGCCCATACCTTACTCCAAGGAAGAGCTATTCAATGCGGTTCTTGAGACGATAAAGAAGAACAACCTCAAGGAATGCTACATAAGACCTATAGTTTACAGGGGATACGGAGAACTCGGGGTTGACCCGTCAAAGTGTCCGGTTCAGGTTACAATTGCAGTGTGGGAGTGGGGAGCATACCTGGGACCGGAGGCACTTGAAAAGGGTGTTGATGTCATGATATCAACGTGGAGAAGAATGGCACCGAATACCTTTCCAGCAATGGCGAAGGCAGGTGCAAACTACATGAACTCACAGCTCATAAAGATGGAGGCACTTCAGTACGGTCTGGTTGAAGGAATAGCACTTGATTTCCTTGGATACATAAGCGAGGGAAGTGGAGAAAACATATTCCTGGTAAAGGACGGCAAGCTCTACACCCCCTCCTTTGGTTCCTCAATCCTGCTCGGTATAACCAGGGACTCTGTGATAAGGATAGCAAAGGACCTGGGATATGAGGTTCTTGAGATGAGAATTCCAAGAGAATTCCTCTACATGGCTGATGAGGCATTCTTCACGGGAAGTGCAGCCGAGATAACCCCAATAAGGTCTGTGGACAAGATAGTGATAGGGGAAGGCAAGAGGGGACCCATAACCAAACAGATACAGGAGGAGCTCCTTGGTATAATGAGAGGAGAAAAAGAGGACAGATACGGCTGGCTCACCTACGTTACATGAAACTTCCACGCGGAAAGCCTGTTCTTGAAAACGTAAAGGTTCAGTTTGTCAATTTTGACAACGTCGTGAACCTTGCCAAGCGGGCGAGGGAGGGGCGGATAAACGGGTACATCCAGATAATATACCCCGACTCCGTTGACTTTCTTTTTCTGAGAAATGGAGAGGTTATAAACGCAGGGAGATATGCTGGAGGAGAGAGCAAACTCGTCTCCATAAAGGAGGTTCTTGACAGGGCAAAAAAGGCGGAGGTGGGGGTTGTCAACATATACGATATCCCTGACGAGGCTCTTTCAATGATAATAGGAATATTCAAGGAAAAGCCCCTCTTCAAAGACAAGCCCATGAAAGGGGTTGACCTGGACAAACTCTTCCAGAAGTTTCAGGAGATAAAGTTTCCCGGGTTTATTGTTCTTAGAAAGGGAGTGGAGGTTTCCTTTGTAAGTTTTGAAAAGGGTGAACCAAAGATGATATATCTTGCAGGAAGGGGAGGAAGCAGCATCACCCGGGAGGTTCTTTTAACGTTTCTGAAAAAAGAGGGGATGGACTTCTTTATCTCCGCGTATCCGGGCACAACAAAGGTTGAACAGGCAACCCCTGCCTTCGTCTCCCTTTACATAAGATTTTTTAATGCACTCATAAGGGAATTTTCAGACATGGTTGGTGCAGGACTTGTGAGGAAAACACTTGTCTCTGCCCTTGAGGGGGCATCATCCGAACATCCATTGCTTTCAAAGTTCATGCCAGAGGACCTTGAACTCAAAGAGGTTCCTGTGGTTGCAACCCCTGAGGAAATAACAAAGGCATTTGCAGCAGGGATAGACAGATTTGTCGATGGACTTTTTGTTGTCCTGGGAAGGAGGGTTGAAAATGCCGTTGTAAAGGCAATGAAGGATTTCAGGTTTGCATTGAAAAATGCAGGGTTTTTTGAGCATTCAAAACTTAAAAGGTATGAGAGTATATGATGTATTTCATCTCAACCCCTATTGGAAACCTGGAGGACATAACATTAAGGGCATTGAGGATTTTAAAGGAAGTGGATTTTATAGTATGCGAGAACACCCTCCATTCAAAGAAACTTTTAAACCATTACGGGATAAAAAAGAAAAAATTAATATCCTGCAATGAATACAACGAGAAAAGGAGAATCCCGTACATAATAGAGAGGCTCAGGGAGGGAAAGAAAATAGCATTCATAACCAATGCAGGCTCTCCCATAATCTCTGACCCCGGCTATCCCCTTATAAGAAGGCTCATAGAGGAAAACCTTCCCTTTACCTTCATCCCGGGTCCATCTGCGGTAATAGCTGCCGTTGTTCTTTCAGGTTTCCCTCCATTTTTTGTGTTTGAGGGATTCCTTCCAAGGAAGGGAAGAAAAAGGAAGGAAAGATTGCTTGCTATAAAGGAGGAGAAAAGAACGGTTGTTATTTTTGAATCCCCGAAGAGGGTCTTGAAAACACTGAAGGATATGGCGGATATCGGAATGGAGGAAAGAGAAGTTGCGATAGTAAGGGAGATAACAAAGATACACGAGGAGGTGATAAGGGGAAGGATAAAGGAATTGCTGGACATGGAAGAGCCCCGTGGGGAGGTAACACTTGTGATAAAAGGGAGGGATGATGGAGTGGAAGAAGGAAGCGAAACGGCTGATTAGACCCTTTGTGAGACTTTTTTCCTTTCTCCCACCGAATCTGGTAACCCTTCTTGGATTCCTCCTGGTTCTTTCAGGATGCTGGCTTGTTTATTCAGGAAGATACAGACCTGGAGGATGCATTATCCTTCTGGGAGGCTTATTTGACACACTTGACGGGGAAATTGCACGGTACCGTAAGAGAGAAACCCGTTTCGGTGCATTCCTTGACTCAACTCTTGACAGATACGCAGAATTTTTTATAATTACAATAGCGGGACTATCGGCCTCTGCCCTGATTCCTGCCCTTTTTGCCCTCCTTGGAAGTTACCTTACGAGTTACACCAGGGCAAGAGCTGAAGGGCTTGGGGTTAAGGATATAGCAAGGGGACTCTTTCAGAGACCCGAAAGGTTTTTTATCCTCGTTATCGGTCTCCTGATCGGTGGAGAGGCAATCCGCTGGTCACTCATCGTGGTGGCAGTGGGAGCGAATATAACAGCACTCCAGCGGATTTACTGGGTATGGAAAACCTTAAAAAAAGGAGGTGAAAATGGGTAAGGTGAGAGTTGCAATAATCGGGGTTGGAAACTGCGCATCTTCTCTTATTCAGGGTGTGTTTTACTACAAAAACGCAAAAGAGGATGAGTTCATCCCCGGTATAATGCATGTCAACCTTGGTGGATACCACATAAGGGATATTGAATTTGTTGCTGCCTTTGACATAGACAAGAGAAAGGTCGGAAAGGACCTTTCCGAGGCAATATTCACCTATCCCAACAACACCTACAAGTTCTGCGATGTTCCCAAGCTCAACGTGCGCGTGGAAAGGGGAATGACCCACGATGGACTCGGAAAATATCTTTCCAGGATAATAGAGAAGGCACCTGGACCGACTGCGGATATAGTGAAGATACTCAAGGAGACAAAGACCGATGTCGTTGTGAACTTCCTTCCTGTTGGAAGTGAGGAGGCGACAAAGTGGTACGTTGAGCAGGTCTTACAGGCAGGATGCGGATTTGTGAACGCAATCCCTGTGTTTATAGCATCCTCGGACTACTGGGCAAAAAGGTTTGAGGATGCAGGAGTGCCAATAATCGGAGACGATGTTAAGTCCCAGGTTGGAGCAACCATCACCCACAGGGTTCTCACCAAGCTCTTCCTGGACAGGGGAGTCAAGATAGAGAGGACCTTCCAGCTAAACATCGGTGGAAATACGGACTTCCTCAACATGCTCGAGCGCGAGAGACTTGAGTCCAAGAAGATATCCAAGACAAGGGCTGTTACATCCCTCATGCCCTACGACATAGGAGAGGATAACATCCACATCGGTCCATCTGACTACGTGGCATGGCTCACCGACAGGAAGTGGGCGTACATAAGGATTGAAGGAAGAACCTTCGGAGACGTTCCTCTCAACCTGGAGGCAAAACTTGAGGTCTGGGATTCTCCAAACTCCGCCGGAGTGGTGATTGACGCAATAAGGCTCGTGAAACTTGCAATGGATAACGGTATCGCGGGACCGCTCATTGAGCCTTCCAGCTATCTCATGAAGTCTCCTCCGGTTCAGTATCCCGACCACATCGCAAGGGAAAAAACCGAAGAATTCATCCAGAAATACGGGAAGAAAAAGTAAGATAAAGGGGTTTTTCATAAGCTTTGAGGGTGTTGAGGGGAGCGGTAAGACGCTTCAGTCTGCCCTCCTCTTCAACACCCTCAAGAATTTTTATGATACCATACTCACGCGGGAGCCAGGGGGAACAGAGGCAGGGGAAAAGATAAGGGAGATTTTGCTTCATGTCTCAGTGGACCCGGTAACAGAACTTTTGCTTTTCTGCGCTGCAAGAAGGGAGCATGTTGAAAGGGTGATAAGACCGGCACTTGAGGAGGGAAAAATAGTTATATGTGACAGGTTCATGGATTCAACCCTTGCATACCAGGGAGGAGGAAGGGGAATTTCTTTTGAAATCATTCAAGAACTCAACCGCATATCAACAGGTGGACTTGAGCCTGATTTGACAATTCTACTTGACGTTCCTCCTGAGGTTGGTATAAAGAGGATAAGGGGTGAGAGGGACAGGATAGAAAAAGAGGAGTTAGAATTTCACAGAAGGGTGAGGGAGGCTTATCTTGAGATAGCAAGAAGGGAACCTCACAGGGTTGTGGTGGTGGATGGAACCGGGGAACCTGAAGAGGTAAGGAAAAACATAGAAAAAATAGTTATGGGGAGGTTGAAATGAAGAAAAAACTTATGATTGCCCTGATTCCTTTTCTTTTACTGGGCGCTCTTATTGGAAGGACCGAGACAAGGGAAAGTGCAATAGAGTGCCTGAGACTTTTTGAAACTGTCCTGAGGATTGTCAAGCACTATTATGTAAAGGATGTAGCTTTGAAAGAACTCACCGAAAAGGCACTTGAGGGGATGCTTTCATCACTTGACCCCCATTCGGAATTCTTGACCGAGAAGGAAATGAAGGAACTTGAACTCCATACAACCGGAGAATATGGAGGGCTGGGAATACAGATAGGAATGGTGGGTGGAGTTTTAACCATAATAGCCCCGATAGAGGATACGCCTGCCTGGAGGGCGGGGCTTATGGCAGGGGACAGGATAATAAAGATAGACGGTGAATCAACCGAGGATATGACGCTTGACGATGCTGTAAAACGCATGAGGGGGAAGCCAGGGACCCAGGTCACCCTGACCATATCCCGTGAGGGGCTTGATGAACCCTTTGATGTTACCATAACCAGGGCAATGATTGTTCTCCATCCTGTATCCTATGTGACCATGCTAAGGAATGATATAGGATATATAAAACTCTCAAACTTCTCCGAGCGAGCATCCCGGGAGGTAAGAAAGGCAATAGACTCCCTCCTCTCTCAGGGTGCGAAAAGGATAATACTGGACCTCAGGGGAAATCCAGGCGGGCTTCTCTCCGAGGCAATAAAGGTTGCTGAACTATTCCTTGATGAGGGAGATATAATAGTTTCAACGCGTGGAAGATACGATGAGAAGGAATACAGGGCGCATCCCGCTGAAAAATTTGAAAAATTTCCCCTTGCAGTGCTTGTTGATGGTGGAAGTGCATCTGCATCTGAGATTGTTGCAGGAGCAATACAGGACTGGGACAGGGGAATTATTGTTGGGACAAGAACTTTTGGTAAGGGTTCTGTCCAGAGACCATTCCCTGTGGGTAAGAATGAGGGGGTTAAACTCACAACCGCGCTTTACTACACTCCTTCAGGGAGATGCATAAGCAGACACTGGGCAAAGGAAGATACTGCAAAGACATACACAACCCTTGGATTCCTCAAAAGGGAGGTGCATGGGGGCGGAGGGATAAAACCTGATGTTGAGGTTAAGGGGAAAAAGTGGACCTCGCTTGAAAGCAAACTCTACCTCAAGCGCGCCTTCTTCAGGTATGCGGTGCATGCAGGGAAGAATTATAAAGAAAGGGGAAAGGATTTTGAGATTACCGATAAGGACCTTGAGGACTTCAGGAGATTTGTCGAAAAAGAAGACCTGTGCAGGTTCAATGAGTGTGAATGGGAGGAGGCGGGAGAGGGGCTCAAAAAAGACCTGAAGATTGCAATCTATGAAAATCTCTGGGGAAAGGAGGGAAGATACAGGGCACTTCTCTCCGATGATCCCCAGCTTGAAAAGGCTATAGAAATCCTCTCCTCCGCCTCATCCTGGAAGGACGTCTTTCAAAAACCTTAGCAAGTAAAAGCCCTGAGAAAAACCCTCCAAGATGTGCGGAGAATGCCACGGGTGATTCTCCCGGAAGTGAGGCTATCTGTATCAGAACCCAGAAACCAAGGTAAAGCCAGGCAGGGAGAACTATTATTCTTATAAAGAAGAATAAGGGAACAAGGGATATTACAGAAGCCCTTGGGAAAAAGAGAAAGTATGCTCCCATAACCCCTGATATTGCACCACTCGCACCTATCAGAGGAATGGTGGAGGAAGGATGGAGGGCAAGGTAGACAAGGGAACCAAGCACGCCCACGAGGATATAAAAAATAAGAAAAGGAATTCTTCCCATCCTGTCCTCAACATTGTCTCCAAAAATCCACAGGTAAAGCATGTTTCCCAAAAGGTGAAACCATCCTCCGTGGAGGAACATGCAGGTTATAAAGGTGTAAAGGGATGAAAGATGTGAAATTCTTGCCGGGACAAGTCCAAAGGCATAAACTATTTTTTCCCCTGCCTGCAGCTGATAGAGGAAAACCGCAATGTTCACCCCTATGAGGGTGAGAGTAACCAGAGGAAACTTCCGTGATGGGTTTATGTCCCTTATCGGAATCATCTGAGTTTCAAAAACTTACCTGTTTCTTTTTTATTCCCGGAGGAGAAGAAATAGAAATAAATGCCAGAAGGAAGGGAAGGAGTTATGCTTTTTCTTCCCCTTCCTTTTTCCTCATACACCTTTCTTCCAGCCACATCGTACAGGGAAAATCTCCAGTTCTCACCGGATAAGACAAATCTTCCCTCAGGATAGTAAACCCTTATCCATGAATTTTTCTTCCCTTCCTCTCTTTCCCTCTCGTTTTCCACATAAAGAACCTGAGGAACAACAGTAACCCTTATCGTAAATGAATAATCAAACAGAGTTCCCTTCCTTATCCATGTGAAGGTCTCCTCAAATGTAAGTGTATCTGTAACGTATGGGGCCTGAAAGGTTGCATACCTTATAAAATGCTGTCCCGGAATCCCTGAAAATCCCCATGTTTTTGCAGTTGAATCGTCAACCCATGTATCGGGACAGTAAAACGAACTTGAACCCGATGTTTTTATCCATACAAGTGAATCAAATGGCCCATATCCCTGATTTTCAACGTATATCCTAATCGTGAATGTATCCTGTGAGCGAACGGTATCAGGATAAATAACACTGTCTATCCCTGCAAGGTATGGATTTGAATCCTCGGGAATGGGAATGAGTCTTGTATAGGTTGCATAATAGCACCATCCGGTATCCTGCGGGAGAAATATCCTTGCCCAGAAATTCGAGAAAGAATCGGGAACAAAGCACTGTCCCCTTGCAATCTGGGTGATAACCGGATAGGAAGTTGAGGGCCCTTCCCTAACATTCAAAAGGGATGCGGTAACCCTCAGGATTGTATCTTCCGTAACCCCCTTCAGATACTGATGGTTTATCCCATCGCCACCATACATCCATCCATAGTATCCACCAGAAGCAGAGGGGAAGTATATCCGGTACCAGTATCCTTTTCTGTCAAATGCAACAAACCTCTCCCCCTGAACCGCATAGGTGTAGGGAGGATATTCCAGGCCCGGTCCCTCCCTTATGTTCAATCCAGCAACGTTCACCTCAACAACCCAGTGCATTTCAGGTGGTTCTATCCAGAGTCTGTCCCTTATAACGTTCCAGAGGTCGTCCTCACCATCGTCGTATCCAAGAGCCCAGCAACCCGCCCCCTGGAGCATGCTGTCCAGTGCAAGGTCAAGTTTTATTCCTATGCTAACCGAATCATCATACCAGGTCTGATGCCACTCCGTCGTATAGTACGAATACCAGGGAGTGAGTGAACAGGTATCCCAGTCCCTTCCATAGTTTTCCGCCTCTGACTTTGCAGTTGTGAATATCTTTGCACTCCCGTATCCTGTTGTTGCACTTCCAATCTCGTCCGATTCGGTTGGCCAGTCGTATCCATAGTATGGCATTCCGAGAACCATCTTCTGTCTGGTTGCCCCTGAATCTATGTATGAACCTATGGTTTTTGCAACAGAATAGACTCCCCAGAAGGAACTCGGAACATTCGGTGCAACAGGTCCTGCAACAGAGGAACCGGAATAGTGGAAGTCATAGGCCATTATAAAGAAGCCATCAACCCATGGGTCAAGTGCAGCAATATCATATCCAGGATACCATTCAGGAACAGCAGGGGAGGCAATATAAAGGTCCTTTCTTCCATCAGGATGGGAATGGAGGGTCTCTGCAAGTTCCTGGATAAAGAGAGTGAAACTGTCCCTCACAGAGGATGTCACAAACTCAAAATCCATGTTTGCCCCCTCTATTCCTAAGGTAGAAATCTGATTTTTTATATTGTTTATCGCATTCTCTCTTGCAGTCCTTGAATTGAGAAACTTTGCAACATCCGAACTTCCAAACAGAGTATAGGTCATGTGTATTCTTATCCCCCTTGGATGGGCATAGAGAAGTAGGGTATCAAATCTCTGTGGATAGGGAACGGAGCCAAGGTTTCCCAAGGTATCCACGCTCACGGAGAAATATGCAATGTGCGTTAAAAGTTCCCACTGGAAGTTTGCATACTTCCCGCTCCCTATCCAGTAAGGGAGGTATCCGTAGTATGTGTATCTCATCCCCTTTCTTTCCTGAAGGGGAATCTTCACCGTTGGTTCTCCAAATATGGCATTCTTTATGTGCTCTTTATACTGAAGTTCATGAATGGTCAGATAAAGAAGCCATACCATTTTTTAATCCTCATTATAAGATAAATGGCAACCATAAGGATTCCGATTATAACCAAGAGCATGAGTATTGAACGACCAAATAGTCCGGGAGGAATCACAGCGGTGCTATCCATCCACCCTCCTTTTTATCTCATCCACCCATCTTATGTAATACTCCGGCTCAAACAGGGACTTTATCTCCTCAGGGGTTGCAACCTCAAGAACACGTTCGTCTTCAAGCAGACATGTAAGAAAATCCTTTCTTTGTGTCTTTTTTGCATTCTCCTGAACAATTGTGTAAGCCCTGTCTCTTGGAATTCCCTTCTCCATAAGAAACACAAGAACCCGCTGGGAATAGATAAGCCCCCTGGTTATATCCAGATTCTTTCTCATCCTCTCCCTGTTTATCCGCATGTTTTCAATAACCCATGTGAGTTTTCTTATCATGTAATCGGCAAGGATTGAGGCATCGGGAAGGATTATCCTCTCTGTTGATGAGTGGCTTATATCCCTTTCATTCCATAAGGAAATGTTCTCAAGGGAAACTCCCAGGTATGAACGGAGCATGCGTGCCATTCCACAGAGTCTCTCACACACAATGGGATTGCGCTTGTGTGGCATTGCGGATGAACCACGCTGCCCGGGAAGGAATGGCTCCTCAAGTTCTCCGATTTCTGTTCTTGCAAGGTGCCTTATCTCATAAGCAGCCCTTTCAACAGCACAGCCAATGAGGGTTAAGGTGAAAAGATACCTTGCTATTCTATCCCTTGGAACAACCTGGGTTGATACCGGCTCTGGCATAAGCCCGAGTTTTTCCAGGACCCTTTTTTCAAACCCAGGGGAGGTGTGTGCACAGTTTCCGACCGCACCTGAGAGTTTTCCAAATCTTATAATTTCCTTCACCCTGAGCAGGTCATCCTTTGCCCTCAGAAATTCGGAGTAGAAGGAATAGAACTTCAATCCAAGGGAGGTTGGTTCTGCATGAACCCCGTGGGTCCTTCCCGTGATTACCGTATACTTCTCCTCCTCTGCCCGCTTTTTCAGAACAAGCAGGAGTTTTTCAAGGTCTTTCTCTATAATTTCAATGGTTCTCAAAAGCATAAGAGAAATTGCCGTGTCAACAACATCATAGGATGTCAATCCCCTGTGGAGGTATTTTGCGTCCTCCCCTATCTCCTCCTCAATCTGTTTTAAGAACGCAATGACATCATGCCTTGTTTCCTTTTCTATCTCCTCAATCCTCTCCGGTCTCACCCTTGCTTTTTTCTTTATTCTCTCAAGTGCATCAGAGGGAATTTTCCCGTCTTCGTGCATAACCTCAAGGACGGCAAGTTCTACCTCAAGCCAGACCTCATATTTATTTTTCCATATTTCATCTATTTCAGGAATATTGTATCTCTCAATCATTTTTTCTCCACAGGTTTTCAAAATAGGAAAGAACCTGGTCTGCAAGTTCAGGAGAGTTTATTCCAACATTCACCTCATGATTGTATTCAAGCGCGCTTTCGGTCCAGTTCGTTGAACCTATAAGGACCCAGGATGTATCAAAGACCATGAGTTTTGCATGGGTTGTTGTTAAGGAATCGTCCCATCTCACCTCAACCCCTCCCTCTTCAAGAATTTTCATAAATTCCTCATTTGTTGCATTCAGGGATGAGTCGTATGCGCTCTTCTCAAAGATAACCCTCACCTCAACTCCTCTTTCTTCCGCACCAAGGAGATATTGCGTGAGCAGTTCAACCATTCCTCCAGGAATGTATCTTCCAACGTACATTATTGCATGGATTGTATGGCGAGTTGAATCTATTCTTTCTTTTACAAAGGGGAGGTAGTCCCTGTCGGTTATGAGGACCACCTCCCCTGTTCTTTCCTTATGGGGAATGCATGTTAAAAGAAGTAAACTAAAGGCCAAGTATCTCATTTATCTGGTTAAGGAGCCAGCGCATGTCGTCCATCGTGAGGTCGCCCATGTGTGCTATTCTGAAGGTCTTTTCTTTCAGGGTTCCATATCCATTGGATATTGCAGCCCCTCTCTTTGCAAGTTCCTTGTTGAGGTCTGCAACAGAGATTCCCCTTGTGTTTTTTACGGTGGTGAGTGTAACAGAAAGGTATTTTTCATCAGGGAAGAGTTCAAAGTGCTCCCTTGCCCATGCCCTCACAAACTCAGCCATCTCCTCGTGTCTCTTCCAGCGGTTCTCTATTCCCTCCTCAAGTATTCTGTCGAGTTGCCTGTTGAGTGCATAGATGTGGGATATGGATGGGGTTGTTGGTGTCTGGCGTCTTTCATCCCAGTATTTCTTGAATACCAGAAAGTCAAAGTAGTAACCCCTGTTTTCAACCTCCTTTGCGCGCTCAAGTGCCTTTTCACTCACCGATGCAAGGGCAAGTCCGGGAGGAAGCGCAATGCACTTCTGCGTGCTTGTCACAACCACATCAACCCCCCACTCATCCGTCTCCAATCTTGCTCCGCCAAGTGAGGAGACTGCATCAACGCAGAGAACCACATCGGGGAAGTTTTTCATCATCTCCCCAATGGACTTGAGGTCCACCATGACACCGGTTGATGTCTCGTTGTGCGTAACAAACACCGTGTCTATGTCTCCCTTTTTGAGCCTCTCCTCAATCTGCTCCGCCTCAACACCCTTACCCCACTCAATCTCAAGGACATCAACCTCTTTTCCGTTTCTTTTTGATATATCAAGCCACCTCTTTGAGAATGCACCGTAAACCGTATGGAGTGCCTTTTTCTTTACGCATGAGCGGACTGCTGCCTCCATCAATCCTGTTCCGGATGAGGTTGAAACCACGATAAAGTTCCGGGTGCGGAAGAGTTTCTGGACCTTTGGAACTACCTCTTCCATGAGCTGGGAAAACTCCTTCATCCTGTGCCCTATCATGGGCACGCTCATTGCCTCAAGAATTTCGGGCACAACCTCTGTTGGTCCCGGGATAAAGAGCTTTTTATGCATTTCCCCTCCTTTTTTCAGAGGATAAATGAAAAGAAAAGAGGTGTCAAGTGGAGGTTTATTTTATAACCACAACCTTTTCTGTTTCCTTTACCCCCTTACCTTCAAGCGTTATGAAGTAAACCCCGGAAGGAAGGCTGAACTCAACCCGCCCTTTTTCTTCACAAAGTCTCATTTTCCTTATCTTCCTTCCTGCAACATCATAAATTGCAAGTATTCCGGGATGGGAATATTCCACAACCAATTTTCCTGCCTGAATAGAAGTATGATTGAGGGGGTTTGCATTTCTTTTTATTCCGTTTATAAGCATGTTCTCATAAACCTGTATCCCACCGCTGTAAGAAGCCACAAATATGAGGTTTCCTGCAACATCCATTCCCACTCCATCATCTGGAATTGATGCATAGCCCACCATCTGAGGATTTGCAGGGTCGCTCACATCAATCACTCTTATTTCCCCATCTCCGTATCCATAAACATCCCCACAGGAAAGGTATGCATATATGCTGTCAACAACAACCCTGAACGGGACATCGGGAAGATGAAAGGTAGAAAGAAGGGAAGGATTCGCGGGCTCGCTTATATCCACAACAAAGAAATTCGTATCCCATGCACCTGCGACAAAGGCATGGTTTTCTGAAACATCAACATCATACGCATTTATGGCAAGGGAACCTGCCTTCACGGGATTAAAGGGGTCGGAGATATCCACAACCATGAGTTTTCCTCCCGCAGCCACAAATGCACAATTTCCGGATACCTTAAGTCCTGTTGCACTTCCCACAGCAAGACCGCTTATAAACTGGGGAGATGAAGGATTTTTCACATTCACCACGCAGAAACCGGTATCTGTCCATTCCTGAACCACGTATGCAAAACTGTCCACAACCTCAACATCCCTTGCATATCCTGGCAAAGAAAGACTTCCTGCCTCAACAGGATTTGTGGGGTCAGAAACATCCACTATCCTCAACCCTCCCGCATCATCTGCAAGGTAAACATAGGGTTCATGAACATCCAGCCCTGTAACCGAAGAAGGAGTATCAAACACACCAAGAACCTGTGGGGAAGATGGGTCTGAGGTATCAAATATCCTCAATCCCGACTGGGTATTTGCCGCATAAAGAAGGTCTCCTGAAACTTTAATGTCCATGAAGTAAGAGGGGGTTATGAAACTTCCTGTGTCTACAGGAGAGGATGGGTCCTGGACATCTATTATCTTCATCTCCGCCGGAGATGTGTAAAAGAAGGGATAACCCGGAGGAGAGGCGGTGTATAAGCAGTTTCCCGTGCCGGAAAGAAAATAGTAATAGTGCGTGCCCGGGGTATATACATGAGAGGTGCATCTGGGAGAGGAGGGGTCTGAGATATCAATCACGCATACCCCAGAATCAAAAACCGCAACATAGGCATAGTTTCCCGACACCCACACATCCCATGCATCTCCATTTATGGAGCATGAACCGGCAAGGAAGGGAGAGGAGGGGTCTGAGATATCAACCACACCAAGTCCACTGTATCCTCCTGCAATGTATATGTAATTCCCATCCATGTACATTCCCTTTCCACCTGTATTAAGAACCGATACACTTTCAGGGGATGAAGGGTCTGAAACATCAACAATTTCCAGGGAGTTTATCTTCAGAAGGTAAAGCAGGGTATCCTTTCCGGCAATATCCCGTGTGTAATAAAAAGAGCCCACCGGGTCCGCATGTACAATAGAGGGAGCCGATGGTTCTGAAACATCCACCACTATCAATCTGTAATCTATAGAGGCAATGTATGCATGTCCTCCATTAACCCACACCCCAAGAGCCGCTCCCGGAAGGGAAATAGAACCAAGTTTCACAGGATTTGAAAAGTCATTTACATCCCATATCTCCATTCCATG
The DNA here is from genome assembly GCA_029258725.1 of bacterium. GTDB lineage: Bacteria > Hydrothermota > UBA3072 > JAPDKE01 > JAPDKE01 > JAPDKE01. The sequence goes on along the minus strand of JAPDKE010000018.1, from coordinate 18,608 downwards.
CGTGAATGTTGCAATGTAAAGATTCCCGTTCGTGGCATCGTAATAAAGTCCACGCACAATTCCTCTTGTTTTTATCTCGCACGAAATCTCCAGGGGATTGAAGGGGTCAGACGCATCGAGCACATAAACACCGCATCCTGAACCCAGGAAAATAACATTTTGTGTTGTATCATACAGGACCGCCTGCGGGACCGAGTATGGCCATCCTCCAATATACCTTACATTAAGGGAATCATAGTAAGAAATAAGCAGAATTACAAACATCTTCACCTCCTTTTTTGAGAGGATAAATGAAAAGAAAAGCAGTGTTCAGTGAGCGACTTTCCTCAAACTGGCTGATTTTCCTGCGGGCTTTTGTCACCTCCATCTTGCGTTCATGATTAACGCACATACCATGACCCTCAGTATTAAACCCTTTTCATTTCTCATCCCACTGCAAGAACCACACCCCCAACCCACACGGCACCATTTTCCTTCAATACCCTTGCCGCCTCTTCAAGTGTGCTTCCGGTTGTGAGAACATCGTCAACAAGCAGTATCCTTTTTCCGTCAATCTCTTCTTTTACCCTGAATGCACCCCTGAGGTTGGTTTTTCTTTTATCATGTGAAAGAAGTGCCTGGGGAAGCGTTATTTTCTTTTTGTAAAGAACATTTCTTACCGGTATCCCAGTAAGTTCTGAGAGTTCATGAGCAAGCACATCACACTGGTTGAATCCCCTCTCCATCCGGCGGAGGAAGTGAACAGGAACAGGGGTGATAAAATCAACCTTAAAAAGCACCGGGGCTTTTTCCATTGCAAGATACAGAAACCTTGCAAGCCTCTTTCCGAGGGAGGGTGAATGTCTGTATTTGAAGATCTTTATTATCTCCTTCAATGGATGTTCGTAAAGCCCGTATCCACGCACCACGTCAAACTCCCTCCCTTTTTTACACTCCCTGCATATCTTCCCTTTCTTTATGGGTCTTCCACACACCTCACACACCGGAGGAGGAATCTCCCTTACATCCGCAAAACATGTGGAACAGATGAGTTTTTCTCCATGAAGTTCCTCCCCGCATACCGAACACAGGGGAGGGAAGACAAGAGAGAGAATTGACTCCAGGAAATCAGTACTCATAAACCCTCCCTGAAAGGTTGAGTGCAAGCCCTGAAAGGAACATGCAGGAAAGAAGGAAGGAGCCTCCATAACTTATAAATGGAAGGGGAAGACCTACCACAGGAAGTATTCCAAGCGCCATTCCAGTGTTGATGAATACATGAAGGAGAAAGTATATTGCAATCCCATAAGAGAGAAAGGAATAGAATGGGTTTCTTGATGAGACCCCGGTTGAGTATATCCGGTAGATGAAAATAAAAAAGAGAAGAAGGAGCAGGATACAGCCGACAAAGCCAAATTCTTCCCCTATCACCGAGAAGACAAAGTCGGTATGGGAGGCAGGTATGAATTCCAGTCTGTGCTGGGTTCCCTGCAGGTACCCCTTTCCAGATATTCCTCCTGAGCCTATTGCTATTTTTGATTGAAGTATGTGCCATCCTGCCCCCCTGGGGTCAAGCCCGGGGTTTATGAAGGCAAGTATTCTTTTTTTCTGATAATCGTGGAGGTGATTCCACAAAACAGGTGCAGAGCCTCCAAGGAGGGAGTTAAAAAAGAGAAGCAGAACTGCCTCCCTCAATCTCATCTTTGAAAACCATGCGGATACAGTAAAAAGCAAAACAAAGACAATCCAGGAGAGGATGTGAAATGCACATAGAACCGCAAGAATGGGGGAGATGTAGATAAAATACTGAAAAACATTTATTCCGGTGAAGAAGAGAAATCCCAGGAAAAGAAGGATGAAAACAACGGATGTTCCAAGGTCAGGCTCGACGGCAACAAGCAAAAATGGGAGGACGGAGAGCACAAGGGGAAACAAAAATGCTCTGAGCCTTTTTCTCTCACCAAAGGCAAAGAGTCTTGCAAGAAGTATTATGAGGATAACCTTCATGAACTCCGAGGGCTGAAACCTGAAAAACCCAAGGGATACCCATCTTTTAACCCCATGAGAGAAAATAAGAGGAAAGATAAGCAAAACCATGCCTCCAAGATAAAGTGGAAAGGACAGGAAAAGCAGGAGTCTTGGTCTTATAAAAAAACCTGTAAGAAAAACAGGGATGGAAAGGAGGAGCAGGAAAACGTGCCTTTTGAAAAATGGTTTTCCACCCGACGCGCTGAACTGAACCAGTATTCCGTAAAGGATGAGAAGTATAAAAACAACAAGCATCACTCTATCTATTTTCTTTCTCATATAACCCCCTCGAGTGAAAGAAGGTATCTTTTCCATTTTGTCCCTCCTGAAAAACCTCCCAGGGTCCCATCACTCCTTAAAACCCTGTGGCAGGGAATAAGGATAGGAATTTTATTCTTTTTCATTGTATTTCCAACAAACCTTGCAAGATGGGGATTCCCCAGTTGTTCCGCCACTTCCTTGTAGGTTCTGGTTTCTCCATAGGGAATGCGGCTCACAATTTTATAAACTTTCTGTTCAAGTTCCGTTCCCTCAATGATGAGGGGGAATGAAAATTCAACCTTTTCCCCTTTAAAATACCTGAGCAGTGTATCTTTCACCTGGAATAGAAAATCATCGGGTTCCTCAGGCAATCTTATTCCAAGCCTCACCTCTCTTATTGCCCCCTCACCGACAACACTTACAGGTCCAGGTTCTGCCTCAATTACTATAACTCCCACATGCACTCCTTTATTATTGCCTCCCTTCCCTCTATCCTGAAAACCAGAGGGTCGCACCTGTCAGCGCCGGGTGGAATCCATCCTCCTCTTATTTTTAACCTCACATTTCCCTTTTTCAGATATGTTCCATCATCCGCCCGTTCAATCTCACAGGAGGAAAGGAATAGAGGTCTTGGATTTCCCTCCCCATGGGGTTCGAGTTTTTCAATGAGTTCCAGAAATCTTTCATCCACCTCCTCAAGCCTTATCTCTGCATCCACCTCCAGGGTTTCCTTTGGTGTCCACTCCTTTATCTTTGCCCTTGCCCTTTTTATGAACTCACCCAGGTTTTCCTCTTTTATAGAAAATCCACACGCAGGACGATGTCCACCGTAGGTTAAAAGAAGTTTCTCATTCTCCTGAAGCAGCGAAAATGCATCAAAGTCTCTTGGTGCCCTGCACTCTCCCACCACTCTATCTCCTTTCTTTGTCATGACAATAGCAGGATACCTGAACATCTCCTTTGCCCTTGATGCGCAGTATCCTATGAATTCATACGGAAGGTCCCTCAGATAGACAACGTATCCCTGCTCTTCAATGGTTCTGCATATCCGGTTGAAAGCCTGCCTTGCCTCCTCCCACCATGCCTCACTTTTCTTTCTCATCTCCTCAAAAAGGGTGGCTGCCTCCTCCTTTTTTGTTGAAAGAAGAAACCTTAAAAGCATTCCCTCCTTACCTGACTGGAGAATGGGAAGTGCATTCTGGAGTTCCCTTTCCTTTATAATCTTTAAAGGAGGGGAAAGTTCCTCCTCGGGAACCTTCAGTCCCTCCACATAAAAGATTCTGTTTTCGTCCACGAGAGGGACCCTGTCGGAGAGGGTTCCTATTGCAACATACATGAGAAATTCCCTTCTTATCCCCATCCACTGCTCAAGATTTACCTTCATCCTTCTCTCCACAAGTGCCCATGAAAACTTGAAGGATACACCAACACCCGCAAGATGGGGAAAGGGATAGGGTTCAACCTTCGGGTCCACGGTTGCATATGCTCCTGAGGGTTCAATTCCCTCATGATGGTCTGTGATTATCACATCAATCCCGAGTTCTTTTGCATATTTTATCTCTTCCACACTTGTTACTCCTGAATCGACCGTAATTATAAGGGTTATATTCTTCTCCTTTGCCTTATCTATCCCTTTTTTTGAAAGTCCAAATCCTTCCTTTCTTCTGTCAGGAATGTAAACATCAACCACGGCTCCGAGGTCAAGTAACGTGCGATATAAAAGAACCGCAGATGTTATCCCATCCACATCCTCATCACCCCATACAAGTATCCTTTCCTTTCTCTCTATTCCCCTTATAACCCTCTCAACCGCATATTCCATCTCCCTGAATAGAAAGGGGGACCTCAAAAAAGAGAGCGAGGGATTCAGGAATGCCTCTGCCTCCTTTTTATTTTTAACTCCCCTTATCACAAGAATTCTTGCAACAGGAGCGGGGTAGAACCTTTCAAGTTCCTTTACATGCTCCTCTTTTACCGGCTTGAGAATTATCCTCTCCTTTTCACCCATATCTCCCCAAAGGGTTCAGGCTGAGTTATCCTGAGCCTTCCTTCCTTTGCCATGTCAAGCAGAACAAAAAATGCACCCATGAGGTTTTTCCACCCCTTCTCCCTGAAATGGGAAAGGAAACCAAAACGCCTGAACTTTTTGAGAAGGGATGTTATCTCCTTCCTGATGTTTTCCAGGTTCCATATTCCCGGGGATGGCACCTGCACCTTTTCCTTCTTCCTGAACATGAGGAGCTTGAGTTCTCTGAAAATCTCGGGTGGAAAATCCTGTCTCAGGGGAGGTTCAATCCAGGGTCTTGAGAACATCCTGGATGCAACCGCATATCTTTTCTCCAGGAACTCTTCCCCCTTCAGAAATTTTGCATACGTCGCAAGTTTTTCCTGGAGTTCCCTTCTGGGGTCCTCTTCATTACCTTCTTCAAGTTCTTCGTAAAGAAGCATTTTTGACTTTATCACCATGAGGGTTGCGAGCATGGAGGAAAATTCACCTGCCCTGTCCAGATTGAGTCTTTCCATAAGTCTCACCCATTCCTGATATTCCCTCACTATTTCAAGAATGGGAATATCGTATATATCAACCTCTTTTTTTCTTACAAGGTAGAGCAAAAGTTCAAGCGGACCCTCAAAGTTTTCAATGGATATTCTGAAATCCTCCCTCATCTCACCTCAAAGAATATGGTTACAACCCCCTCAACATCCTTCTCTTCCCTGGATGGTTCAAACCTCCACTCCCTTATCGCCTCCATTGCAGCCCTGTCAAATGCAGCTCCCCCGGTCTTCACAAGCTCAAGTTTCTTCACCATACCGTTTTTATCCACAACTATTCTTATCCTCACCACGGACCTTCCCATCTCTCCCTCTGGATATTCAGGAAGAACAAGCCTTATAAGTCTTCTTTTTGCAAGGGGACCTGTTATTTCATAACCCTTTTTCTTGCCTTCCCCCTTCATTCCGGGAAGTGGGGGAAGAGGTCTCTTTATTTTACCCTTTTCCTTTTTAACAGGTGGAAGGGGCAATGCATAATCTCCTTTGCTCTCCGGTATCTCCCCTTCTCCCTCTCCACCGCCCTGATAGGCTGCTGCCTCACCGGATGGGATGAAAAGGGTAATTATGGAGGGGGATGGATGGAATAAAGGAAAGCGAATGAGATGGAAGACAAAGAGAAGGAAGGAGTACAGGATCAGGGTGGAAAGAAAGGGCTTTGCCTTCATTCTGAACCAGGTATGGTTGCTATCACGAAGTTCTTTCCTCCACCCTCTCTTATCCGGTCAAGCACCTTAACCGCCATCTCAAGGGAGACATTCCTGTCTGCCTTCAGAACCACAACCCTGTTTTCCACATCCTTTTCTCTGAGCAAAAAGGGTAAATCCTCAAGGCTCACCGGTGTATCTTCAAGATAAAGAGCCCCTTCTTCTGTCAGGGTTACCACAATTCTTTCCTGCGACACGGTTTCCTTTGTCCTTGTCCGGGGAAGTTTCACCCTTATTCCCGGCTGGACCAGGTAGGTTGAGGAGAGGAGGAAGAATATAAGAAGAAGAAGCACAATATCCGCCATGGAGATCACAGGGAATTCACGGGTGGGTTTATACCTCGGTTTTACTTCCATGCCCCACACTCCCTGTGCAGGACCTCAAGTTCATTTCCAAGCCTTTCCAGTTCCCCTGCATATCTTCCACTTCTTTCGGCAAGCAGGTTGTAAAGGACCAGAAATACTATCGCAACGCCAAGTCCTGCAGCGGTTGTAACCAGAGCCTCCCATATTCCGCCTGCAAGCTGTGAAGGATTTACCATCCCTCCAAGAATCTCTATTTTCATAAACGCCTTTATCATTCCTGTTACTGTCCCGAAGAAACCCAGGAGTGGAGATATTGCAACAACCGTTGAAAGAATTCCAAGACCCTTCTCTATTTCCTTTATTCCCTCCTTTGCCTTCGCATCAAGCACCGTCCTGAAGGTTTCCGGTGGTTCTTTAAAGTCCGCAACGGCGGCAAGGGCCATCTTCCCGAGGGGGGTATCGTGCCTTCTTGCAACCTCAAGTGCTGCATTTACATCTCCGGCATGAAGGTGTGCCTTTATTTCCTTCAAAAGGGAGTCCGCATCGGTCCTTATTCTCCGGTAATAAAAAAGTCTTTCTATAACAACATAAAGACCAACAAAGGCAGCGAGGGCTATGGCAATCATAACATAGCCACCCTTTGCAAGTATGGAGAGAAGTGTCATCCTTCCTCCTTTTTTCAGGATTTTACCTTAAAACAGATGAAAAGTCAACACTGCGGATTGACATGCCGGGTTTAACGGGTATAATAAGGATGTGAGGAGGGTATTTCATGGAATATTCGTGATAGCCAACCTTATCCTTCTCATCCTCTCATGGACGAGAGGAGGAAGATGGAGTTTATGGTATGTATTTTATATCCTTTTAATTTATCTTCTCAGGTTCAGGCCGGTGAGCCTTCTTAAATTCTCATACCTCACACTCACCTATGGACTCTCCGTATTTCTCTATCTTCTTCATGGAAACCCCCAGACAGCAACCATTCTCTTTTTCGGGGTTCTTATTTCAGACCTTTTGAGAAAAATGGGGCTCTGGAAATCTCTTGTGAATGCATCCGCATACTCCCTTGCAATTCTCATAGCAGGAGCAATTATACCGGATCCCGCTCTTTCCCTTCCCCTCCTCTATACCTTTTTCTTTCTCAACTTTTTCTTTACCCTGCTCTTTTTCTATTTACCCGAATTCATTGAAAGAAAGGTATCCTTGAGCGATTTTGTCTTTATAATGAAGTGGGAGGTAATCTATTACTTGCTGGCACTGCTCTTCTTCTACAACGCATGGAAGGTGGTATCCATGGGACATCTTCTTCCCATTATCCTTTATACCGCAGGTGCAGGAATTGTGTATCTCTTCATAAGACCCGTGGTTATAAACGCAATTGATGCATACAACCTGAAAATGTTCATGGAGATGGAAAGGGCAATGAGTGCAGGGCTTTCCCTTGATGAAATGATAAAGAAGATAGAGTCCCTCTCCAGACATCTTATAGACTGGACCGGGATGAACATCGCTGTTCTGGACGAGGAGCGGGGAGAGATTGTGCTTTACTACTCCTCCTACCTTGGTTTCATGGGGAAGGATAAGAGTTTCGTTGTAAAGGTGGGTGAAGGAATAGTTGGCAATGCAGTTCTTGAGAAAAAGCCAATAATAGTCAAGGATACATCCAGGGACCCCAGGTATATAGCCCTGAGGGAAGGTGTTTATTCCGAGATTGCAATCCCCCTTCTCATAGAAGGTGAGGTTGTAGGGGTTATTGACTTTGAACATTCTCTTAAAAACGCATTTTCTGAAAAGGAACTCCAGTTTGCGTATCTCTTTGCAGACCACCTGGCAAGGGCGTTGAAAACCCACATGACCCTTTCCCCCCTCAGGTCCATCTCTGCCTCACTCAGGGGTGAGGGAGAGAGACTGAAGGAAAATGTATCCGAGATGAAAAAGGTTCACGAGGAGATAAGGGAGGAGATAGAGAAGGGGCTTGAGACAAATCTTGTTAGAAAAGAGATAGGGGAAAAGCTGAGGGGACTGGTGGAGGACATGGTGGGATGGCTTGAGGGGGAGGAGAAAAAGAGAAGGGAGATTGTGGAAAAGGGAAAGGAGAAGGTCCTGGAAGGAAGGGGCAAACTTGGGGATGTTGAGCGTTCAATGGAGGGATTGAACGAGGTGAGAAAAGGTATAGAGGAAATGGTGCAGGAGGTTGGAAGGGTAAACGAGGGTCTTGAGAACATAGAAAGGCTTTTGCGCATCTCAAAACAGATTGCATCAAACACAGAAACCCTTGCATTCAACGCCACCATTGAGGCAGCGAGGGCAGGGGAGATGGGGAAGGGATTTGGGGTTGTCGCTGAGGAGATAAGCAAACTTGCAAAGGAGGCAGATGCCGCATCGGATGAGATAGGGAAGACGGTTGACGAATTCAGGCACATAGTGGATTCCCTTATAAGAACTGCGGAAAGGAATAAGGAGAGAACAGGCATAATTGAAGAGTCAAGCCAGAAGGTGGGAATGTTTGTTCAGGAACTCATGAGATTGCTTGAGGATATGGTGTCGCTTGTTGAGGAGGAGATAAAGATAGGAGAGAGGGAGGTTGCAAGGATTAAGGAACTGAAGGGAGAAATGGAGAAGGAAAGGAAGATAGATGAAGAGATGATGAAATTGCTCGAGAGTGTTAGAGAGGTTGAGCGGATGGAGAAGGAGCTGGTTTCTTCCCTGGGAGAACTGGAGAAAGAAATAGGTAAAAGCCTTGACAAACTTCAGGAGATAATGGAGAGGTTCTCTCTATGAAGTGTCCTTACTGCGGATACGATGAGGACAGGGTTGTGGATACAAGGGTTATAAAGGATGGGACTGCAATAAGAAGGAGGAGGGAGTGCCTGAGGTGCAAAAGAAGGTTCACAACATACGAATACATTGAAAAAACTCCCCTTATTGTGATAAAAAGGGATGGAAGGAGGGAGCCTTTTGAAAGAGAAAAACTCCTTCAGGGAATAAGGATTGCATGCAGGAAGAGACCCGTATCCGAGGATAAGATAGAGGAGATGGTTGATGAGATAGAACAGGCACTCTGGGAACTTGGAAAGACGGAGGTTTCCTCAAGGGAAATAGGAAAGGAGGTGATGAAAAGATTGAGAAAACTTGATGAGGTTGCGTATGTCCGCTTTGCATCTGTTTATCGTGAATTCAAGGATGTTGAGGAGTTTGTGAAGGAGATAAAAAAACTCAAAAGATGATTTTCCTCCTCTATCCAAAAATAAAATCCCTTCTCTTTTCCTTCAAGAAGACAAGAGGATGGATATTTGTAACCCTTCTTTCCCTCTTCATGTGGGGGGAATATCGGTTTTTTCTCCTGGTATTTTCCTATCTCAGCAGATTTGAGCCCATAGGACCTCTTGTTGCAGAACGCATTCTCTCCCTTTCCTTCTTCATCTTCCTTCTCATGCTCTTTCTTTCAAGTGCAATAACATCCCTCACAACCTATTTTTCCTCAAGGGAGGTGGAATTCCTGCTCTCAACACCCCTTGATGCAGGAAGATTCTTCCTCCTGAGGACCATTGAGAATACCGTTTATTCATCCTGGGCAACCATTGTGGGAGCATTTCCCATTCTTGTTGCATACCTCAGGGTCTTTTCCCCTTCCTCTTCCCCGCACCTTGCATTCTTTTACATCCTTTTCTTTCTCCTTCTTCCATCATGTGCGGGAATTTCCTTTATGCTTTTATTAAAGGCAGTGATTCCGGTAAAGAGGAGGAGAACCTACATAACCCTTCTCGGTTCATTTGTTCTCTTTTATCTCATGCTTTATCTAATCACAACCCCTGCTGTGTTCAGGGTTCCCTATACCCTTAATCTGGATGCACTTTACCGATACCTTGAAACCCTGAGGGCAACAAATCCCCTTTTTCCCAATACCTGGATGGTTGAGGGGATAAGGGGACTTGTGGAGGGGGAAAGAGAAAAGATATTCCTTTCCCTTGCTCTGCTCCTCTCTTCCGGTCTTTCCTCTATGTTTTTCCTCTTCTTTTTGAGTTTCTGCCTCTACCGGATTGCATGGAATAAGGAGGGGAGTTCATGGATTCCTGTAAAAAAATACACTCTCAAAAGAGAAACCCTCTCCCCCCTTTCTTCCCTCATCCTCAAGGACCTCAAAATATTCATAAGGGACCCGGTCCAGTGGTCCCAGGTTTTTCTTATTCTTTCCTTGCTTGTCTTTTATGTTATAAGTTTGAGAAGAACACCTCTATACTTCCAGAATCCATTCTGGCTTGCTGTTTTTGCCGCAGTGAATACGGGATTTGTTGGATACATAACCGCAACCCTTTCTTTAAGATTTGTCTTTCCTTCAATCTCCCTTGAAGGAAAATACCGCTGGTTTCTTCTCTCATCCCCCATTCCCACCAAGACTTTGTTTTTTTCAAAATTCATTCATCATGCAACTTTCAATTCCATTCTTGCCCTGATTGTCGTCTTTCTCTCAAACCTTGCACTTGCCCCGTATCCTCCCCTCATTCTTATCTCCTCCTTTGTTGTCCTTCTCTTTGCCATAGCCTCTGTCTCCATATCCCTTGGAATGGGAGCCCTTTTGCCCGAGTTTGACGAGGAGAATGCCGCAAAGATAGCATCAGGGGGTGGTGGACTTTTAACTGCAATAATAAACCTTTCATATATAGGAATTTCCGTATCTCTTTTTGCAGAACCCCTGAGGCTTTATCTACATTCTCAGATTGAACATGTCCCGGTTCCCATTGCAAAATCCTTCCTCTTTTCCTTCTGCCTTTTCCTTTTTATCTCCTTCCTTTTTATTTTCCTTCCTCTATTTTTTGGGATGCAGAAAATAAGGAGGATGGAATGCTGATGGAGATATATCATAAACTTCTTGAGCACTTTGGTCCCCAGGGATGGTGGCCTGGTGAAAGTCCCTTTGAGATAATGGTGGGAGCCATACTCACCCAGAATGCAAACTGGAGGAATGTTGAGCGGGCGATTGAAAATCTGAAAAAGCAAAACCTTCTTTCCTGTGAGAAAATCCACCGCCTTCCCCCTGAAAAACTTGCAGAACTCATCCGGCCTTCTGGTTTTTACAACCTCAAGGCAAAAAGGCTCAAAAAGTTTGTTGAGTATTTCTTTGAAAAATACGGAGGGGATGCGGAAAGGATGAAAAAAATGGATGGAGAAAAACTCAGAAAGGAACTTTTGTCTCTTCCCGGAATAGGTAAGGAGACGGCGGATTCCATCCTTCTCTATGCTCTTGAAAAGCCCTTCTTTGTCGTTGATGCATACACAAGGAGGTTTCTCTCAAGGCATGGTATCATGGATTATCACGAGGATTACGATAAAATAAGGCTCTTTTTTGAAAGAAATATACCCAGGGATGTTTACATATACAATGAGTATCATGCATTGCTTGTTAGACTCGGGAAAACATACTGCAGGAAAAAGGAGGAATGTGAGAAATGTCCGTTAAGGTCTTACTTACCGGAAAACCGGGAATAGGGAAGACAACCGTGGTAAAAAAGGTGGTGAGGGAACTTGGAGGATATGGGTTTTACACCGAGGAATGGAGAGAGAAGGGAAGAAGAAAAGGTTTTTACCTTGTCCTTCTGCATGGAGGGAAGTTTGTGCTTGCAGAAAAGGAGAAAAAAAGCCCATTCCGGGTGGGAAGATATGCGGTTTTCCCTGAGGTTATGGAGGAGGCAGTAAGAGAAATAGAGGAAGGGTTGAGGAAGGGAAAGATTATAGTCATGGATGAGATAGGGAAGATGGAGCTCTTTTCAGGGGAATTCAGGGAAATGGTGAGGAGGGTATTTTCTCACGATGTTTCAGTGCTTGCAACGGTTCCCGTATCCAGAATTCCACTCGTTGAGGAAATCAAAAGGAGGAAGGACATCAAACTTTTTGAGGTCACCGTTTATAACCGTGATGAACTCCCGGAGAAAATTATGAAAATCTTTCTGGAAAGATGTTGAAAAAGCAGGGGGGGATTTTCAGGGCTTTTTCACCCCTTATATCCACTCTGAATTCATCACCGAAAAAAACAGGATAAAGGGAGATTGCAGTGAAGGCAAGGGGGCAGAGGATTTCAATTCCCGGATAATTTTTCAAAACCCTTACATTCTGCTCTGCACATTTTTTATAGGTTTCAAGGTCTCCTGATAGAAGGTGATAAAATCCGGAGCACACAAGCCCCGGGGGAACCATTCCGTCCTCAGGAGTTTTTTCAAAACATCCTGGATAAACCGGTTTTTTTCCTTCTTTTTCGGATAATTCCTTAACCTCAAAGGAGAGGGGAAGTTTGTAATAAAATCTCAGAGAGAGTAAAACATCCATTATTCTTATCTCCAGAGGGCATACCTTTTCACACTCACCGCATAGAAAGCAGGGAAATATGAGTTCAGCAGCACGTGGGGTGAGGGGGGAGAGGTTTGCAATAAGAAAGAGTTTCCCACGGGGTGAGTCCTCTTCTTTTCCTGTTTCAAGAAAGAGGGGACATGCTGCAAGGCATTTGCCGCAGAGAACGCATTTTCTGGCTTCCTCAACAATGGATTGAGGTTCCAAGGGCAGCAAGAACTGCCTCCTTTAAAAGTTCTGAGTTGGTCGGGTGGGGAGGAATGGACCACCTGAGTTCCTCAAGTTTTTTTCCGAGCATAAAGGTTGCGGAGAAAATCAGTTCCGAAGCCCTTCCTCCAACGATGTGAATTCCCGTAACCCTCCCCTCCTTATAAAAGAGTTTCACGAACCCCGCCGTATCTCCCTCTGCTATTGCCCTTCCATTTGCAGAGAATGGAACCTTTACACTCTCTCCCTCCATCTCCCCTGCCCATGCATACTCAGGATGGGTGAATACCGTTCCGGGAACCGCATTTCTCCTGCACCTCACTCTCTTCTCCTCCATGTTCTCCACAGCCACCTCTGCCTGATGATATGCATAATGGGCAAGCATGAACTGACCAGTGCAGTCCCCCGCTGCAAAAACACCAGGGATAGGGGTTTCCAGATATTCATCCACCTTTACCCCATTCTCATTCCTTATTTCAGGGGGCAGGTTTTCAAGACAGGGTTTCCTTCCCGTGAATAAGAAAACAGCGTCTCCTTCAAGTTCAACCTCACCGTAGATTTTCTTTTCCTCTATCCTTTCAACCCTTTTCCTCAGGTAAAACCTTATCCCCTTCTTTTCAAGTTCTTTTCTTACAACAGACGCACACTCAGGGTCTGTTCCCGGGAGAACCTCCTCCATTATCTCAACAACATGAACCTCACTCCCGAAAGATGAAAGGACAAAGGCAAACTCAAGCCCTATCACACCTCCTCCTATGATTATGACCCTTTCTGGAAGGGTGTGAAGTTCAAGTGCATCCTCGCTTGTTTTTGCGTTTTCCTTCCCTTCTATCGGAGGAAATGAAGGAACAGAACCCGTTGCAACGAGGATTCTGTCAAATTCGTAAACTTCATCATCCGTTATAATTTTTCTTTCCTCAAGTCTTGCCTCCTTTCCTATAACCTTAACCCCTGCCTTCTGGAGAAGTCTTTCAACTCCGAGAACGAGCCTTCTCTTTGCAAGTTCCTTTCTCTTTTTTGCCTCCTCAAATGGCAGCCCATGAAGTGCTGAGTTAATCAGGGATTTTGTAGGTATGCATCCCCGATTGAGGCATGTCCCACCTATATCTTTTCTCTCAAAAAGTGTTACATCCCATCCTTTTTTTGCCCCGAGCAATGCTGCACTGTATCCTGCAGGTCCTCCTCCTATGATTCCAACCCTCACGAGGTTACCTCCTCAAATATCATCACAATGAACCTGCGGTTCAGGGAGAGAAAGGGAACCTCAAAGAGTTTGTCACCCTTCTCATTGTAAACCGTGCATTCGGTAACCGGAATAAAATCGCTTTTCTGGGAGGTTGCAGCAAGCATGTCTGAAAGTCTTGAACCCCTTAAAACATGAAGGTTCCCGTTTATCCTGTAGTGCTGGGTATAAATCCACACCTTTTTCTTTTCCTTATCCACCTTCATCATACTCCACCTCCATTCTTTTTATTTCCTTCATGAGTTCATCCACCATTTTATCCTCATCCACGATTCTTACTATCTCTCCTTTCCTGAAGATAACAGCCCTTTTTTTTCCCCCTGCAAGCCCAACATCCGCATCCTTTGCCTCTCCGGGGCCATTGACACTGCATCCCATAACCGCAACCTTTACGGGAATTTTTATCCTTTCAAGTTTTTTCTCCACCTCTCTTACAACCCTGAAAAGGTCAATCTCAAGCCTTCCACATGTGGGGCATGAAACAAGAACGGGTCCGAGTTTCCTTATGCCAAGCAACGTCAGAAGTCTTTTTGCAACCCTCACCTCCTCCACCGATGGGGCGGTGAGGGATATTCTTATCGTATCCCCTATCCCATCCATGAGGAGGCATCCCACACCTGCACCGGATGCAAGCACTCCCCATGATGGGGGACCCGCCTCTGTAACACCTATGTGAAGAGGATAGGGTATTCTTTGGTGAAGCAATCTATTTGCAATAACATTCTCCACAGGATCTGAGGATTTCACAGAGACAACCATGGAGGTAAATCCCATATCCTCCACGAGTTTCACGTAGTAAACGGCACTCTCAACCAGTGCCTCAACCCCTCTCCCGTATTTCTTTTCAAACTCAGGATGAAGTGAGCCTGTGTTCACACCAATCCTCATTGCAATTTCCCTTTCCATGCATACCTTAACAATCTCCTTGATTTTTCCTCTTTCCTTTATATTCCCCGGATTTATCCTTATCTTATCCACCCCTGCCTCCACCGCCCTGAGTGCAAGCCTCCAGTCGTAGTGAATGTCCGCAACAAGAGGGAGTTTTATTTTATTTCTTATCTTCCTCAGGGATTGCGCTGCCTCATCCGTTGGAACAGCCACTCTCACAATCTCACATCCTTCCCTTTCAAGCTTTCTTATCTCTTCAAGAAGCCTATCGGTATCCTCTGTCCTGCACTTTGTCATGGACTGAATTGCAACAGGTTCACCCCCACCTATCCATATTTTCCCTATTCTCACCTTCTTTCTCATACATACCCCCGGTAGGAGGGAAATTTTTCCTCAAGTTCTTCAAGATATGCACTCACATCCATCCCTTCCTCTTTCATCCTCTTTATGAGTTTTAAAAGGATAAGAACCTTCCTGTCCATTTTACATTTTTTGTAACTTCTTTCAAGGAACTCTATTGTCTCCCTTCTTTCCTTTTCCCAGAGGACATCTGCAATATAGATAACATCCGATGGTGGAAGGGAGGAGAACTCTTCTTTTAAGAATGGATACACCTCCCTCAGGAAATCTTTTTTATTTTCCATCCTTGCCCTTGAGAGAATCTCTTTTGCGAGTTTTTCAAGCTCCACTGTATTTCCCCTTTCCCGGTAATACTCCGCAAGAACCCTCCATCCATCAGGATAGAATGGATTTTCTTCAAGAAATTTTTTCATTTTTCTTTCAAACTCAATTCTATTCCCCTTTTCAAGTTCCTCCATCGCCTGCCTGAACCGGTATGGAACGAGGTCTATTTCCTCCTCTATCCTGGGGGCAAGCACCTTTTCCTCGGTCTTTGTTACCTTCATCAGGATTCCTGCAAGAGCGCCAAACAGAAATCCACCTATATGTGCAAAAAATGCAACCCCTCCCTCCCCACCAAATGCCCCCATCACCTGCTTTATGAACCATCCTGAAAATGCAATCCATGCCGGGATTCTTACAACAGTTCCCAAAGGCCTGAAAAACGCAATGCCTCCCACAAAGAACCTGATTTTTGTGTTCCAGTGTCTGATGGTAAAAGCTCCCATTATGCCGGAAACCGCACCCGATGCGCCTATCACGGGAACGGAGGAGGTCCGATTGAAAAGGGCATGGAAAAGGCATGCGACGATGCCTGAAAGAACATAAAGAGCAAGAAAAAGGGGTCTTCCCCAGTCATCTTCAATGTTGCATCCAACGAGCCAGAGAAAGTAAAGGTTGAAGAAGAGATGTAAAAACCCTGCGTGAAGCAGGAGGGAAAGAAGCATGCCCCTGAGTGTTATATGCGATGGGATGAATCCCCATCTTCTTATAAGCATGTTTTCCTCTATGGTTTTCACCCTTTCCTTCAAAATCTCCCATTTCTCCTTGTAAGGTGGTGGAAGTTCTATCTCGCCTTTTTCTGCTTTTTCCCTCACCTTTTCAAACCTTTCAACGATGTGCCCATCCTCGTTGACTATGTAGGAGGAGAATATCCAGGTTTCATACTCAAGGAGTTCACGGTATGCGTTTATATACTCCCTCTCTTCTTCTATCATGCGGGGATATGTAAAGGCAAAAATAATGGTGGTGAAGATTATTATGGTGATGGTTACAAGAGGAAGTCTTCTTATGGTTGCTTCCGGAGAGAGGGGAAATATCACAAGCATGTGAATAATGGAAATGTTGTGAGGACCTGGTTTGAGCTTTCCGTTATAACAACAACATCCTCAATCCTCATTCCTCCTTTTCTCGGGAAATAAAGGGAGGGTTCAAGGGTGAAGGCTAACCCCGGTTTTAAGATGCTGCTTTCCCCGGGTCTCAGGTAAATTCCTCCCTTACCCGGTGTTACAGGCTCCCCGAGCACCCCAAGAAAATTCTCCCGGTATCCCTTCTCATTAAAAAATTCCCTTACTATTCTGTCAACCTCGGATGCAACCTTGCCGGGTTTCATAAATAAAAGAGCCTTTTCCCTTGCCTCCCTTAAAATCTCTTCAATCTTCTTCCACTCCTCCGCAGGTTCTCCAAGGCAGAACATCCTGGTTATCTCCCCGCATACACCCTTTTTGAAAACCCCGAAGTCCAGAAGTATTAAATCTCCCTTTTTTAATTCCCTGCTTCCCGGAATATGCTGGGGAATTGCTGTATTCTCTCCGAATGCAACCCTTGCAGGGAATGGTCTTCCGTCTCCTCCCTTCTCAAAAATTTTCCTTTCTATGCCTGCCCTGAGGTCTATTTCCCACATCCCTTCCTGTATTTCTTTTTTTATTTCCTCAAGCACCCTCTCACATATCCTTATGGCCTCAACCAGTCTCTCAAGTCTTTCATCAGTGTATATCTGCTGAAGTCTCAGAAGGGGATTTTCAACAACTTTTACCTTCACGCCCGGTATTTCAACCGGATGGAACGAGCATAAAAGATGCATGTTTTCTTTTTTCACAAGTTCAGCAATTTTTGCTGCCGGAGCAAATCCCATTTTTATATAATCCTCGGTCTCCACCTTTATCTTTACCACATCCCTTTTCCTGGGAAAAAGGGAGAGGGAAATTTCGTCCCCTATTAAGAATCCCTTTTCCTCTGTGTAAAGAAAGTAAGGGTTTGCCTCAACGAAGTTTAAGGAGGATTCCTCATCCAAGAGAAAAAGTATATCATAAAGATTGGTGAACAGAATTCCCTGGCATTCCTCTTTTTTGAGGATGCTTGATAGAAGCGCCTTTTTATCCACCTGCAGCCTGCCTCAATCCTGAAAGAATTGAAAGCCTCTGCTGTGCCTTTTCCTTCCAGTATGGACTCTCGGTCTCCCTTATTATTTTTCTGTAAGTCTCCTCTGCGTCCTGAAAACTTCCCCTCTCCTCATGCAATCTGGCTATCTGGAACAGGGCATTCATACGCATATCAGGGACAGGGTAGAGTTCGTATGCCTTCTTGTATTCTGCAATTGCTCCCCCATAATCCCCTGCCTCTTCCATACACTGGGCAATCCCCTCGTGTGCATTTGCTCTTAACAATGGATTTTTCGTGAGTTTCAATATCTTTTCAAATTCCTTCCTTGCATCATCGTATCTCTGAAGGTTGAAGTAAACATCTCCAAGTAAAAGAACACCATTTACCGCTGCGCTTGTTCCCCAGTACTGTTCAATGAACTGCTTTATGTACGGGATTATATCCTTTGTCCTTCCTGCACCTATCTGGAGTTCAAGGTTTACAAGGACCTTCTGGGCCTCGAGTTCTTTCTTTTTCTTTGAAAGGGAATAGAATGAAAGTCCTCCTGCAACAAGAATAATCCCTGCAATTATACCCAGGATAAGGTTTTGATGCCTCTTGTAAAAAACTATGAGTTCCTCAATCCCTTTTAAAAACTGGTCTTCCTTGAGGTCGTGTTTTTTTATCTTTTTCTTTTTTATCCGCTTAGGCATTACACCTCCATATAAATTTAAAAGCGCCCCCGGCAAGATTCGAACTTGCGACCCCCGGTTTAGGAAACCGGTGCTCTATCCGCTGAGCTACAGGGGCTTATTTTTTATTTAACAAAAAGCCCTTTGTTTGTCAAGAGAATTTTCTTCTGCTATCTCTCCGGTATTAAAAACTCCATACCCTCCTTCATGTGCTTGACGGTTTATTCTTTCCGGTTTATATTTTTAAAAAGAGGTGGACTATGAAACCATGTGGGAGGCTTAAGGGAATTAGGAATGCATATGTGCTGGTAGAGGGAGAAAAGATAAAAGTCATGGGAAAAAGAAAGAGAAAAGGAAAGTGGGAGTGGTTTCTTAAAGAAGAGATGAGCCTGGAAGAATTTATTCACCTCTGGGGTCTTTCCTTTTCACCCTGTCTTTTTTCAAAAGAAGGAAGGGAACTGAAAAGGAAAATTCTTAGATTCAAAAGGAGGGCAGAAGATACTTAACACCACCCTTCTCTGCACATAATCTCCTCAAGCGATTTTCTTTCCCTTGGTTCCGGGGATTCTGCAGGATATCCAACGGTGAGTATCCCTGAAACATCAATATCCTCTGGAATTCCAAGAATTTTTCTCACCTCATCAGG
>JAPDKE010000012.1 GCA_029258725.1 bacterium | reverse complement strand
CCTAAGCAATGGCAGTATTTCCGTGATGCTATAGAAAAGCCTCCTATTATCCGGCTTGATAGTTTTTACATTTCCGGAAGATCCTATCCTATCCATCTGTCTCTTTATGATACGGTGGGAGGAAATCCTGATTCTATAATTGGAACGGTTGGCGGTTATTTCCTTGCGAGTCACCAGATAAGATACCGTGTAAATGGTCAGGATTGGAAGACTTTGAATTGGATGGAGGACTATGGATATGATGGAAGGAAATTTAGGCTTAAGGATATTTCATTGTGGGGAGGAGAGAATGAGATAGAAATAGTTGCTACAAATCTCTCCGGGGAGAAAGATGTTAAGGTGTTAACGCTCTTCTATTCTCTTGGACCTTCTGTATTAAGAGTCCTTCCAGAAAGGCTTTCTGTCTTTAATCCTCAAGGAGGAACGCTTCATATGAAAGCCGTATTTGAAGACCCATATGGGCTGGACACCATCTGGTTTTCTTTTAAAGAACCTGGAGAAGAAAAGTTTGATACTTTCTTCTATAAGATCTCTCGTTCTACCAAAGACAGTGTTGGGCTTGCGTTAATAAATCTTTACACAGAAGGTAAATATACTGTAGATGTTATAGCAAGAGAGGATGGGGATGCAGGTATAAAGTCTCATGCATTCTGGTCTTTTTATGTGGATACTACCCCTCCTCTGGTTACTCTGTATAAGCCAAAAGATTCCCATTCTCCTCGCGTTGAAGAACATTTGATGATTACATGGAAGGCGTTTGATAATATGGATACCATATTTCCCTGGCCGGGTTCTATTGAGATAGAGGTGAAAAATCCAGGTGGATATCCGGTATGGGATACTTCGGGGATTTATTATAGATATGGACAGGGAAGGGATATTTGCTGGGATTGGTCTTCTGATTTACCTGAGGGAAAGTATACTGTGTCTATATGTGTAAAAGATAAAGCAGGCAATGAGGGGAAAGATACTATTACCTTTATGGTAGACAAAACTCCGCCTTTAATTTCTCTACTTTTTTATGATACCCTTTTCACTACTTCTCAAACCTATGCGGAAATAAGATATGAAATAAATGAGGATGCGGATGCAGAGCTTAGATTGTATTGTGTGACTGATACCATTGTAAAAGTAAGTCCTGTAAGAGGAAATGCTTATAAAGATGCTGATGAAGATGGTGTTCCAGACAAAAACTCTATTTTCTTCTCGGGATTAAAAGATGGAATATATGTTATGGAACTCAAGTTAAAAGACCAGGCAGGTAATGATACACTCTATACGATCGATTCACTAAGGGTTGACCGCACTCTTCCTGTTGTAAGCGATTTCTTTGTCCATCCTCTTGTTGTAGGAGAGGATGGGATTTCCCATGTTACTCTTAAGGTAAGTGAGAGGAATGATATACCTGAGAATAGAGGTAATGTTGAGTTAAGGGTTTATCTTGATGACAGTCTCATTGCTGATGCTCTTTTAAATCCTGGGCCTGAGGAGGTTTCTTATTCCTGTGATGTTGACCTTAATGGTAAGTCTCATGGAAGGCACAGGGTGAAGATAGAGGCTGAGGACAGGTGGGGCAATGTCTATGCAACATCCAGGGAGGTTATATACAGGACCTTTGGGACGGAGATAGCATTCCCTCATGATGGTTCAAAAATACCCATGGGTAAGATTGTAATAAAGGGTATAGCCTCTGACCCTGATGAATACAATCAGGTTCCATTTGATGGCTTTTATCTTTACTGGAGGCAGTATGTTGAGGGTCCTCGTGGTGGCTATTTTCCTGGTCCCTGGCGTGGCAGTCTTTTTGAGGTTCCCTCTGAACTTGGGGGAGAGAGGAATAAGGGGACAGTTCCTGTGAAATTTAAGGATGTCCTTGCAGTGTGGGATGCAACAGGACTTAAAAAATTCTTGACAAATTTGATAATAATGGTAAAATCTGGAAAAAATTGAGAGGGAGGATGAAATGAGAAGGATAATATATGCCCTGTGTCTCTTTTTTGCTTTTTCGCTTTATTCTTCCGGGTTTACGCTGGATGATGTGGTTAAGGCACTTGAGAGGAATTCTTCTCACCTTAAGGATATGAGTTGTGAGGTCGTGGTTGAGACTGATCTGGGGAATGAGGTTAAGGTTCAGCGGATGAGGTTATGGAGTAAGGGTGAGAAGTTGCGGATGGAGATGGATGGGGGCATGTGCATGGTCATGGATGGCGAGAGGGTGATGATGGAGACTTCTCAGGGGAGGAGTGTGATGCCCATGGGTTTTGGGGATTCTAAGGATGCTCTTCCTTCCGGGGTTGATGTTCAGGGCAGGTTTTCTGAGTTTTTGAGGGAGAACGATGCCAGGGTTTTATCCTGCAAGGGTAACAGGGTTACGATAGAGCTGGTTCCTCGTGAGTTTAATCCTTTTGCTACCAGGATGGAGATGGTGGTTGACATGGACAGGGGTGTTGTGGTTGAGCAGTGCATTTATTCCAATTATGGGACATCCAGGATGGAGATGGAATACAGGAAGGTAAATGGGGTATGGGTGATTTCATCGGTTAAGAGTTGGGTTCCTGTTCCCGGGGGTAAAGTGGTAAAGACGAGGATTGAGTACAGGAATGTTAAGATTAATCAGGGTTTAAAGGACGAGCTCTTTTACATTCCTGAAGGAGGTAATGAGGAGAGAAAATAAAGGGAGGTAAATATGTTTATGCTTTTCTTTATTTCTCTTCCTTTTGATAACCTTTCAGGTGTTCCCCAGACTCCTTATGTTCCATCTCTTGATTCTCTAAATGTAAGGTTTGTTGGGAACTGGCCTTTTGGTCCTTCTTATGCTGTTGCTTATGATCCTGTGAGGAATCTTGTTTTTCTGGGTTCTGGAGGTGGGGTTTATATTCTTGATGTTTCTGACCCTTCCAATCCAGTAAAGATATCGGAAAAAATCCATACCAGAGGTTTAGTGCGAAAGATACTTTATGAAATGTCTAAGGGTAGGCTTTATTTAACTTGTGAGCATACAGGTTTTGAAATCTGGGATATTTCAAATGACTCTTTACCTGTGAAATTAGGGAGTTATAAGACAGCGGGATTATGCTGGGGTATATCTGTGTCAGATTCGTATGCTTATATTGGAGACTGCTTTCAGGGATTCAGAGTTATAGACATTTCTAATCCCTCTTCTCCTGTGGAGGTAGGTTATTGTGCTACACCTGGAGCTGTTTTGGGGGTGGTAGTGTCTGATGCCTATGCCTATATAGCGGATTGGGATTGTGGGGTGAGAATAATAGATATCACTGAGCCCACCTCTCCTTCTGAAGTCGGGTATTACGACACACCAGGATATGCTTTTGATATTGTGATTTCTAATTCTTATGCCTATGTAGCGGATCTTTATGGACTTGCAATTGTAGATATTTCCGATCCTTTTTCTCCTTCTCAAATTGGATATTGTAATACTTCTGGGTATGCTTATAGTGTTGCCATTTCCGATTCTTATGCGTATATAGCTGATGGAGATTCGGGGTTAAAGATAATAGATATTTCCGATCCTTTTTCTCCTTATGAAGTGGGTAGTTGTAAGACATATGGACGGGCAGAGGCTGTGGTGGTCTATGATTCTTGTGCTTTTATAGCGGATAGAGACAAGGGGTTATTGATAACCGATATATCAAATTCTACAGTTCCTTATGTGAGAAGCACTTATGAAGTTCCTGCTCAGCATGCTTGGGGGATAGAGGTTTTATATCCCTATGTCTATATGGCTGATGATTTTGCGGGTTTAAGAATTATAGACATTTCAGATCCTTCCCTTCCTTTTGAGGTTGGTTATTATGATACTCCTGGTTGTGCGTATGGTGTGGCTGTTTTGGGGTCTTATGCTTATGTTGCGGATGGTGATTCAGGTTTAAGGGTTATAGATATCTCGGTCCCTGTGTCTCCTGGGGAGGTTGGTTATTGTGGTACCCCTGGATGTGCTCAGGAGGTAGTAGTTGTGGGTTCATACGCTTATGTTGCGGATGGTGATTCAGGTTTAAGAATTATAGACATTTCAGATCCTTCTTCTCCTTTTGAGGTTGGTTATTGTGGTACCCCTGAATATGCTTATGATGTAGCGGTTTCTGATTCTTATGCTTATATTGCCGATGGGGATGGAGGTCTCAGGGTTATAGATATTTCCAATCCTTCTTCTCCTTTTGAGGTTGGTTATTATGATACTCCTGGATATGCTTACGGTGTGGTTGTTTCGGATTCTTATGCGTATATTGCGGACAGCAGTGCCGGTTTAAGAGTTATAGACATTTCGAATCCTTTTTCTCCTGTAGAAATTGGTTATTATGATACACCGGGAGTGGCTATGGATGTGGTGGTTTCCGGTTCTTATGCATATGTAGCGTGTTATTACGCAGGTTTTGAGATAATAGACATAACGGATCCCTCTTCTCCCATAGAGGTTGGTTATTACTACACTTCTCCCGGCCTTGTTTACCGTATAGCTATTTCTGGTATTTATACTTATGTTTCGGGATATCCATCTCTTCAAATCTATGAAAATCTTTTGCTTGGTGTGGAGAATAGGGTTTACAGGGATGGTTTCCGGGTTTCTCCGCTTGTGGTAAGGGATAGGTTGAATGCTTATCTTTCTTTAAAGGAGAAGTCTTTTCTTACTGTTTCTCTTTATGATGTTCTTGGGAGGTTTGTGAAAGAGGTTTATTCTGGGGATCTTGGAGAGGGTGAGTATAGGTTTTCTTTTGATGTGGGTGATGTTCCATCTGGTGTTTACTTTGTGGATGTCAGGGCAGGTTCGATGAGAGAAAGGCAGAAAGTGGTGGTAATAAGGTAAGGAGGGGTAATGAGGAAGGGAATAGTTGTTTTTCTGGTTCTTGGAGTTCTGGTGGGTTGTTATCGGACTTGGATTGAGGTTACGGAAGAGGTTCAGGCTCCTAATTGGACATCGGATAATAAGGTAATATTTCTTCTTGAGCGGATAGAGTGGTATCATGAGGAGGCTCCTCCTGTGTTTTCTGGTTATGTGGAGCCTCGGAGGGCTACTCTTATTTTGATGCAGTGTAATGCTGATGGGAGTGGTATGGAGTCCCTCGGGGTTGTGTATGATGTTCCTGAGAAGGATTATTATTCTTTTGGTTTATCGCTTTCATCTGCTCAGGATTGGGTAGTTGTGGGTATTCCTTTAGAAATAGATGAGATTACTGGAGAGTGTTTTAAGGGAGGGATATGGGTAATCAGGCGAGATGGGACAGGGCTTCAAAAGGTTGGTTCGGGTATAAATCCTGATTTTTCACCTGATGCTTCTCAGATAGTTTATGAAAAACCAGATTCCGGGATATGGGTGATGGACAGGGATGGGAGTAATAATCACTGCATAGTTCCTGACCCTGATGCAAAACACCCTGCATGGAGCCCGGATAATAATTTGATTGCGTATTTATCCGGTTATTCGACTTATATAATTACTTTAACCGGAGATTCTATAGGATGTTATCCCAAAACCTATTTTTATGATTGGGGAGGAATAGGAACGGGAGAAATCTTTGTGGGTTTACACAGTGGAGGTTATGCGAGAATTAATATATATTCAGGAAAGTTAGATAGCGTCAGCATGTGTATAGTTCATGTTTCAATAGATGGGAACTACTATATAGGGGAGGATGCTCAAGGCTATTTTGTATGTAAAAAAGACGGTACCAATAAATGGCATCTTAAAGATATAATAGAAGGAGGTGAAAAATGAAGAGGTACCCTAAATTGAGCGATTTTTGTGGAAGGGGTGTATGAGGGGTGGTGGATGAAAGAATCTGGTTGAGTTTTTATTAAAAAATAGTGAAAATTACCCTGATTTTCCTCAGGATTTTCCGGGAAAATCCCTGAACTGCACGCATCTTCCCCCTGGAAGGAAAATTTCCTCCGGAGTTTTATCCCTGCAGGGGGTCTTTTATGCATTTAAACTCACAGGTGGACTTCTCTGCACCTTCTTCCAGAGTGCCTCAAGATTTAACCTTTTATATACCCAAAACGGAACCTTGAGAATTATCCTTCTCCCCTTCCTCACTATCCTAACAGGAATATCAATAAAAAGTCTCCTTAAAACAGACGGGTATCTTTTTGCTCCAATAACATCCCTCCGGAAGCACTCCCATAAAAAGAAACCAAGCAACATGAAGTAAAAGAAAGCCCGGGTACTCTCAAATGACTTAGAAGGCATACGCTCAGTCCCAAAATCCTTAATAGCCCTGTTAAAAAGTTCATCCTTACCTTACACCCCTCTCATCAAGCCTGCCACCACATACATAGTAAACCCCAAGTTTCTCAAAAAACTCAAAATTGCTCCCGTCAAAAAAGCCAGCATCCATACGAACAAGAACAGAAACCTTGGGGTCATAATACTTCCTTATAAGCCTCACAAGCCCATGAATCATGGACTTGACAGTATCACCATAATTGCAATGCCTGCTCCCTCCCCTGAAAATAGCATCATTCCAGGAAACCACAAGAGGCTGAAACCCATAAAAACCTTTATAGGTATAAGAAACACCCTCCCTTTTCTTAGCGCCTGAGCGGTCAAGAGGTATGGTATCAACCCCGAGAACAATAAATGAAGGTCTCTCAACCCTTAACCTCCAGATAAAAAGCCTGTGAAAAATAAACCTGAAATTCCTCAGAAGAAAGATGTTGAACTTTCTAAAAAACCTTTTTACCGTATGAGAGGATACAAGTTCTGGCTCCTCTATAACCCCTTTGAGGTGAACTCATATACCCCTATCTGCTCAATATACCTCACGACCCATGCAAGCCCTCCCCTGGCACTCAGCCTCTCACCCGCCGTTCACCCGGCGGGTGATTTTTTATTTTTCCCTTACCCATATCTGAATTATAGCAGAGAACAATAATCCCTTACCCACAAAAATCGCTCAGATCAGGTTATATTCCAGGCTTTTCTGGAGTGATGGTAAGGAGGAGGGTTTTGGTCCTTATTATTCTCTTGGTCTTTCTTTTATTCCTTTGAGGGAGCCTCGGGTTCTTTTAAGTTTGCAGGGTGAGACGTGGGAAGAGGGCTTGAGGTTTTCTCTTGGTTTTGAGTGTGAGTTTAAGGGAGGGATAGCGATAAGGGCTGGATATGGAGATGGTTTCTCACTTGGTTTTGGGCTGAGAAAGGGGTTTGCTGGAGTGGACTATGACTTTTACTCGGTAGGAGACCTCCCCCTTGCCCATAATGTTGGCATTACTATCAGGATGTAGCCTTTTTTCCTTCTGTGTTCCTTTAACCCCACATGAGATTCATTTTTCAGGGACCCTTGATGTACCTGAGGGATTTGTTGATGCTGTTGATGGATGTGTGCTCTATCCTGATGGAATTCTCACCCCTTACGGATTTTCAGGGAAGTTTGGTATAGGAGAGGGGGAGTTTGCCTCTCCGACTGCCATTGAGGTTGAGGGAGGAAGGATTTATGTTCTTGACAGGGGAAAGAGGAAGATAATGGTATTTACCCTGAAGGGTGAGTTTTTATTTGAGTTTGGTGAGAACCTGGAGGACCCTGTGGCCTTTTCCCTTGATGGTCTTGGAAGGGTTTATGTTCTTGACAGGGTTCTTTACTCTGTTCTTGTCTTCACCACCCAGGGAGAGTATCTTTATTCGTTTGGTTCCTACGGGACAGGGGATGCATTTTTTGAAAATCCCTCTCTTCTATGTGCCTGGGGGAATAAGGTTGCTGTTAAGGATAAAGATAAAATAAAGGTTTTTGATTACAGGGGTGAGTTTCTTTATTCCATTCGGTTACCTGCTATTTCCATGGATGCAGGAAAGAGGCTTTATGTTCTTTTGCCCGATGGTCTTTATCTTGTGGATGGTAAAAGAAAAAGACTTCTTTCAGGGTACTGGGAAAGGGTGAGGGCTGGAAAGGAGGGGATTTATCTTATAAAAAATGACCGAATAGAGGTCTATACATGGTGATATTTTTATTTTTTGCCGACTCCACCTGGGTTGACCTTTCCGGTGAGAAGGTGATAAACCTGAGTTTAAGGCGTATTCTTTCAGGCTCACCTCCCGGCTTTTATCCCTATTTTTACCGTGATGAGCATTTATCCCTGAAAATAAAGGGTTCGCTTTATGGCAGGATAGAACTTGAGGGGGAGATATACCAGGGGAGATTGCCACAGGAGGAGCGGGCTGGTGTTACGGGAAGGTGGTCGTGGGGAAGCGCTTTTCTTGGGGATTTTGAAGGGAATATGGGGAACCTGGTTGTGGGTAAAAGATTGAGAGGGATAAAGGGGGAGATATTCCCGAGAATCTTATTCCTCTCGGGCTTCTATTCCATTCTCAGGGGGAAGCATGAACTTGAAAGGTTTTCCGGGGATGGGACCCAGGGTCCTTTTGAATTATTGCATTCATCAATAATTGTCGGGAGTGAGCGTGTAAGGGTGGGTGAGGGACTTTCCCTTGAGTTAATGGAGAGGGGGAAGGATTACCTCATGGACTATGAAAGGGGGAGAATAACCTTTAAAAGAATAATAAAGCCTGAGGAGACGGTGGAGATAGAGTATGAATACCTTGAGGAAGGGGAAGGGAGGGTTCTTTATGGAGTGGATGGAGGGATAAAAACAAAAATTTTAACCCTTGGTTATTCCCGGGTTAAAGGAGGTTTTCATGAGTTTCATGGTGGTATTGAATATAAAGGGGCAGGGGTTTCTGGAAGGCTTTCACTTGATACCCTTTTCCATCGCTCATGGAGCCTTACAGGCAAAATAAAGGCAGGCTGGGTTTCCATGGATGGGGGAATAACCTGGGCTGATTCTGGTTATGCAAACATAGGAAAGCACATAGAGAGGAATGTAAGGGGAAGGATAGGTTTAAATCCCTTTGAATGGATGAGATTTTCGGGGGACTATGCAAGAAGGGAGGATACCGAGGAAAAAGGATGGAGTTATGAGGTTAAATACCTTGGATACTCCTCCAGGATATACTCAGGGAGTAAGAAAAGAAGGGTAAGGAAGGTTTATTTAAGATACCGGAATTTTGAGATTCATGCGGGAAGGGAGGAGAGGGACACACTTGCTTTTAATACTGTTGGAGGAAAACTGAGCCTGAGAATGCTTTCTTTTTCCATGCAGGCAGGAGGGGAGTATCGGAAGGGGAAGGAAAACGAATGGGAGGGGAATATTTCAGGAAATTTTACACGTTCCATTTTCTCCATTGGAGGTGGTGTTTCCATAATTCTTTCCTCCATCAGATTGCATGGGGATGTGAGATTTACACCATTAAAGTTTCTCAGGGCACAGGGAAGATATGAGATAGAGACAAGAAGGAGGGACAGTCTTCCTTTTAAGGTTCATACGGGAATTCTCAATCTTACCTTCAATCCTTCCTTTCTTACACTTGCCTGGAGACCTTCATTCAGATTGATGAAGAATGAAGAAGGATTTACACCCCAGCGTTCATGGAGCAATGTTACCGAGGTGGGGCTATCTCCATGGAGATTTTTAAACACAGGATATGTGGATGAACGAAACCGATTTTATTACCTTGAGGAAAACGGGAGATTGCTTCAGGATAATAGAGAGGAAAGAAATAACTGGAGATTGAGATTTTCTCCATCGGGAGGGATAAGTTGCGAGTCCGGGATATCAAGGGGGAAAAGGAGGGGGATATTTCCCAGATTTTTTCCTACGGAGGAAGATACGGCAGGGGATACGGTTACAGTTTATGAGGAGGAAGAGAAGTGGTTGTATTACACAGGGTTTACCCTTATTTTCACGGAGGGGAGAAGGATAAAGGGAAGGTTGAGATTTGAGGATTATAAAAAGGAGATGCCTGATTCTGTTCCTTATGATTACAGGACCCTGGGTGCTGATGGAGGGTTTTTTGCCGGGATTACATCCTTTCTTTCAATGGGGATGGACCTGGGATATGAATATGAGTATGGGATTGACCCCAGGGTTTCAAAGATTGAAGAGGTGAGGGTGGGAAGGCTTTTATCGGGTATTTCTTTTTCTCTCACAGGATTTGAGTATTTCAGGGCTGATGCGGGGTTCAGGGAGAAGCGCTCCTTTATTGACTCAAGGCAGGTTTTGAGGGAGACAAGGCTGGAACTTCGTTCTTCGTATGAAAACTTTGAACTCACGGGAAACCTGAAACATACCCACTCCTTCTCCCCGGACTACTCAACCCTGGAAGCAAAAGCAGGAGTGAGAATAAGATTTTGATTAAAATTATAAGTTTATGATGGTTAAAAAATGAGAAAAAACCGGATACCATGTGAGGAAATCAGCCATTACTATTTAATTCCCCTCTTGACAAATCCTGGATTTTTATTATATTCATACTGCCCGGTGCCCATACCGGAGGGGAAACACCCGATCCCATTCCGAACTCGGAAGTTAAGCCCTCCAGGGCCGATGGTACTGCTCCCGCAAGGGAGTGGGAGAGTAGGACGGTGCCGGGCACTTTTATTTTTTGATTTCTACTGAATCATACTATTTACTCCCTTCTTCTGTGAAATCCCGCGTTTTTCAGGAAGGTGAACGCCTGAGGGAAAATTGGGAAGAATCGCTCTTGACACATATGGAGATTTTCTGCCAGAATATATTGAAAGAAGGGGCACCTGCGTAACCTGTGGTACAGGGAGGTGTTATATGAAAAGACTCTCTATTCTTCTTTTCTTTTTGCCCCTCTTTCTACCCGGAAGGGTGGTATTCAGTGTTTACAAAGGAGGATTTCTCAATACCATGGGGATAGGATATGGATTCGGAAAAATATGCCCTTATATGAGTCTCGAAGGTGCTAAGTACCATTACTCATGGGAATACAGGTATGAGGAGACGGTAGAGGGCACGCGTGTGTATACTACGGGTGAAAAACTCACAGGGGATCTCTTTTTTGTTATTCCTGGAATTGGAATTAAGTGGTTTATGCACACACCAGAAGAAATGAAATCTTCTTTTTACTTCTTCCTGGTCGGGTCCAAGGTGTTTGCCTTCTGTTCAGGAAAGTACGTCTACCACTGGGCATATTATGATAGTATGGGTAATGTGACGGGTGAGTATTCTGATACGACTGAACTGGAAGAGGAAGATAAGGAATCCATAGAAGAATTCCTTTCCCCTTACCTTTTCAAGGCAGGAATTGGAGGGGAGTACTTCTTTTCCTCATCCTTCAGTGTTGGTGCAGAGTTTGGTATCCAGGGATTTAAGGGAAGTTCGTCTTACACCTATGAATACTCCTGGGACAATACTACGGACACCTACGAGAGCATCTTCTCTTACCTCTTCGGTTTAACCTTCACCAGATTTTCGCTTAACTTCAGGTTCTGAGGTGTTTTTAACCATGGCAGGTGCCCCTTCGCTTCTTGATTGTTTATGATAATGAAACAGGTAAAAAGGGACTCTTTGCACACTGGGTTTTGCACTTTTAGTGCACGGAGAGAAAAAGATTCTGTTACATTCGGAATAGAGCATGCAATGGTCCTTGAACCCCAGAAAGGAGCGATAGTTGTTGGATACTGCCATCCGGGGCTTCCGGTTTTTGTGGAGGCTGCTGAGCGTGTGGGGAAGGTTTACATGGTTATAGGTGGACTGCACTGGTTTAAAGACCTTTCTCAATTTGAGGGATACCTGTAAAATCATTCATGTTTGAGGTAATCAGGGAAGGTGAAACTCCGTAGAATGGGAACCACGGGGGTGATAAAGTAAATTCAAACATTCCTTATCAACACTTCCCCAACCTTCCCCTCTATTTCTCTTTTTATATCTTCGAGATATGTTCTGGAAGGAGGGGGTATTTTTTCATATTTTTCATCAAGCGTCTTTATCCCCCTGAATCCCTGAAGCACATATCTTTTTGCATCTTTTATATATTCCACCACCTCAACTATCTCTTCCTTCCCTGCAAGCCCTGGGACCACGGTCGTCCTGAATTCATAATCAGGAAATTTTTTAATGAGCTCGATAGATTCCTTTATACGCTCCAGGTCCACATCAACCCCCGCAGCCTCAGAGTACCTTTCAAAGGAACTCTTCAGGTCCATTGCAACATAATCAGCAATTCCAAGAAAAGAAGAAAGTCTTTCAGGAAGAGAGCCATTTGTATCTATCTTAACCCTCAACCCCATCTTCTTTACCTCCTTAACCATCTCCATGAGTCCTGGAAAAAGCAGAGGCTCCCCACCCGTGAACTCCACTCCCTTTATAAAATTCTTCCTTCTCTCTATTTTCTTTAAAACCTCTTCAGGAGAAAGAGATGGGATGGAAGCAAGTCTTTCAGGGAGAACCAGTTCAGGATTATGGCAGAAAGGACACCGGAAGTTGCATCCCCCTATAAACACTATGGAGGATACAACCCCGGGAAAGTCAATGAGACTTACTCCCTGAAAGGACTTTATCAATCCTCAGGTACCTCCTGTCCTCAAACTCCTTCTTTTTGCCTTTGTTCCAGTTCTGGACAGGTCTGTAATAACCAACGACTCTTGAATAAATCTCGGGCTTTATAACCCTTACCTTTACCTTCTTCTTCTCCATGCTCTCCCCCTTTTTATATGTCAAGATAAAGAGTTTTCTTCTCTCCTCCGTCCTCTATTACATAAGCACCCTGGGGCAGACGGGAGAGTTCCTCCTCATCCATCTCAATCACAACACCGTATCTTCTAAGCTGTTCCTCGGTGTGGGGATATGGACAGACCTCATGTTCTCCAGGGATGTATCCATGGACAGGGCAGATGGAGAAGGTTGGGGTTATACTGAAATAAGGAAGCCTGAAGTTTGTAACGATACTCCTCACAAGGTCCCTCACAACCCTCCAGTCCCTCACAGGCTCTCCAAGGAAGAGGTGAACGACCGTTCCACCGGTAAAGAGAACCTGGAGGTCGTCCTGATGCTCAAGCAGTTCAAATATGTCGTGCTCCTCGTTCACAGGAAGATGAACAGAGTTTGTGTAATACGGAGCATCCTCATCTCCCTGGGTGTATATTCTGGAAAACCTCTCCTTATCCTTCTTCGCAAGCCGGTAGGATGCACCCTCTGCAGGGGTTGCCTCAAGATTGTAAAAATTACCCGTTTCCTCCTGAAAATCGCTGAGTTTTTCCCTCATGAACTTCAAGACCTTTATTGCCCACTCCTTACCCTCGGGTGTGGAGATGGGAACCCCCAGGAAGTTCATGCATGCCTCGTTCATTCCGACAAGCCCTATGGTGGAGAAGTGATTTGCCCAGTACCTTCCCTGTGATTCCTTTATTGCCCTGAGATAAACCCTTGAATACGGATAGAGCCCCTTCTCAGTGAGGTCCTCAATAACCTTTCTCTTCATTTCAAGAGAATTCTTTGCAAGAATCATAAGATGCTCAAGCCTCTCAAAGAACTCCTCCTCCGTCCTGGAGAGATATCCTATTCTGGGAAGGTTTATCGTAACAACCCCGATGGAGCCGGTTAATGGATTTGCACCGAATAATCCTCCTCCACGCTTTCTCAGTTCTCTGTTGTCAAGCCTGAGCCTGCAGCACATGGAGCGGGCATCCTCTGGCTTCATATCAGAATTCACAAAGTTTGAGAAGTAGGGGATTCCATACTTACCCGTCATCTCCCATATTGGCTCAAGATTCTCATTCTCCCAGTCAAAATCCTTTGAGATGTTGTAGGTGGGAATGGGGAATGTGAATATTCTCCCTTTAGCATCTCCCTCCATCATGAGTTCGGCAAACGCACGATTTATCATGTTCATCTCGTCCTGGAAGTCACCGTAGGTATTCTCCATCTCCCTTCCAGCCCAGATGACAGGTCTGTCTTTAAACATTTCCGGAACAGTGAGGTCCATGGTGATGTTTGTGAATGGAGTCTGGAATCCAACCCTGGTTGGAACATTGAGATTGAAAAGGAATTCCTGCATTGCCTGTTTCACTTCTTTATAGGAAAGCCTGTCGTAGCGGATGAATGGAGCAAGGAGGGTATCAAAGTTGCTGAATGCCTGTGCCCCTGCTGCCTCTCCCTGGAGGGTGTAGAAGAAGTTTACAACCTGCCCAAGAGCGGTCCTGAAGTGCTTTGCTGGGGCAGATTCTATCTTCCCCTCCACTCCCCTGAATCCACTTCTCAGAAGTTCCTCAAGGTCCCATCCAACACAGTATGGTCCAAGAATTCCAAGGTCGTGAATGTGAAAATCCCCATCGTCGTGCGCCCTCTTTATGTCCTCGGTGTATATCCGGTTGAGCCAGTACCGTGCGGTGATTGAAGAGGAAATGTAGAAATTCAATCCCTGAAGTGAATAGTTCATGTTGGAGTTTTCGTTCACCCTCCAGTCCTCTCTTGAAATATACTGCTCTATGAGTTTTTCTGCCTCCTCAAGGGTACTCTTTAACTCCCTTGCCTCCTTCCTTTTCTGGCGATAAAGAATGTAAGCCTTTGCAACCTCGTGGAACCCCCTCTCCATGAGGGTCCTTTCCACAAGGTCCTGTATCTCCTCAACGTGGGGAATACTCCCCCTTCTGAAAAATGTCCGGTGGAGCTGAATCTCAACCGCCTTTGCTATCTCTTCAGGGTCCCCCTCCACCTCACACGCCTCCATTGCAAGACGGACCGCCCTTACAATTCTTCCTCTGTCATACTCAACAATCTTGCCGTCCCTTTTTCTTACAAGCCTCTCCATCTCACCTCCTTTTTGCAGGGTTCGAAAAATGATAAAACATTTAAAAGGGATTGTCAAGGGGAAAATACTATATATTGTGGTTTAAATTCTGAAAAAGCACAAGATATTGTGGCATAAGGATTTATGACGAAGCATATCTCTTCTGATTATTTCACCGTGAGGTCAACCTCTCCGTGGTTATCATTGTTGGGACCACCGGCATCTGCTATTATTCTGTACGCCATCCCTTGATGGAAAGAACTTCCAGGCGCAGTAAGCCGGGCTGTATATATCCCCTGTATAAATGTATGAAATTCTCCGGGTGCATGTGTATGAGCACAGTATCCTGACCCATTTTCCAATTGACATTCGTAAGAATTATGCTTAATTTATTCCCATGAAGGTTGTATTCTTTGACTGCTGGTGGACACTTATAAAGCCTGCGAGAGAGGATTACAGTGATTATCTGATGAGCCTGAGGATTGAATACCTCAGGCAAAAAACCTCCCTCCCGGAGGAAAAGATAAGGGAGGCGCTTTTGAGAACAAGAGAGGTGGTGGAGGCACTTTATCCCAGGGAGGTTCCGGTGGAGGAGGCGGGAAGGTTCCTTTCCCTTTTCCTGGGTAAGGGTGATTCCTCTCTTGGAAGGGTTTATCCCGAAACCACGAGAAAACTTCCCGTATCTTTACTCCCTGGCGTAAAGGAGACGCTTGAGTTTCTCAAGGGGAAAGGAATAAGGACGGGAATAATATCCAATACTCCCTACGGAGATGTGGAAAAGGAAAAACTGAAGGAACTCGGTGTTCTTGAACTCATAGATTATCCTGTTTTTTCCATAGATGTGGGTGTAAGAAAGCCGGAACCCGGTATTTTCCTTTACGCGCTCAAAAGGGCAGGGATGGATGCTCAGGATGCCGTGCACATAGGGGACAGAAAGGATGCTGATGTGGATGGGGCAAAGAATCTGGGGATTTTTTCGGTTCTTGTAAAAACTGGAGAGAACACGGATGGAATTCATGAACCCGACCTTGTTGTAAATGACCTCCACGAGTTTGTTGAATTCCTGAAGAAAGGAGGCATTCCATGATATTCCTTTTATGCCTTTCAACCTCCAATCCCTTTTTGCTGATAGACGAAAGGAAAAAGGCGTGGGATGAGGCGATAAGGGATATGAAGATAGAGATAGTGGGGGAGGATGTGAAGTTTTCCTATCAGTGGATGAGGTCCGAGCCAAAATACAGGATTGTGGTTTACAGAAAAAGTGAGATAGGATGGGTGAAGGATTACAGTCTCATATACGATGGAGAAAAACTATGGCGTGTGGATATGAAGCGCGCACGGGTTGAGGAGGTTCCCTTTTATACATTTGAAAACCTCTGCGCTGTTGACTGGCTACACTTCATGCCGGAAAATAGAAAATGGAAGAAGGAGAGGATTATTGAGTTTAAGGGAAAGGGGATAAAGGGGGAGGCATACCTGGATGCGGACGGGGTTATAAAGAAGGTTGTTATTGAAAGTCCTGAACGTGTTGAGATAGATTATACTTCATTTGAAAGAGTTGGAGACTACGATGCATTCCCTGTAGAGTGGAGTGTTATAAAGGATGGAAAGGTTTACTTTTTCTCCGTGACGCATAAAAGAATAAATAAAGGAATGTGTTCGGCATGCACCTTCAGGATACCGAAGTTTGGCTCAAGAAGATAAAGAGAATACTTAAAGGAAAGAGAAGAAGGGAAATTCTTTACAGGCTTTCTCTTTCCCTCCTTCTCTCCTTTTTCATTTACTTCCTCCTTTCCATCTTCCACCGCCGGTTTTATCTTTTCCCTTCTGAGTGGGGTCTCGGGATTTTTATATCTTTTCTCCCTTTCCTTTTTCTTTTCCGCAGGTTGCCACGAAGAATGGATGTTATAAGGCAACTTGAGGAAAAACTTGATTTAAAGGGATGCCTCTTTCTTGTAAATGATGGGTTGAGGGAGGGTGAATCAGAGGACCTTTTTAAAATGGCTGAGGAATATGCCTCAAAAAGGCTGGAAGGGATAAACGAGCGCGATTTTCTTCCGCCTGTACCTTTTTATATTTATCTTCTCCCACTCATTTTTGTTTTTCCCTTCTTTTTTATTTCCCCCTGTTTTTCTTCCCCTTGTGTAAAGATTTTCCCTCCCCATAATCTCCATGAGGGAAGGTATGGTATTTTAAGGGTTGAGGCACCCTTTCCCAGGCTCTTTGTTTATTCGGATGGAAATCGCATGGAGGGAAGGAAAATAAAAGGGGCTTTCCTTTTTCTTATCCCGGGAAAGAGGGACACCATAACGGTTTTATACCGCTGGTTCAGAAAGAGAATCCCCATAATCCCTGTCCCAAACCCACATCTTGTTAAACTCACCATCACCTATCACTATCCAGAATACCTGGGAATTCCTCCGGTTGTTGATACCGGATGGAATACAAATGTGGTTGCACCGGTGGAAACCCGGATAGAAATGGCGGGAGAATCAGACCTTCCTCTGGGTAAAGTAACCCTGGGTAAAAAGAAATTTAAGGTTGATGGGAGTTCATTCCGGGGGAGGTTTATCATTGAAGAAAACGACACCGTTGACCTTGTTCTCTTTGACACGACCCTGACCCCCTCCCCTGAAAAACTTACCTTTTTCATCCATCCCATCCCGGACCGCCCTCCCTTCATCACATTTCTCTATCCTCCCTCCGGAACAAAGCTTGATGAGACAATGGCAACGGAGGTGTCCATAAGGGCTGAGGACGACTATGGATTGAAGGAGATAATTATCACTGCTGGAGAAGATAGGTGGAGGATGAAGGTTGAAGGGGAGATTGAGGTGGAGTGGGAAGACACGCTTGCATTTCCGGAACTCTTCCCCGGCGATTCCGTTGTTGTAACTGCAACCGCAAGGGACATGAGGGAACAGGAATACACGGCAAGGATTGTTCTCCATGCCCCGGAACTTGAAGAAATATTCGAGGAAATAGAGGTATTCACAGAAAAGATGGGGGATGAGTTCAGGGAGGCGGAGCAAACGTCGGAAAAACTGGTTGAGCAGATGGAGGATGCCCTTGAGAAGGGAGAGATTACATGGGAGGAGGCGGAGAGGATAAGGGAGACCCTGGAGGAGCATAAAAGACTTGTGGAGAAACTTGAACGTCTCAAAAAACTTGCCGAGGTTCTTTCTTCCGAGGAGGTAAGCAGGGAGATGAAACTCATAGAGGAACTCCTTTCCTCCCTTGACCTTGAGACAATAAGTCAGGATGTTGAAACCAGGTCCCTTGAGGAACTCCAGCTGGATGAGAAAAGACTCCTCTCCGCACTCAGAATGGGAAGAAAGATGCTGGAGAAGATAAAAAAACTCATGGACCTGAGGATGATCAAGGAGGAGGTTGAAGGGGTGAAGGAGGAGCAGGAGAAAATAGGAAAAGAAGCACCGTCTTCACCGGAAGATTATGCCCGGAGAGAAAAATCCCTTGCGGAAAAGATGGAGGAGCTGGAGAAGGAACTTGAGAAATTCAAAATATCGGGAAAGGTATGCAGTTGTATGAAAAGGTTGTCTGAAAAAATGGAAAAAGGGGAATGGGATGAGGCACTTTTCCAGAAGATAATGAAAAACCTGGAGAATTTATCATCCCGGATTGAGAATGCAGAGGGTGCAATGCTTGCATCTCCGGAGGATATGGAAAGGATTAAGAAACTTGCCTTTTCCCTTTACTTCCTGCTTGAGGAAGAAGAGGACGTGATGGATGGGGATTACGAGATTTTAAAACAGGCAGGGATAAAGGATGCATTGAGGAGGGCAAGGGAGGAGGCGGAAAAATTGCTTCTGAAAACCCTTGCCTTTTCCCCCCGTGCCCTTGCACATATAAACAATGCAATAAGGGAACTGAATAATCCCGAGGATTTTGACAGGGAAAGGGTGGAAAGGGAGATAAAACTTGCCATGTTCCATCTCTTACAGCAGCCTGAGGGTGGGGGTTCTCCCCTGGCAACCCTGGCATCCATTCTGAAACAGATGAGAAGTCTGGGGGCAGGGATGAAGGCACTGATCCCCCTTCCATCCCCACAGAGGGAGGAAGGGGCAAGAAAACTTGCGGAGCAGATGAGAAAACTTGCCGAGAAAGCCGAAGGACTGGGGGAGATGTTCTCCTCCCTTGCAGAGGAAATGAGGGAGATGGCAAAACAACTTGAGAAGGGAATGCTGGATGAGAAACTGCTTGAGCGCCAGAAAAAAACGCTGCAGCACTTCATTGAGGCAGAACGGGCGATGAGGAAGAGGAGGTTTTCAAAAAAGAGGCGTTCAAAACCCGGGCTTTACTATCCTCCTGAGATTCCCCATCCTCCACCTGACCTGGGAGAGAGAAAACTGTGGATAAAGAGGCAGTTTGAGGAGGAGATGAAGAAGGGGATTCCCGAAGGATACAGGGATATGATAATGGAGTACATGAGGAGGATAACGAGATGATGTGGATTGTATTTGCCCTTGAGCAGTGGTTGAGGGAGTTTGAGTTGAAGGAGAGGCATCCTGTTGCTCTCTATGTAAAAATTCTCTCCGGGCTTGAGCGTGAAAAGAGATACGATGAAGTGAAAAAATATCTTGAAAAGGGAATAAGGGAGCATGGACCAAGAAGGGAGTTTTTGCCATACTGGAGATATCTTGGATGCGATGGTTTACCCATACTTTTTTCAAGACCTCTTGTGAGAAAAAGGATTGTTAAAGAACTGAGAAAGGTGAAAAGGGACAGTCTGCTTATTCTTTTAGAATGCTCTCCTCAGGAATACAGGCACTTTTTCATAGTTCCGCTCCTGGAAAAAAAGGAAAAAGAAAAGGCGGTTGAGATTTTCCTCTCATCACCTGTAAAGGTTCTATCCCCTGAAGAGATAAAGGCGGTTCTTCTTGCAGTTGAGGGTGAGGAGTTTCGGAGATGTTTTGAACATGTTTCAAAAACAAAAAGGGCAAGATTTGTTGCGGGCAGGATTTTTTCCGGGCTTGTATCCTCAGAGAGGTTTGAAGAGGCAGAGGTGGTTTATTCAAAATGGAAAAAATATATAGGCGAGGAAAAATATGGAGATGCGGTAAAAAGATTGAGGGTAAGTCAGCTTATAAAGGAAGGGAAGTTTGAGGAGTGTATGAAGTTTGTGCAGGATAAGGTGGAGGAGGCGCTTGTCTGGGCTGCTTCGGGAAATACAAAAAAGGCATGGGATGTTCTCTCTGAGGCTTTGAGGATGGGAAAGGATGTTCCCGGGGATCTGCTCCTTTTGCTTAAAATTGCTGACCCCGAGGAGGTTTCCCGGTATGCAGGAGAGAAGCTCACGGGTGAGGGGAGAGAGTACCGGGACCCCTGGATAAGGTATATTAAAGGAGAACCCGATACACTTTCCTTCCTTCGTCCTTTTTATCTCTATCGTGAGGCAAAGGAACTCTGGAAGGAGGGGAAAAAGGAAGAGGCAAAGAAAAAATGGAATGAGGTGCTTGATGAGTATCCCCTTACCTTTCCCGGTGACCTTTCAAGAAATCTCATGGGTTTATAAAACATTACCTATCAAACTTGACAAATCAAAAAAAAGTGTTATATTGAAGCAACATGTCTTATAGGAAGGAGGTATGAGTTGGATGGCACGCGGTAAGGTTAAGTGGTTCAATGACAGGAAGGGCTACGGCTTCATCGAGATGGAAGACGGTAGGGAAGTGTTCGTTCATTACTCGGCGATACAGCAGGAAGGATACAAGACATTGAAAGAAGGCGAAGAAGTTGAATTCGATATAGTGGAAGGAGAGAAGGGACTGAAGGCAGAAAACGTTGTGAAAGTGAATTAAGCCGTAAAGCCCGGGGGGACCTTTGAGGTCCCCCTCTTTTTATCATGCTTTTTCTTCTTTTTCTTTCTCCTTTCAGGGTGGAAATAAAAGAAGATACAATCTTTACAACTTTCAAGAGGATAATCCCTGGAGTTTCCTTTCCCGATACCGGGGTATACAGGATTAGAGGAAGGAGGGAAAGGAAGGAATATATAGAATGCATCAGAAATTCTACCCTTTACATGAGGCATGTGCACTTTAAAGAAGTGAAGGAGGGGGACATTGTCACATCTTCGGGAAGGATAATACTTCCTGCAGAAAAGATAAGAAAAAAGGCAAAGAAAATATATGAGAAATACAGGGAAAGGATAAAGCCCGCCTCAAAAATCCCCCTCCCTGAAAATCCTCACTGGAGAATATCCCTGGTCGGGAATAAAATCATAGCATCCTGCCGAACCTATACTCCACAGGTGGAACTTGTAATACAAATAATGATGGATTTTTCTCTTTCCCCTTTGATGATCGGGTATAAGGAAACCTTAAAATGGAAGGCGAAATAGACTCTATGCCTCCTTAAATCCAGATGGGCTTTATTTGTGGAATTACTCCCTTCCCTTGCCGGGAAAATATTGCATCAGGTAAGGAATGAGGGGATTTTTATTCCCAGTTTTTCTGCCTCTTTCTCTGCCTTTTCTTTTTTCTGCTTCCATTTCTTTCCCCTTTGTCTCAGGATAAGTGCCTCAAGCATGATTAAATGAGGTGCATAAATTCTGCACCCACACGCCTTTACTTTTTCTTCCAGCCTTTCAATCCATTCCTCTGCCTTTTCCAGATTTCTGGAAAGAAGATAAAGAAGGGCAATATTTTCGTAAGCCATGATAACATAGTTGAACTGCTCCAGGACTTTCACTCCATCCGCAAGTTCCTCAATCCCGGATGTTTTTATTCCCTTCTTCTGAAGGGCCCGGGAGAGGAGGAGATATGTGCGTGCAAGAAAACCACTTTCTTCCTCCTCCTGTTCCTCTGCTATTTTTTGTGCAAGAGAAAATTTCTTCTCTGCATTTGAAAATCTTCCCTCAAAAAGTTCTGCTTTTCCTTCCACCACCAGAACCTCCGGATAAAATCCCCTGAGATTTTTCTCTTCGGTTATCTTTGTTGCCTGCTCCATCATATCTTTTGCCTTTTTATACTCACCCTTCAAAAGATACATTTCTCCCATAAGGATAAGGGATATGATAAGGCCATAAACATCGTTTAGCTTCTTTCTGGATCTGTATGCCTTTTCATAATGTAACTCCGCCTTTTTCATCTCTCCCATGTAAAGATAAATCATCCCGAGGTTACTGTGAACCCCTGCCTCATTATGAGGGGAATGCATTTCTTCATACATGAGGAGTGCCCTGTTGAAAAATGGGAGTGCCTCATGTAACTCTCCATCCACGAGAGAGAGCACACCGAGATTGTTGAGAACGGTTGCCATTATTTTCCGGTACTCCACCATTTCTGCAATCTTCAACGATTGCCTCAGGCACTTTTTTGCATTTTCTCTATCCCCCTTTCCCATGTAAACAATGTAAAGGCTGTTCAAAACTATTGCCTCTCCCCTTTTATTTCCTGTCCTTTTCTGAATTTCGTGCGCCTTTTTGAGATAATCCAGCGCCTTATCCAGTTCCCCCAGTCTCTGGTAAACTATACCTGTCTCATGA
Organism: bacterium; assembly: GCA_029258725.1. Taxonomy (GTDB): domain Bacteria; phylum Hydrothermota; class UBA3072; order JAPDKE01; family JAPDKE01; genus JAPDKE01. Next base: position 64,246 of record JAPDKE010000012.1, on the reverse strand, counting down.
TAGATACACGCCTTTCTTGTAAGAAATTTTTTATCCTCCCTCCCCTCAACAAGTTCAATACCCTTTCTGAAGTAATCCAGTGCGCTGGAATAATTTCCTCTTTTTGTCTCCAGCCTTCCAAGATAGTAATAACCAACAGAAAGATCGTAAATAAGCCCCTCCTTTTCCGCAATCTCACACGCCTTTTCCACCTCCTTTCTTGCACGCCTGAATTCCCCATGGGTTTCATAAATGTAAAAAAGTTGCAGGTGCCCCCTTACTTTCCATTCCGGTACACGGGCTTTTACAAGTTTTTTTGCATCCCTTTCCGCCTCGTCGTACCTTCCCGAATATCCCAGGCATTCTGCCCGGTGGAGAAGGGCATGATAGTAAAGAATTTCAGGGTTCATGGCAGTTCGGGCAGTCTCTTTTTAATCCTTCTTATTACCCTTTCCTTTCCGAGATGGGCAAGTAACTCAAAAAGTCCTGGACCAAATGTCATTCCGGAGCATATGAGCCTTACCGGATGAATGAGTTCCTTTGCCTTTATTCCAAGTTCCTCTGCAAGTCCCCTCAGAGCCTGCTCAATATTTTCTACAGTGAAAGGTTCGGTTTTCTCAAACCTCTCAAGCAGTTTCTCCATCCTTTCTTTAAGTCCGGGATAGAAGTGTTTTCTTATTCCCTCGGGGTCAAGTTCAAAGTCATCCCTGAAGAAGTAGTATCCAAGGGTTGCGAAGTCTTTTAAGGTTTTGCATCTTTCTTTCATGAGTTTTATAAACCCCAGAATATAATCCCTTTTTTCTTCCTTTTCCTCATCCTTAACGAGTTCTTCCTTCTTCAGAAATTCCCACACCCCATTAAAAAGTTCATCTTCACTCTTCATCTTTATATACTCACCATTCATCCAGAGCAATTTCCTTCTATCAAAGATTGCATTCCTGTCCGATACCCTCTCTATGGAGAAGAGTTCTATGAGTTCCTCCCGTGATAAAATTTCCCTGTTGTCTCCGGGAGACCATCCGAGCAATGCAAGGTAATTAACAAGTGCATCGGGAAGGAAGCCATCCTCCTTATACTGCAGGACGGCAACCGCTCCATGCCTCTTTGAAAGTTTGCTTCTGTCCTCTCCAAGAATTAACGGAAGATGTCCAAAAAGCGGAGGCTCCCATCCAAGTGCCCTGTAAATGAGTATCTGTTTTGGTGTGTTGGATATGTGGTCGTCTCCCCTTATAACATGCGTTATCCCCATTTCGTGGTCATCCACAACAACAGCAAAGTTGTAGGTTGGCATTCCATCGGATTTTAAAATAACAAAGTCCTCTATGTCTTCATGATTTTTCTCTATTTTTCCATGAACGAGGTCGTTGAATTCAGTTTTTCCTGGTGGGACCAGAAACCTTATTGCCCTGGGTCTCCCCTCCTTTTCAAGTTTCCTTTTCTCCTCCTCTGAAAGATAAAGACACTTTCTATCATACTTCCATGCCCTTCCCTCCCTTATTGCCTGCTCCCTTCTCTCCTTCAATTCCTCAGGGGTGCAGTAGCAGCAATACGCCTTTCCCTCCTTTAAAAGTCTTTCCGCATAGCGCCTGTAAATCTCAACGCGCCGGGACTGAAAGTAGGGACCCTCATCCCAGTCAAGCCCGAGCCATTTTAAGGACTCAAGTATTACATCCACCATCTCCTGGCTTGAACGCTCAACATCGGTATCCTCTATTCTCAGAACAAACGTTCCCTTATGCTTTCTTGCAAGCAACCAGTTATAAAGGGCGGTTCTTGCTGTTCCTATGTGAAGGTATCCGGTTGGGGATGGTGCTATCCTTACCCTCATACATCCTCCAGTTTCAAAAATTTCTTTCCCTCAAGTTTTCTCAGTTCCTCTAACAGTTCATCTATTTTTTCATCCGAAAGTCCCTGTCTTTTTGCCTCCTCCTCTATGGTCCCCCATAAGGGGTCACCGCATACAATTGCCTTTATTCCATATCTCATGAAAATCCTCACTGCATCTGGATACTCCCTCACAACATCCTCTATGGTTGATTTTCTATCTATCAAACTCCACCTCCCCTGCTGCCTCAGGTGGAAGGGTTGCCCATGATGTATCGGTATATCCTGAAAGAACTTCCGGCTGGAGGGAGGATGGGTAAAAGAGAAGGTCATAAACATCGGGGTCGGTCTCTCCGTCAGTTCCCCCACCTCCATACCACTCCGATGCAACCTCGTTTATTTCCCTTGCATGTCCGAATTCCTCAAGGGCGGAAAATACCGTTAAATATACAGGTTTATCCCATGGAGACGCAGACCAGGAGGAAGTTGATATTGAGAGTTCTATTATCCCCTCTTCTGGATTGAAGAAAACCTGGGAATCTGAAGGCACGGTGTTCCAGTCTTTATCATACAGGACAAGTTCCCCGCTCCTCACATGCACGGTGTACTCCCATGCATTCTCGGAGGAAATGGAAAGTTCTGAAAATCCTCCCCCATCCATATTCCCCGAACCCGGAACATGGTCAAGGTCAAAGGAAATGGAGATGAAGGGCATCCAGAGGGAGTCAAATCCTGCAAGTTTTATGAGAACGAATATTCTTTCAGAGTCCGGAACACCCAGGATTCTGAACTCAACCATGTCCGCCTCTGTTCCATGGAAGATTTCATTCAAAGGATATGTGTAATCTCCATCTCCGGTATCATCCCCCTCAGGGTCTTTATAACCCCATTCCTTCCCATCGGTTATAAGGGTATCTTCTTTCGTTAATTCAAGCCTCCAGTCATCCGGATTTCCATCAACCCATATCCACCTTTCTCCTTCAACAACCACCACCTCAAGGGTTCTGGCTGCAACGTTTCCTGCAAGATCCCTTGCACGTGCAATGAGTGAGTGCCTTCCTTCGTAGAGATAGGCAGCCACCAGTGTATCCCTTGCAGAGATGAGCAAAGAGTCTTTTGAGTAAAGCCAGACAGAGTCTATCCCGAGGTTATCATGCACCTTAACCTGAAAGAGGCATGGGGCCTGGATGGTATCGGCCAGGGGGGATAAAATCTCAATAACCGGTGGTTCCCTGTCCAGGGACCCCTTCATACAGCCAGCAAGGATTAAAATCCACAGAATCCTCTTCATTTTGGTCCCCCTATTGCATCCTCCCCTCTTTCTCCCGTGCTTATTCTCACCGCATCAAGGACAGGATAGACAAAGATTTTTCCATTCCCCTTCCCAACCTCTCCTGTGGAGTTAACCTTCCTTATCACATCTATGAGCGTTTCCACCACCTCATCCTTAACCACAAACTCAAGTTTGACAAAGGGAAGTGTCTGGACGGGTTTTTCCTTTGAAAGGTAATTTCCAGTGAGATATCCCTTCTGCCTCCCGCATCCCCTCACCATGGTCACCGTAACCCCCCATACATCAACACCTATTAAAGAATTCAGGGTTTCCTGGAGTTTTTCAGGTTTTATTATTGCTTCCACCTTCTTCATCTTTTCCTCCCTGTTATTACAAGTTCTACGCTTTTTATTGCAAACTTCTTCCTTAACGGAAGTTCCCCTGGTGTATCCGCACCATAAACCGAGAGAACGTCAACCCCAAGAAAATCAAGTGCTATTATGAGTTCCTGAGGGGTGAAGAATCTCACAGGTCCGGTGTATAGTTTCTCCTCAACCACGGCCCTCCATTCAACCGTGGATGTTACCGGGTCAAATTTTTCGTTTCCCTTCCAGGCCTGCCGGTATGCATTCAGGGTTGAAATAATCAACTTTCCTCCGGGTTTTATAGCACGGACAAGTTTTTTGAGAAAAAGCAAATCGTTTGCAAGGGAACCCAGTTCCCCAAGAACGGATGTGTAAAGGTTGAGAACCGCATCGAACTCCTCTTTATAATTTATCTGGAGTCCATCCATTACAATAAATTCTACATCAACCTCTTCGTTTTCTGCTCTTTTCTTCGCAAGTTCTATCTGATGAGGGGATATGTCAATTCCGGTAACCTTAAACCCCCTCTTTGCAAACTCAACTGCATGCCTTCCACTTCCACATCCTATATCAAGGATTTTCTCTCCAGGGGAGAGGGAGAGTTCCTCAATTATAAAATCCACCTCCTGAGGTGCACTCTCATCCCATGCCTTATTTAAGAGGGTGTATTCCTCCACATACTTACGGTTGAGCCAGGGATTATCCATACCTCAATCCCTTATCCCCTATGTCCTTCCGGTAAAACATTCCATCAAAATGTATGTGCCTCACTCCCTCGTATGCCTTTTCTTTTGCTTCCTTCAATGTTTTTCCCTTTCCAACAACATTAAGAACCCTTCCACCTGATGTAAGAAGTTTTTCTCCTTCCCTTTTTGTTCCTGCATGAAATATTATTCCATCCCATTCTTCAATTTTTATCTCCTTCCCCTTTTCATACTTCCCGGGATAACCAGAGGAGGCAAGAACAACACACACAGCATATCCTTCCTCCCATTCAATCCTTTCGGGCAGTTTTCCTTCAATTGCCCCCTCAATGAGGGAAAGGAGGTCTGTTTTTAATAGGGGAAGAATTGCCTGCGTTTCCGGGTCACCGAACCTTACATTGAATTCAAGAACCATGGGACCTTTATCCGTTACCATCAATCCTGCGTAAAGAACTCCCCTGAATTCCCTTCCCTCCTGCACAAGCCCTGAAAGGGCTGGCCTCATTATATGCTCCTCAATCCACCACACATCCTCTCTTTTTATGAGAGGGCATGGGGCATAGGCACCCATTCCACCGGTGTTTGGTCCCCTATCACCATCGTATGCACGCTTGTGGTCCTGGGAGGGAAGAAGGGTTAAAAACTGCTCTCCTGAGGATATGGCAAGTATGGATGCCTCCTCACCTTCTAAATACTCTTCAATAACAACCGTATCCCCTGAACTTCCAAACCTTCTCTCAACCATTATCTCCTCAAGAGCCTTCAATGCCTCCTTTTTGCTCATGCATACATAGGAGCCCTTTCCAGCAGCAAGCCCGCTTGCCTTGACAACCATTCTCTCTTCCTTCCAGTTTTCTATCATTTTCTTCCCTTCCTCAAAAGATGTTACTATCTCAAAATGGGGGGATGGAATTCCATATTTTTTCATAAACTCCCTTGCAAATGCCTTACTTGCCTCTATTTCTGAGGCATTTTTTGATGGGCCGAATATCTTTAATCCTCTTTTCTCAAATTCATCGACAACTCCTTCTGCAAGTGGTGCCTCGGGCCCCACAACTGTAAGGTCTATTTTTTCTCTTTGAGAGAATTCTGCGAGTTTATCAATCTCTGCAGGGGTAATGGGAATGTTATTCCCTGTTCCTCCATTTCCAGGGGCGAAGAATATTTCCCTTCCCTCCCCTGCAAGTGCCCATCCAAGAGCATGCTCTCTTCCTCCACCTCCCACAATAAGTATTTTCATGGTTTTATTTTACAGGTGGGAAAGGGAATGTCAAGCCACCGATTTTCCTCACCACCTCTTCTCCCCGCAGGATAATCCTTCCCTCTATGCTCTTATTCTCAAACCTCATCGGTATTTTTCTCCTCAGGGAAGACCCTTAACCCCCTTGAAAAATTTTCTTCATTTTGCTATATTATATCTGTCGGGGCGTAGCGCAGCCTGGTTAGCGCACCAGCTTGGGGTGCTGGGGGTCGGTGGTTCAAATCCACTCGCCCCGACTTCTTTATAAAAACACCATGAGGTTTTTTTATCTCATTATAACAGGTCTTTCGCATGTCCTTCCCATTCCTGTTGCAAGATTTGTTACAAGAAGAATTGCAGACTTCTGCTACTACACGGTTTACAGGAAGGGAAGGGATGCATGGATTTCCAATATAAAACTTGTTTTCCCTGAGAAAGGCGAAAGGGAAATAAAGAAACTTGCAAGAGAGGGGTTCAGGAACTTTGCAGAATTCATCTACGAATTTCTCTTGTTACCAAAAATAAACAAAAGAAACCTTCACAAATTCATGACCCCCCATGGATTTGAGAAGGTTAAAAAATTCATGGAGGAAGGGAAGGGGGTCATCATCCAGACCATGCACCTGGGAAACTGGGAATGGGGGGCAGCCTTTCTTTCACTTTCAGGATGCAGACTTACGGTAATAGCCCTTCCCTATCGCTCACCCTGGTTTGTTGAATACTACCGGAAAAGAAGGGAAACCGCAGGAATGAGGGTTGTTTTCCTGAGGGAGGCGGCAAGAGAAAGTATAAGGGTTTTAAGAAAGGGAGAGATGCTTGCACTGCTTGGAGACAGGGACTTCACAGGAACCGGAAAGGAGGCTGAATTCTTCGGAAAGAAAGTGAAAATACCCATAGGAGGGATAGAACTTGCAAGGAAACTCGGTTCTGTTCTTGTCCCTGCGTTCAACGTGAAGGAAAGGGATGGAAGGTATCATGTTTACTTTGAGCCACCCCTTGACGTTTCCCGTCCGGACGCACTTGAGGAATGGGTGAGAATAATGGAAAGATATGTGAGAAAATATCCAGCCCAGTGGTATCTTTTTGAACCGCTATGAGGTACTGTATAATCATACCTGCATATAATGAGGAGAAAAAGATAGAAAAAACCCTGAGGAAGGTGATGGAATATGTACCTCCTGAGGATATCCTGGTGGTTGACGATGGTTCCAGGGACAGAACAAGGGAGATAGCAGAGAAACTCGGGGTGAATGTCGTATCCCATGAGAAAAACATGGGAAAGGGAATGGCACACCGAACAGGATTCAGATGGGTGTGTGGGCATGGATACGATGCAGCAATAACCATGGATGCGGATGGTCAGCACAAACCGGAGGAACTTGAGAGATTTCTTCATGCAGGGGAATACGACCTTGTTATCGGAAAAAGAGACATAACCATAAGGAACTCTCCTGTTGTCAGGTACTGGACGAATCGGACAACCTCCCTTATTACATCCCTTCTTGCAGGAGTCAGGGTATCGGATTCACAGTGTGGATACAGGCTTATAAAAAAAGCAGTCATGGAAAAAGTCCCCCTCACCACCACAAGGTTTCAGACAGAGACAGAGATCATAGTGAAGGCTGCAAGGATGGGATTTAGGATAGGTGAGGTTCCCATAAGCACGGTGTATGAGCCTGGAAGAAAGAGCAGGATAAATCCATTCATTGACACCCTGAGATTTCTCAAACTTGCGATAAGGCTCCTTCTTTTATGATACTCATAACCAACGACGACGGAATACAGGCAAAGGGACTTTCAATATTAAGGAAGGCGGTCCAGGACCTGGACGAGGTATGGGTATTTGCCCCAGACAGGGAAAGAAGCGCAATGAGTCATTCCTTCACCATGCACAGACCCATTTACATTGAAAGGGTTGAGGAAAGGGTTTATGTCACCGATGGAACTCCAACAGACTGCGTGCTTTATCCGGTTCGAGGAATCCTTCCGGAGAAACCAAAACTTGTCCTTTCTGGAATAAACCACGGGGCGAATCTCGGAGAAGATGTGACATACTCAGGGACCGTTGCAGCAGCATTTGAGGGAATGATACTTGGAATTCCATCGGTTGCATTTTCCATGGTTGGAAGGGAAATCAGAAACGAGGAAACAGCAAGGATTTATGCAAAAAAGATTGCAGCAAAGGTCCTGCGTGAGGGATTACCCCATGGTATTCTTTTAAATGTGAATATTCCCGATATCCCTCCAGAAGAGGTCAAGGGCATAAAAATAACCCGCCTGGGAAAAAGAGTTTACCGGGATACGGTGATTGAGAAGATAGGGAAGGACGGGAAAAGATACTATATCCTTGGAGGGGAGCCTCCATCATGGATTCCAGAGGATGGAACCGATTTTTCTGCAATTGAGGAAGGATACATTTCCATAACCCCGCTCCATCTCAACCTCACGGACTTTCCCACCATAGAAAAACTCAAAAGATGGGAGCAGGAGATTGAGGGATTATAAGTACGAAAGGGAAAGGATGGTGGAGACGCAGATAAGGGCAAGGGGTGTGCGCGATGAGCGTGTGCTTCAGGCAATGCTCAGGGTCCCCAGGCATCTTTTTGTCCCTCCTGAGTTTGAAGACATGGCATATGCAGATACCCCGCTCCCCATAGGTGAGGGGCAGACCATCTCCCAGCCATACATGGTTGCAGTCATGACAGAGCTTCTTGAGATAAAAGAAACCGATAAGGTTCTTGAGATAGGGACGGGAAGTGGATACCAGACTGCAATCCTCGCGGAACTTGCCTCGCTTGTTGTTACCGTTGAGAGAATAGAAACGCTTTTGAGAAAGGCAGAGAGACGCTTGACAGAGCTGGGATACACAAATATAATATTTATAGTGGGGGATGGAACCCTGGGGTGGAAAAAGGAGGCACCCTACCAGGGAATAATTGTTACAGCGGGTGCTCCTGAGGTTCCACCTTCCCTTTTTGAGCAGCTCGATGAGGGGGGAAGAATGGTGATACCTGTGGGTGCATGGGGTTACCAGACCCTCACACTGGTGAGGAAGGAAAATGGAAGAATGATAAAAGAAGAACTCTTTGGTTGCACATTTGTCCCCCTCATCGGGAAGGAGGGCTGGAAAGAAAACGGGGCGTAGCGCAGCCTGGTTAGCGCGCCTGGTTCGGGACCAGGAGGTCGGTGGTTCAAATCCACTCGCCCCGATTTTTATAAAAGATTGAAAAGGAGGTTATATGCAGAGAAAGGAGATTGAAGGAAAACTCACAGGGAAAGGGATAAGGATAGGGATAGTTGTATCCCGTTTTAATTCCCATATTTCGCACCATCTGCTTGAGGGAGCGCTTGACTGCCTGAGAAGGCATGGTGTGAATGATGTTACGATTTACTGGACTCCTGGTTCCTTTGAGATTCCCTTTGTGGTTAAGAAGGTGATGAACAGGCACGATGGAATACTTGCCCTTGGTGCGGTTATAAGGGGAGATACTCCCCACTTTGAGTACATTGCATCCGAGGTTACCCGTGGGCTCGGGAAACTTGCGCTTGAGGGGAATACTCCCATAGCCTTCGGGATAATCACCGCAGACACCGAGGAACAGGCGCTTTCAAGGGCTGGAATGAAGGCAGGGAATAAGGGATGGGACGCCGCCCTTTCCCTCCTGGAGCTCGTGAACCTCTCACGGGAGATAGATGGGAAGTAGGAGAAGGGCGAGGGAACTTGCATTCAAGGGACTTTATGGATATGCCCTGAGGGAGGAGGAACCGGAAAAGATAGTCCTGGAACTTGTGCATGGTGAGCCTCAGGATGTTGTTGATTTTGCACTTTCTCTTGTTAAAAAGGCATATGAGAATATAAGGCTTATAGATGAGAAGATAAAAAACGTGCTTGAAAACTGGGATTTTGAAAGGCTTGCGGAGACGGACCGGGCGATTCTCAGGCTTGCCGTTTCGGAATTTTTATTTTTTCCCGAGATACCCCCGAAGGTGACCATAGACGAGGCGATAGAACTCTCAAAGCAATACTCAACCCATGATTCAAGCAGGTTTGTAAACGGGGTCCTTGACAGAATTGCAAAACTTGAGGGGTTGCTTTGATAGCAATAATCTCGGATATTCACGGAAATCTTGAGGCATTTCAGGCAGTTCTTGAGGATATTGAGAAAGAGGGGATAAAAGAGATTTACTGCGCCGGGGATGTGGTGGGATACGGGGCAGATCCCAATGAGTGTGTTGAGATAGTGAGGGAGAGGAATATTCCATGTGTTGCAGGGAACCACGACTATGCAGTGACAGGGAAAATGTCCCTTCAATACTTCAATCCAGTTGCAAAGGAGGCGATTGAGTGGACCATGAGGGTTATAAAGCCCGAAAATCTGGAATTTTTGAGGAAACTTCCGCTCACCATGCACATCGGGAAGAACCTTCTTGTCCATGCAGTTCCCTCAAATCCTGCTTCCTTTGATTACATTCTCACGCTTGGAGATGCGATAAGGGAATTCATGTTCTTCCGTGAAAAAATCTGTTTCCACGGACATTCCCATCATCCGGTTATATTCATTGAAAGAGAAAAAAGACATGGGGTTATTTTTGAGGATGAGGTGGAGATAATGGAAGATGTGAGATACCTTGTCAATGTTGGGAGCGTGGGACAGCCAAGGGATGGGGACCCCAGGGCATGTTACTGCATCTTGAGAGAGGATAGAATTGAGATAAGGAGGGTTCCCTATCCCATTGAGATTGCCCAGCGGAAGATTCTTGATGCAGGACTGCATCCGTATTTAGCCGAGAGGCTTGCAGCGGGAAAATAACCCTCTTGCCCCCTACCCCTTTGCTAACTTGACAGGTTCAGGAATTTATTGTATCTTCAATTTACCCTTATGGGTAAAATAACGTGGAGTGGAATCTCATGAAAAGGATAATAATTGTTTCTAATAGGTTACCGGTTACGGTCACAAAAAGGAAAAATGGATTGAGTTTCAATCCCAGTGTTGGTGGATTATCCACCGGGCTCAGTTCATTTTATAAGTCTTACAATAATGTTACATGGATTGGATGGCCGGGGATTTTTTCTGAGAGGCTCAATGAGAATGAAAGAAAAATTATGGAAACGAGGCTGAACAGAGAATTTTCCTGTCATCCTGTCTTACTGACTCAAAAAGATGTGGATTTATATTACAACGGCTTCTGCAATAAAACAATCTGGCCGCTCTTCCACTATTTTCTGCAATACACAACCTTTGATAAAAAATTGTGGTATGCTTACCAGCAGGTGAACGGGATTTTCTGCGAGAAACTCTCTGAGATTGCGAATGCCGATGATATTATCTGGATACATGATTATCACCTGATGCTCCTTCCAAAACTTATAAGGGAGAAATTGCCAGATGCCATGATAGGATTTTTCCTTCACATTCCATTCCCATCCTTTGAAATCTTTCGTGTGCTTCCATGGCGAAGGGAAATTCTGGAAGGGCTTTCAGGAGCGGATCTCATCGGGTTTCACACCTACAGCTATGTCAAACATTTTCTTGAGAGTGTTCGGCGGATCCTGGGCTACGAACATGCATATGGAGAGATAACAATTGATAACAGGGTGATAAAAGTGGATTCCTTTCCTATGGGTATTGATTACGAGAAATTTGCGAACGCTGCATCAGACCCCAAAGTGAAAAAAGAGATTGATAAGGTCTGCAAAACCCTGGGAGACTACAGGATAGTTCTTTCAATTGACAGGCTTGACTACACAAAGGGCATACCTCAGCGACTGGAGGCTTTCGACCTGTTCCTGGAGAAGTATCCGGAATTTAAGGAGAAAGTAATATTTATTATTGTTGCAGTCCCTTCGCGGACAAAAGTAGAGCATTACAGATTGCTGAAAAAAGAGGTGGACGAACTGATAGGCAAAATAAATGGAAAACACGGAACTTTGGGATGGACACCAATACGTTATATCTATCGTTTTCTGCCATTTCATAGGCTTGCGGCCCTCTACAACATTGCTGATATTGCTCTGGTGACTCCACAGAGAGACGGAATGAATCTGATTGCCAAGGAATTCATTGCCTCCAAATCTGATTCTAAAGGAGTTCTTATCCTCAGTGAAATGGCAGGTGCTGCAGAAGAGATGGGGGAGGCTATTATAGTCAATCCAAACAACAGAGAAACAATTGCAGATGCCTTAAGGGAGGCACTGTTGATGACGGAAGAGGAACAGATAGAGCGGAATAAAGCGATGCAGAGAAGATTGAAAAGATACAATGTAAAACGATGGGCAATGGATTTTGTTGAAACCTTAATACATATCAAAAAACTTCAGCAGGATTTGCGGACCAAGAGGCTTACGGATGAGATAAAAACCCAGCTCTTAAACGATTACTCAAAGAGCAACACCCGCCTTATCTTCCTGGATTATGATGGGACGCTTGTTCATTTTATGGAAAAACCAGAAAAGGCAAAGCCTTCTGAAGAACTCATGGAGCTTTTATCCTCTTTAGCCCATCAGGTGAAAAATGAGGTTGTAATCATAAGTGGCAGGGAGAGAGAAACCCTGGACAGGTGGTTTGGGGATTTGAATATAGGGTTGGTTGCAGAACATGGTGCATGGATAAAGGAAAGGGGCGGGGAGTGGGAAATAATAGAGCCCCTGGAAGATACCTGGAAAAAGGAAATATTGCCGATCCTTGAGCTGTATGTGGACAGGACCCCGGGCTCTTTTATAGAAGAAAAGGAGTTTTCTCTTGTCTGGCACTATCGGAATTGCGATGCGGAATTAGCAGATGTCAGGGTGAAGGAGTTGAAGGATGTTCTTCTGAACCTTACTGCCAATCTTAATATTGGTATTATGGAGGGCAACAAAGTAATTGAAATCAAAAACACAAATATAAACAAAGGGAGAGCCGTATTGAAATGGATTTCAAAAAAACAGTGGGATTTTATACTGGCAATAGGGGATGATATGACCGATGAGGATGTTTTTGGAGTCCTCCCTGATACTGCGTATTCCATTAAAGTTGGTTTGGGTCTTACGCGTGCCAGATTTTACATAGAATCTGTGGAGAAGGTAAGAGGGCTGTTAAAAAGCATGTGTCAAAAAGGGGGAGAAGATGAAGCCATCTCTTGAAGATTACCGGAGAATCGTTGGAGATGAGGTTATTGAGGAGATATACAGAAAGGCAGAAGCTCTCAGGGGGAGACATATATTGCACATCAACTCCACCTATCAAGGTGGTGGCGTGGCAGAGATGCTGAATAGCCTTATCCCGCTCATGAATTCTGCAGGAATTAAAGTGGGCTGGAGGATACTCCATGGAACCCCTGACTTCTTCACCATAACCAAAAAATTCCATCATGCTTTACAGGGTGATAAAATCAACCTTACAAAAATAAAAAAACGAATATACGAAGAAACCAACGAAATATTTTCCATATACACACATATACTCCATGATGCGGTTATCATTCATGACCCCCAGCCATTGCCTTTAATAAAATTCTACGAAAAAAAGCAACCCTGGATATGGCGCTGCCATGTGGAACTCTCTAACCCGGATCCCGAAGTCCTGGATTTCCTGATGGAATATATATCAGGATACGACCTTGTAATTTTATCCAGTGAGAAGTACCGGATAAAAGACCTCCCGGTAGAACAGAGGGTTGTTTATCCGGCCATTGATCCTCTCAGTCCAAAAAATAAAGAAATTCCAGAGAGTGTTGTCCTGAAATATCTGAAAAAATTTGGAATAAGAACGGATAAACCGCTCATAACCCAGGTAGCAAGATTTGATAAATGGAAGGACCCACTTGGAGTCATAGATGTATTTAAAATTGTTAAAAAGGAGGTGGATTGCAGACTTGTTTTGTGCGGGAGTCAGGCAACAGATGACCCTGAATCCCACAGGATTTTCCATAAGGTAATGCTGAAAGCCAGAGATTTAATAAAAAATGAGGATGTTATACTGATTACCACCGAAAATCACATTCTTGTGAACAGCCTTCAGCGAAGTTCTGCTGTGATAATTCAGAAGTCGATAAGGGAAGGGTTTGGACTTGCTGTAACCGAGGCATTATGGAAAGGGAAACCAGTCGTGGGTTCAAATGTTGGGGGGATTCCTATTCAGATAAAAGACGGTGTGAATGGATTCCTGGTGGAACCCCACGATACCGAAAAATTCGCAGAAAAGATTATAAAAATTCTGCAGGACCCTGAACTCGCAAAGAAGATGGGTGAAAGGGGCAGGGAGATGGTAAGAGAGAAATTCCTTATAACAAGACTTATCCTGGACCATCTTGATATCTTAAGCGATATCTGCAAATCTTGAAGTAAATACGGTTCACCTTAAAGATTTACCATTTTCATCAAAAAGATGTATTTTTTCCGGTCTTATCAAAATTCTGACCCTATCGCCTTCCCTGTAATCCACGTCTTCCTTGAGTTTTATAAGCAGCCTGTTTTTTCCTATGTTTGTATGAAGAATGCTCTCCGTCCCCAGGTGCTCAACAAGAGTTATTCTAACCTCAAACGAGCCGGTCACAGGCTCTTTAACCACCTCAATATCTTCAGGCCTTATACCCATTATTATCTCTTTGCCCTTCACCACCTCCGCCTTGATTTTTATCTTTATATCACCAATCTTCAAGAAGCATGAACCATGTTCCATGATGGCTCTGGCTTTCAGGAGATTCATGGGTGGTGTTCCGATAAATCCTGCAACAAAGATGTTTGATGGGTTATGATAAATCTCCAATGGGTTACCAACCTGCTGCACTTCACCATCTTTTAATATCGCAATCCTGTCACCGAGCGTCATTGCCTCCACCTGGTCGTGTGTAACATAAAGAGTGGTAACCCTGAGTTCGCGCTGTAACGCCTTGAGTTCTGCACGCATTTTCTGTCTGAGCTGTGCATCAAGGTTGGAGAGAGGTTCATCCAGTAGAAAGACTGAAGGGTTACGAACCAGTGCACGAGCAATAGCCACCCGCTGGCGTTGCCCGCCGGAGAGTTCACGGGGTCTGGAATGAAGCAACTCCGCTATATCAAGCATTCCTGCCACCCTGTTCACACGCACCTCTATCTCCTCACCTGGCAACCCGGCCACCCTTAATGGAAATGCGATATTCTCAAATACGTTCATATGCGGGTAAAGTGCGTAGGATTGAAAAACCATTGCAACATTGCGTTCGCGCGGGCTGAGAAAGAGACCGTCTTCTACCGAAACAACAAGTCTGTTACCAAACCACACCTTTCCCTTATCCGGTTTCTCAAGTCCGGCAAGAATATTGAGAAATGTTGATTTCCCACAACCCGAAGGACCCAGTATTACGAAAAATTCCCCTTCTTCAACCTCCAGATTGATGTCTTTGAGTGCGGTAACTTCCCGGTAGATACTGCGGAATCGTTTGGTTAAATTCCTTATTTTTAAACTGCAGGTCCTCATTTCACTGCACCCCCTGTGAGCCCCTGGATTATGTATCTCTGGAAGAAAAGCACAATCAGGACGACAGGGAGAGAGGAGATGGTTGAGGCGGCCATTATATAACCCCATGGGAGTTCGCCATGCAAACCCTGGAAAAGTGCTATGCCCACCGGGACTGTTCTGGCGTGATGGTCGGTGGTAAGCATGAGTGCGAAAAGGAATTCATTAAAAGAGAAAATGAAGAGCAGAAGATAGGTGGAGACCAGGCCCGGTAATGCGAGTGGCAGGATTATCTTTCGCAATATCTGCAATCTGCTGGCTCCGTCAACCAGTGCTGCCCTGTCTATCTCCTGAGGAATCTGTGAAAAATAGCTGAGGAGCATCCACAGTGCCAAGGGGAGCCCCCATGCAGTATAAGGCAGAATGAGAGCAGGATAGGTGTTTATCCAGCCAAGCATGCTCATCATTCTGTAGAGATACCCAACCATGCTTATCTGCGGGAACATTGATAGACCCAGAACACACATTATCAGTGGGAGCCGTCCTCTGAAGCGAAACCGTGAGACCGCATAACCGGCGAACGCCCCGATAATGGTGGCGAATAATGCGGAAAGTCCTGCGATAATCCCGCTGTTTTTTAAATAGTCGGGGAAATGGAGTGTCTTTATTGTTATGATATCTATATAGTTCTTAAGCGTGAACGAACCTTCACCCCTTACCAGGAAATCAGGGGAACTGCTGAAGGAAATAATCACCATCCACAGGAAAGGGATGAGGGAGAAAATGAGCAACCATATCACACCGGTTACCAGCAAGAACCTTTTTATTGCCTCTTCTCTCACAGCACCGCTTCTTTAAATCTACCTGTTTTTATGTAAAGCAATGCTATAAACAGCGCGAGGAGGAAGAGCGATATTGAAATAGCCGAGCCGTATCCGAAGTCGCCAAGCAGAAAATATTTATATCCGTAAAGCGACAGCGAGGTTGTGGCACCACCTGGTCCGCCTCCGGTTATAACATAGATAATGTCAAACACCCGAAGCGCATCAATGGTCCTGAAGAGAACTGCTACTATGAGAATGGGCTTTAAGAGCGGCAGGGTTATCCTGAAAAACCGCTGAAAAAGCGTTGCCCCATCCACCTTTGCCTGACGGTAAATCTCATCAGGGATGACCTGCAGTCCGGCAAGAAGTATGATTGCAACGAATGGGGTTGTCCGCCAGACGTCGGCTATGATAAGTGAAAGGAATGCACCCGTGCTGCTACCAAGCCAGTTCACAACCTTCCCTGAAATCTTTTGAAGCACATAATTTGCAAGCCCATAGTCATACCTGTAGATGAGCTGCCATATCCGTGCACCGATAACGCTCGGGATTGCCCATGGGAGTAGCATTACTGCACGCATGAGACCTCTGAACCTGAATTGTTCGTTGACAAGCAATGCCATAAACAATCCAAGCATGGTCTCCACCGCTACGGAGACAAAGGTGAAAAGGAGAGTGAAGGCCGCAGACTGCCAGAATCCAGTATCCCTGAACAACCTCAGATAGTGGGAGAGCCCAACGAATTTGCGCGGGAGAAACGAGACATCCTGCCAGAGGCTCATCCAGAATGTGCCGATGACAGGAAACAGCATGAACACGGAAACAACGAATACAAGGGGGAGGAGAAAGGGTAATGCCGTCCGGAATTCTCTACTCATATGTATGGATAATTTCGCGCATTTTTTCTTCTGCTTTTTTCAATGCTTCCTCTGGTCCCATCCTCCCGGATATTGCCGCATTTACATATATCTGAAGGATCTGGGAGAGTCGGGTATAATATGGAACATTTGGTCTTGCTACGGCATGATTGAAAGACTCTTTGAGCACATTTATATGGGGGAGGTTGTGTTTCAATTCAGGGTCCTCGTAGACATCCTCTCTTCCCGGATTCCACCCCAGGTCAATGGCAAGTCGTTTCTGGGACTCATAGGAAAGGATGAATTTTACAAGTTGCCATGCCTGCTCTTTATTATCCGAATATGCCGATATCCCGATATGCCAGCCACCAAGTGCTGACGCGGTTTTCCCTGTTTTAAATGCGGGCAGTAATGTCACTCCAATTTTTCCCTTAACGGGTGAATCATTGCTCTCATGGAGTTTCCAGGCATAAGGCCAGTTTCTCTCAAAGAGTGCATCACCGTTCTGGAAGGATATCCTTACCTCCTCTTCTTTCATCTCGGTATAGGTATTCGGTGGAGATATTTTGTATTTATGGATAAGGTCTTTCATGAACGTGAGGGCGTGGATGTTTGTTTTGGAGCATAGGTTTATATTTCCCAGACTGTCAAAGAGTCCTCCACCTGCTGATGTTATGAACTCCAAAAAATTGCATACAAGCCCTTCGTATTGAGCACCCTGCCATACAAATCCGTAAAACCGCGGATTCCTGGTGCGTTCCTTTTTCTGGATGAG
The DNA here is from genome assembly GCA_029258725.1 of bacterium. GTDB lineage: Bacteria > Hydrothermota > UBA3072 > JAPDKE01 > JAPDKE01 > JAPDKE01. The sequence continues at coordinate 46,989 of JAPDKE010000012.1, read as the reverse complement.
TGTTGCCACCTGGAGAAGTTCCTCCCATGTGCGTGGCACGGGGCAGCCGTATTTTTCGAGCAGGTCCTTCCGGTAATACAGAAGTCCGCAGTCTATATAGACAGGCAGGGCAACAAGCGCGCCTTCATAGATATCCACCGATGTTACCACCGGTTTAAAGAATTTTGTCAAATCAAACGTATCTCTTTTAACATAGTCGTCAAGTGCCTGGAGCCAGCCAGATGCAGCGAATCCGCCCAGCCAGGCAATATCCATCAGGAAAACATCAGGATCAGGCTTTTTTGCCTTTAAGGGGATGATAAGGCTCTGTCTCCGCTGGTCGGTATCCGTGGGTTGGCGGATGAGCTTTACCTTTATTCCTGTTCTCTCTTCAAACTCCCTGATGAGTTTTTCCCAGTAATCGAGTTCGTTCGGTGCACCACCAACAGCAATGGTCAGGAGGTGCCCCTTTTCACAGTTAAGGAAAATCAGTCCAAAGAATATGGAGAAAAAAACAAACCTATGCATCTCTTATTAAATCCTTCCGGTTATCGTCTGTTTCAGGGAAGATATCCCTTTTAAGCCCTTCCATGTCTCTCCCTTCTTTACCCTTCTTTCATTAACCCAGAAGATAACTGGATTATATAAAAGCAGTCACAGAAAGTCAAGAGGCGGTGAACACCCCAATAATTACCCACAAAAGCGGAAACCCCTTGACATTGATTTATAAATTCATATATTTAAATATATAAAAGGGAGGTGGAAAATGGGTGAGAAGACAAAACTGGACCCAAAGTTTGCCTACTGGAAGGGTATACCGAGGGAGGAGATAACCTGGCATCCCACGGTTGATGAAAGCAGGTGTACTGGATGTGGTATGTGTGTCACCAGTTGTGGAAGGAAGGTTTTTGATTATGACTGGGAGAGAAGGAAGGCTGTTGTGGCAAGACCTCTCCAGTGTATGGTCGGATGTACTTCCTGTCAGGTATGGTGTATATTTGAAGCCATAAGTTTTCCCGATCCTGAATATGTAAGGGATCTGATAAAAAAGAGAAAAGTACTGAGTCTTGTGAAAAAGCAACTCGAGGAAGAAGGGATTTTGAAAAGATCGTCCTTCCAAAATCCTTTCCCTCCCATCCATAATCCTGATTGAAAATAAAATATGGAGGAAAATCTGAGGCTTGCCATGAAAGGGAGGAATGGGTAAAATGGGGGAAGGAGGCAGGAATGAGGAAGGTAATAACTTTGTTCTTTTTCGCTTTTCTTTTATCTGGGGCTGTTGAAAAGCCTGAGGGGTACAGGATAGAGGTTACGAAGGGGAAAGGGTTATATGAGGGTGAGGTGAGATTTGTCTCTCCTGATGGGAGGGTTGTTAAGGTTCTGGAGTGGGAGGAGCACAGGACTGAGAAGGAGGGGGATGTCTGGCATACCCATGGCAGGTGTATTGCTGATGTTCATGAGGGTAAGGGTCTGGTGCTGGACAGGTTGTTTTCCATAAGGGTGCATTATCCACCTGGGGTTGAGAGGGATATGCCTGAGGAGGGCGAGAGGTGGGATTATTCTCTTGTGCTGTATCGGGCTGATGGCAGGGAGGTATGGAGGAAATCTTTCAGGGTTTATCCTGGGGATGATTTATTGACCACTTATTACTGGAGGGTGGGGTTTTCGTCTGATGGCAATGTGTTTTTTGTTTATTATCGTGACAGTGCTGGTGTTTGCAATATTGAGGTTTATGATACTCTGGGGCGTATGGTATCGAGGGGAAGTTATGTCCATGATTTATCTGGCATAGAGATATCCTCTGATGGTAAGATAGTAGGTGCAGAGACATTAAAGAAGATAGGTGATAGGTATTACCGGCATCTTTTCTTCGTTGATGTTGAGACAGGGAGAACAAAACTGGTAAAGGCAGAAGGGGAAATTAATGGAAAAAGATGGACAGGATATTTTATTCTTTCTTCTACTCCTAAACCTCCTCCAAGCGGAAAAATAAGAATTGGAGTTGATCCTCATTTACCTATTCCGGGTGGAGGAGTTAAGACAAAAGATGTTTCCTTTGACGAGCTTCCTTCTGATCTTTCTGTTCTTTTTGAGGAAGGAGGTGAGAAATGAGGAGGTTAATAATTTTTGTATTTGTTTTTCTCAGAATCTTAATCCGCCTGTGAATGCAACGATTACTTCTGATCATGATCCAGCAAGGAAAACTTCTTCCAGAGTTTTATCCCTCTACCTCTTTTCATATACCGAAAATGGAATCGGAAGATAAAAAGAAACCAGGCATAAAGAAGGTAACCCCTTTGAGGTGCACTCGGGTTTTCCATCTCTCACCAGCAGGCTCAACCCTGGAAATTTACCCATATCTGAATTATAGCAGAGAACAATAATCCCTCAACCACAAAAATCGCTCAGATTAGGATTAAAATTGTTAACTGTTAATGTCTGACCCCCGCTAAAAAAAATTTATTTTACCCCTTGACAAATAAAATTTATTCCGGTATAGTGGTGGTGAATAGTGGGGAAAAGTGGGGAAAGCAAAATGAGATATACTGGAAGGCACACGTACAGTGTTGATCACAAGGGAAGGCTTTTTATACCTGCGGAGTTCCGCAGGCTCCTCAGGCCTGAGGATGAGGGGACGTTCGTCGTTACAAGGGGATTTGATGGCTCACTCCTGGTTTATCCCCTTTCCATCTGGGCGGAGTTTGAAGAGCGTCTCCGTTCCCTTCCCTATACCAGGGAGAGGGTGAGGTGGCTTTTGAGAAAATTCGTATCCTATGCAGAGAGATGCCCGATTGATTCTCAGGGTAGAATAAACATCCCCGCACATCTGCTTGAATATGCAGGGATAAAAAAGGAGGCACTCATAATAGGTCTGATTGACAAGATAGAGATATGGAACCCCGAAGTTTACGCGGAAAAGGAAGAGGTAATTGAGGAAAAGATAGAGGAATGGATGGAGGAACTGGACCTCTGAGACATGTACCGGTAATGGCAGAGGAGGTGCTGAATTTTTCAAAAAAGGAGGGACTCTTTCTTGACGCAACTGCAGGAACAGGGGGGCACATGCTGACTCTGCTTGAAAATACACAGGCAAAGGTGGTTGGGCTTGACATTGACCTTTCATCACTGAGAATTGCGGCCAGAAATCTGAGGGGATTTGAGGGAAGATTTATGCTCGTAAACGGGGATATGAAAACGGTGAAAAATCTATTCAAGACAAAATTTGACCTCATCCTTTTTGACTTTGGACTTTCATCCTTCCAGCTTGAGGATGAGAAAAAAGGATTTTCGTTCAGAAAAGAGGGTCCCCTTGACATGAGATTCGGAAGAAAAGGAATTACTGCGCGGGAATTTCTTGAAAATGTTTCGGTTGAAGAACTTGCAAAGATTTTGAGGAAATACGGTGACCTTCCAAATGCGAAGGTAATTGCAAGAGACATAAAAAAGAAACTTCCGAAGACAACCCTTGAACTTGCCCTTGTTGTGAGAAAGAGAAGCCCGAGAAGAAAGGGACATAAATTCGTTGCAAGGGTATTCCAGGCTATAAGGATGGCGATAAATGAAGAAGAGGAGAATGTGAAACTTGGAATAGAGGGAGGAATAGAACTTCTGAAAAAAGATGGAAGACTCATTTTCATAACCTATCACTCGGGGGAGGAAAAAAGAGCACTGGAGGTGATTAAGGAAAGAAATGATGTGAAACTTCTCACAAAAAAACCGGTAAGGCCAGGGAAGGAGGAAATAAAAAGAAATCCCAGGGCGAGAAGCGCCCACCTGAGGGTGCTGGAGAAGCTATGAGGTACATGAAGACTTTTCTTCTTCTCTTTGCCTTTGTCCTTCCACCCCTTTTGAGGGTGTGGATGATAGGAAAAGAAATGGAGATGTTGAGGGAGATTGAGAAACTGGAACTTGAGAGACAGTACCTCCATGCAGAGGTGGTAAAACTTCAGGGAATGTACCGGAAGCACACATCTCCTCTTTCTCTTGAGGCGAGGGCTGAAAGTCTGGGGTTTGAATATCCGGAACCAGATGACTTTGTGAGGCTTAAATGAAGGAGAGGGCAAAGGTTCTTTTTGCAGTTCTTTTCCTTGGATGGGGATGCCTGGGGGTGAGACTCATTTACCTCCAGATAATAAAACACGCATACTACCGTGAACTGGCAAGAAAAGAGGCAACAAGAAAGGTAAAATTGCATGGAAGGAGAGGGGATATCCTGGACAGGAATGGAATAATCCTTGCAACCAACGTGAAACTCTACACCCTCTATGCAAGACCTAAGGAGATGAAGAATAAGGAAGATGTGATAAGGGTGCTCAGCTCCTCTGGAATATCGTCCGAGGAAAGGCTGAGAAGAATTTTAAACTCAGGATATCCCATAGTTCTTGTTGAAAAGGGAATAGAGGAGGAGATAAAGGAAAGGATAAATCTTCCGGGAATTTACTTCGTGAGGGAGTGGTCAAGATTTTATCCATTGCAGGAACTCTGCGGAAACCTTATAGGATTTACCGGAAACGACCTCTGTGGGCTTTCTGGTATTGAATGTTCCATGGATAAAGTCCTTAAAGGGAGGGATGGATGGAGAATACTTCAGAGAAGACCCATAGGGACCCTTTATCCTGTCCCGGACTATCCCCAGGAGGAGCCTGAGGAGGGATGCGATGTTTACCTCACCATAGATTCTGAAATTCAGGCACTGGTGGAAGAAGTTTTGAGGAAAGGGGTTGAGCGCTGGGGTGCAAAGAAAGGATGCGGGATTGTTCTTGATGCAAGAACAGGAGAAATATATGCAATGGCAACGGTTCCTTCCTACAATCCCAATCTCAAGGGGAAGGGAAATCCAGAGGAAAGAAAAAACATGGCGGTTGAATTCTCTTTTGAGCCCGGGTCCATATTCAAGGTGGTTCTGGCATGTGCATGGATAGAGAAGGGATACCAGGTGGATGAGATTGTGGCAGATACCGACCACATTGAGATTTCAGGAATAACCTTCAGGGATATCTCTCCTCATGGACCCTATACCATGAGGGAGGCTGTTGTGCACTCCAGCAATGTGGGATTTATTAACATAGGAAGGAAAATAGGAGGAAGAGAGATATACAGGTATGCGAAAAAGTTTGGATTTGGATGTCCCACAGGGATACCACTCCCGGGAGAGGCAGAGGGAATTGTTCCTTCATATGAAAAAATAAAAGGAATAACCCTTGCCAGTATTTCCTTCGGTCAGGGAATATCGGTAACCCCGCTCCAGATAGTCCTTGCATATCAGGCAATAGCAAATGGTGGCACACTCATGAAGCCCATTCTTGTGAAGGAAATAAAGAAGAGGGGAAAGGTTGTATTTCAGGCAAGACCCGAACCTCTGAGACGCGTTGTGAAAAAGGAAACTGCGGAACTGATGCTTGAAATCCTTGAGGAGGTTGTTGAAAAGGGAACCGCGAAGAATGCTAAAATTCCAGGGGTAAGGGTTGGAGGAAAGACAGGAACCGCACAGAAGGCAGGGAAGGGAGGTTATATGGAGTGGAAGTTCGTTTCCTCTTTTGTTGGAATAGTTCCTCTTGATAACCCGAAGTTTGTGATAGGAATATTCATTGATGAGCCTCAAAAGGGACATCTTGCAGGAGTTGTTGCTGCACCGCTTTTCAGGGAGATAGCCAGAAGACTCATACATCTTTATCCATACTCAAAGGAAATAGCGGGGCTGAGATGAGGACCGAAGAGGTTCTTAAGGGTGTTGAGATATTGAAAAAAGAAGGAGAAATTCCAGGAACCATAGCCGGGATAACCGACCGGGCAGATGAGGTGAAACCCGGTTATCTCTTTATCGCAAGAAAAGGGGAGATAACCGATGGGCACGAGTTTATGGAGGAGGCAAAAAAGAAAGGTGCAGTGCTCTTTGTGGTTGAAAGAGAGGTTGAAATAAAGCCATGGGTGCTTGTCCCGGATGGAAGGATTGCCATGGCAAGGATTGCATCAAACTATTACGGGAATCCTTCTAAATTTATAAAACTCATTGGCATAACCGGAACCAATGGAAAAACAACCGTTGCATACCTTCTTCACTCAATTTACCATCCAGCCCTGCTTATAGGAACCATTGAATATATCATGGGGGAGAAATCCATCCCCTCCACCAATACAACCCCCTCCCCCATCTTCATCAACAGAATTCTGAGAGAGGCACTGGACAGGGGACTGAATACATGCGTGATGGAGGTTTCTTCGCACGCTTTAAAACAACGCAGGGTTGAATTCCTGGACTTTGATTTCGCAGTGTTTACAAATCTCTCAAGGGACCATCTGGATTACCATAAGACATTTGAGGACTACAGAGAATCCAAAGGGAGGCTCTTTTCCATGCTCAAAGAGGAGGCGTATGCAGTTATAAACATAGACGACCCCGAGGCTCCTTACTTCATTGAAGTTTCAGGTGGGAAAAAGATAACCTATGGACTCTCAGGAGGGAATGTGGTTGGAAGGGTTGGGAAATGCGACTTAGAGGGAATAGAAATGGAGATAGAGGGGCTTGGAAAGAAGATAAAGGTGAGTTCATCTCTTGTGGGAAGGCACAATGCACTCAACATTCTTGCAGCAGTTTCGGCTGCACTGCTTGATGGTGTTCCCGAGGAAAGGATTGTTCAGGGGATAAAAAAACTAAAAGGGGTTCCTGGAAGAATGGAAAGGGTGGGGAAGTCTCTCCCCTTTTATGTCTTCGTCGATTATGCGCATACCCCATCTGCTATGGAAAGCCTCCTTCTTTCGGTGAGAGAACTTGTGAAGGGAAGGATAATCACAGTGTTTGGTGCTGGTGGTGAAAGGGACAGGGGCAAAAGGGAGGAGATGGGAAGGGTGGCGTACAGACTCAGTGAAAGGGTGATAATAACATCCGATAATCCCAGGGGCGAAAGCCCCGAAAAAATAGCAGCCGAGATAAAACAGGGTGCACCCGATGCAGAAGTGGTGCTTGACAGAAGAGAGGCTATAAAAAGGGCTCTTGGGCTCGCAGGTGAAGGCGATGCTGTGCTTATTCTCGGGAAGGGACATGAGACATATCAGATAATTGGAAAAAGGGTAATTCCATTTGACGACAGGAAGGTGGCAAGAGAAATACTCAGGGAGATGGGGTATGAGGGTGTTTGACGTTTTACAGGCAACAGGTGGAAAGGGTGTTGATATCTATCTTGATGAAAAGGTAAATGGATTTTCTGTTGATTCAAGAACCATAAAACCAGGGGAGATGTTCTTTGCCCTGAAAGGAGAAAGGTTTGATGGACACGATTTTGTGGAGGAGGCGCAGCTCAGGTCAGGTAAACCTGCATGTGTTGAACGTAAGGGGTTTAAGAATGTTATTCTCGTGCCCGATACCTTGAAGGCACTGGGTGACCTTGCAGGATATTACCGGAGAACCTCGGGCTTTGAGGTCATAGCAATAACAGGTTCATGCGGAAAGACAACGACAAAGGCACTCACGGGAAGTATTCTAAAGAGAAGATTTGCGGTCTATGTGGCGGAGAGAAATTACAACAACCTGGTGGGTGTTCCTTTAAGCATACTCAAGGTGAAGGAAAGATATGCTGTTCTTGAACTTGCGATAAACATACCGGGAGAGATGGAGCGGTTATCCTGGATATCAAAACCCAATGTTGCGGTGATAACCGCGGTCGGTCCCTCCCACCTTGAGGGTCTCGGGACAATTGAAGGGGTTAAGCGTGAAAAACTCAAAATTCTCTCCCATGCAGCCCCTGAGTGTCTGCTTGTTTACAATCAGGATAGTCTGGGGGATGTGGCATGGAGGAAAAAGATAGGGGTAAGCCTTGAGGGGAAGGGAGACATAAATGGGGAATGGAGGGGGGAAAGGATAAAAATAAAAGGGAGGGAATATCCTTTACCTGTCCCATCCAGGGCAATGGCAATGGATGTCCTGCTTTCAGTTGTGGTGGGGCTTGAGTATGGAATACCGGAGGAGGAGATAGAAAAGGGAATACTTGAGGCACCTCTTCCCCCAATGAGGATGGAAATAAAAAAAGAAAAAGGAAAGACATTCATCCTGGATATGTACAATGCAAATCCCCTTTCCATGAAGGAGGCGCTGGACTTCCTTTCAGGGTTTTCAGGAAGAAGAATAGCAGTTCTTGGAGATATGCTTGAACTTGGAAGGGATGAAGAGGTGTTCCACAGGGAGATAGGGAAATATACCATGGGGAAGGCAGACGTTCTTCTGACATGTGGAAAAAGGGCACGAAGGATATATGAGGAATTTGAGGGAGAGAAATATCACTTTGATAAGATTGAAGAATGCGCATCCTTCCTCAGGGAGTTTCTCAGAGAGGGAGACGTTGTTCTCCTCAAGGCATCAAGAAAAATGGAGTTTGAACGTATAGCGGAGGAGATATGCTCTACTACCTCTATCCACTGAGGGAAATCTTTTTCCCGTTCAATGTCCTGCGGTACATAACCTTCCGCTCCGCAGGAGCTGCCCTTACAGCCCTTGTTCTATCCTTTATCCTCACAAGAAGGATGATAAGGATATTCCGTGAAAAAGGAATAAGGGAGAGGGTTTCAAAGTACATAAAGGATACGCATGGGGAAAAAGAAGGGACACCAACCATGGGAGGGGCTGCAATTGTCCTTTCTCTCTTTGTCTCAACCCTCCTCTGGGCAAATCCACTGAATAAACTTGTAATTCTTATACTCATCACCTTGATCTGGCTTGGAATGTTCGGGATTGTGGATGATATGAGGAAAATAAAGAAGGGGAAAGGGCTTTCTGTTAGAGAGAAGTTTTTAATCCAGTCCATCCTGGGAACAGGTGTGGGGATATTTCTCTACTTTTCTCCGGTGAAGAGGGGATATGAGACCATGACCCATCTTTTATTTCTCAAAAACTACTTCCTTAACTTCGGCATCTTTTACATCCCGTTTATAATCCTTGTGATTGTTGGAACCACAAATGCCGTGAATTTAACGGATGGTCTGGATGGGCTTGCAATCGGGCTTATAGGAATTCTTGCCTTTACCTTTGCGATTTTGACCTATATAGCAGGACACATAAAACTCAGTGATTATCTCAATGTTCTTTACATAAAAGGGGCAGGAGAACTCACGGTATTCTGTGGGGCGGTTGTGGGGTCTGCCCTGGGATTTCTCTGGTTCAACGCACATCCTGCGGAGATATTCATGGGGGATACGGGTTCCCTGGTTCTTGGAGGGACCCTGGGGGTTGTTGCTGTTCTGATAAAGCAGGAAATCCTCCTCCTCATTGCAGGAGGTGTATTTGTCATGGAGACCCTTTCGGTTATCCTGCAGGTTCTTTTTTACCGAACCAAGAAAAAAAGAATCTTTTTAAGGGCACCCATCCACCACCACTTCCAGCTGCGCGGTCTTTCTGAGGAAAAGATAGTCGTTCGCTTCTGGATACTTGGAATCCTCTTTTCTCTCGTTGCACTTAGCACTTTAAAGATAAGATGAGGGTTTCTATTGTTGGATATGGAAGAAGCGGGAAGGCAGCAGCGGCACTTGCAAAGAGTGCCGGATACGAGGTCTTTGTGTCCGACATAAAACCCATTGATTTTGAGGGAGAGAAGGAGACAGGACACAGTGAGAAAATCCTGGATGCGGACCTCATAGTGGTGAGCCCTGGAATAAGAGAACTTGAAATTCTCGAAAAAGCCCGGGATAAGGTCATCGGTGAAATTGAGTTTGCATACCGGTTCGTGAAGGGGGATATAATCGGAGTAACCGGAACCAATGGAAAGACAACCACAGCTTCTCTGATTCACTCAATCCTGCAGGAGGCCGGGTATCCTGTCTCCCTATGCGGAAACATATATCCCGGAATCCCCATGAGCCAGGCAGTGCTTGAGAGAAAGGGGGAGGGAATATTCGTGGTGGAACTCAGTTCATTCCAGCTTGAAGGGATAAGGGAATTCAGACCAAAAATAGGTATCATAACCAACATAACCCTTGACCACATGGATAGGTATGAAAAAAGGGAAGACTATGTGAGGGCGAAGGAGAGGATATTCATGAATAAGAGGGATGAGGACATTGCGGTTCTGAACGGAAGGGATGGAGAGTGTCTGAGAATTGGTAAAAAGCTTACAAATGTTCATTACTTCTGGAAGGATATCGAATGGAACGGGGCAAACGCAGTTTATCATGGAAGGGGAATTTTTGCAAAAGAGGACGTTCTTTATCCTGCAGAATTCTTTGTTGAGAATGCCCTTGCTGCATCCCTTGCATGCCTCCTTTACGGGGTTTCTGATGAATACATAAAAAAAGGAATAAGGAAATTCAGAGGGGTTCCCCACAGGCTTGAGTTTGTGAGGGAGATAAACGGAGTAAAATTCATAAACAACTCCATGTGCACAAATCCTGTTGCATTTTATAAAACGATAAAAAGTTTTCCTGGATGCGTTGTCATTGCAGGAGGAAAACTCAAGGGAATGAACCCAGAACTTATTGTGAAGGGAATCCGTGAATATGCAAAGGGATGCGTTCTCATAGGGGAGTCAAAAGAAGAACTGGAAAGAAAACTGAAAGAAACGGGATACAATCAGATTGAACTTGCCTCTTCCATGAGAGATGCGGTAAGGAAGGCACTCGGGTTTGATCCCGAACTTGTTATCCTCTCCCCTGGAGGCTCAAGTTTTGACATGTTCAGGGACTTTGTGGAAAGGGGAGAGGTCTTCAAAAAGGAGGTTCTCTCACTTGGAGAGGAAAAGGATACTTGAGGTTATACCTCTTGCTCTTGTTGGTTTCGGAATGGTGATGATATGCTCATCAACTCTCTTCTTCGTGGTGAAGGGGAGGTCTTTCACTCCGTATCTCTTTAAGGTTTTCATCCACGTTTTCCTGGGGGTTTCGGTCTTTTATCTGGTATCCAGGATGAAACTCTCCTTTATAGAAAGGATTTCTCCTCTGGTGCTTGGATTTTCCATCCTCCTTCTTGTGCTTGTTGTGGTTGCAGGAAAGGAGGTGAATGCGGCAAAGAGATGGCTTGCAGTCCCGGGTTCCGGGTTTACATTCCAGCCGTCGGAGTTTGCCAAACTTTCCTTAATTCTTTATCTTGCCAGATACCTTTCAAGGAAATCCGGTGAAATGAGGGAACCCAGGAACCTTCTTTTTCCCCTTGGAATAATCTTTCTTGTTTCAGGACTCATTTTGCTTGAGCCAAACTACTCCGTCTCTGTCCTCACCCTTTGCCTGGGATTGCTCATGCTTTACCTCGGAGGGGCAAATCCCCTTCACATACTCATGGTTGTGGTTCTTTTTGTCCCCCTGGGACTCGTCCATGAGCATGTGAGGGAGAGGATACAGGTCTTCATCAATGGAAATGTTCCTCAGGTGAGGAACTCAATGGTGGCTCTGGGGTCAGGGGGGATTTTCGGGGTTGGTCTGGGAAGAGGAAAAGAGAAACTCCTTTTCATTCCCTGTCCACATACCGACTTCATATTTTCCGTGGTTGGGGAGGAACTTGGATTTATAGGGACCTTCGGTCTTATGGTTGTATTTCTTCTCTACTTCATCAACTCAATGAGGGCATCCATGGATGCCTCACTTCTTTTCTCAAAGTATGCAGGATGTGGTCTCTCTCTCATGATATTCCTTCACTTCCTTTTCCATGCCGGGGTTGTTACCGGAATACTTCCTCCAACCGGTATCCCGCTTCCATTTATAAGTTACGGTGGTTCTGCACTCATGGTGAATCTTGCAGGGGCTGGAATAATCCTATCCATAGCAAGGGGGAAGGGATGATGGTTCTCACAGGTGGGGGAACGGGAGGTCATATATTCCCTTTGCTTGCTCTTAGAGAGGAGTTTGAAAAAAGAGGAATAAGAACCGTGTATGCAGGTTCAATCTTTGGACTGGAAAAAGAGATTGTGAAAGAAGGAATATTCCTTCCGGTGAGAGGATGGGTGAGGAAAAGCATCCATGAGAGGCTATTATTCCTTCCAGGATTTCTTGTATCCCTTTTCCATGCAGTGCTTACTGCGTTTGATACAAGACCAGAAGCGATTGTTTCTTCCGGTGGATTTGCCTCTGTTCCCTTCTCTCTTGCTTCTCTTATTCTCGGAATCCCTCTCTACCTTCTGGAACCAAATTCTGTTCCAGGGCTTGCAGTGAGGTTTTTTTCTCCCTTTGCAAGAAAGGTATTTACAGGATTTGAGACAGCAGGAAGGTTCCTGAGAGGAAAGGTGGTGTGCAGTGGTATTCCGGTAAGAAGGATGGAAAAGATGGACAGAAAAAGGGCAAGGGAGTTTTTCGGGATAAGAAAGAGATATGCAGTCTTTGTCCTTGGAGGAAGCAGGGGTGCAAAAAGGCTCCTGGAACTTGTGAGGGATACCTGTAAAAAGGTTTCTGAGTGCGAATTCTTAGCCCAGGTTGGGGATAAGAGTATGCCTCTTCCAGAAGGGATAAAGGCTTACAGGTTCTTTGAACGGATGGATGCTGTTTATTCAGCAGCAGACCTTATCATTTCAAGAGCAGGTGCAGGGACTGTTGGAGAACTCATGCTTTTTGATGTTCCTGCAATCCTTGTTCCATATCCCTATGCCTACCTGGACCATCAGTATTTAAACGCAAAAGAGGCGGAGAGGTATGGGGGGATAAGGGTTGTAAGGGAAGAGGAACTCACCCCTGAAAAACTCGCAGACCTCATCAGAGAAGGACTGAATGGGAGATTTGGGAAAAGAAGGGTAAGAGAAAATCCTGTTTTAAGGGTGGTGGAGGAGATATGTTCGGGATAGAGCGCATTCACTTTGTGGGAATAGGTGGTTCAGGGATGAGCGGAATTGCAGAGGTCCTGATAAACATGGGGTATAAGGTGACAGGCTCGGATATAAGGAAAACGCCTGTAATAGAGAGGCTCATTTCCCTTGGAGCGGAGGTGAAAACAGGGCATTCCCCTGAGAATGTGAAGGATGCGGATGTGGTTGTTTATTCTTCTGCAGTGAAGGAGGATAATCCTGAAATTGTTGAGGCAAGGAAAAGAAAGATACCGGTTATTCCCAGAGCAGAGATGCTTGCAGAACTCATGCGCATGAAATACTCAATAGCAGTTGCAGGAACCCACGGGAAAACCACAACAACATCCATGATTGCGAGCATTCTGAAGGAAGGAGGTCTTGACCCAACGATGGTGGTTGGGGGAATATTGAAGACCATTGGAACAGGTGCAATACTTGGAAAGGGAGAATACTTTGTTGCAGAGGCTGATGAGAGCGACCGTTCCTTCCTGAAGTTGCTTCCAACCATAGTTGTTATAACCAACATAGACAGGGAACACCTTGACCACTATAAAGACCTGGACGAAATAAAGAATACCTTTGTTGAATTTGCAGGGAAGGTTCCCTTCTATGGTTCTGTATTTCTTTCAACCGATGACCCGAACTCACTTGATATAAGAAACAGGATAGAGAGAAGGGTTATAACCTTTGGACTCTCCCCCCAGGCAGATGTAAAGGGAGTGGAGGTTGAACTCAGAGGATTCTCCTCTTCCTTCACGGTGAAGATAAATGGAGAGGAACTCGGAAGAATAGAACTTTCAATTCCCGGAATCCACAATGTAAAAAATGCCCTTGCTGCGGTTGGTGTTGGTCTTGAACTCGGAATTCCCTTTGAGTGCATCCAGCGTGCGCTTTCCTCCTTCAGGGGAGTTTCAAGAAGGTTTGAACTCAGGGGAGAGAAAAAGGGAATAAGGGTTTACGATGACTATGCCCACCATCCAAGGGAGATAGAGGCAACCCTTGAGGCTGCAAGGACTGGATGGAAAGGAAGGATTATTGTGGTTTTTCAGCCCCATCTTTACTCCCGAACACTTCATCTTGCAGATGAGTTTGGGAAGTCGTTCTTTCTTGCAGACAAGGTGATAATAACGGAGATATATCCGGCAAGGGAGGAACCAATTCCAGGGGTTTCGGGAAGGCTCATATATGAAAAATGCAGGGAATACGGGCACAAGAATGTTGAATGGATTGAAAAAAAGGAGGAGATACCGGAAAAACTCGTTCCTGAACTCAGGGAGGGAGATATGGTAATACTGATGGGGGCAGGGGATATATGGAAACTGCATGAGGAAATCCTGAGGAGGATAGATGAAGTATTATAAAAACTTTCCACTGAGGTTACTCTCTTCCTTCAGGATAGGAGGTAATGCGGATATCCTGGCATTGCCCGAAACCCCGGAGGAGGTTCAGGATGTGATGGAAAAAATAAGCAGGGAAAGGATACCATGGGTTGTGGTTGGGAGAGGAACAAATGTTCTCTTTTCCGATGAAGGATTCAGGGGGATGGTTATATCAACCATACGTATGAGAGGAACAAGAAGGGAGGATGGAAGGGTTAAAGCCCTTTCCGGTACCTCTCTTTCCTCCCTTATTTCTGAAAACCTCAGAACCGGGTTCGGTGGGATAGAGGAGCTTGTGGGTATCCCGGGAACTGTGGGAGGGGCGGTATGGATGAATGCCGGGTCCTTCGGGGTTGAGACCGGAAGATTTGTTAAAAGGGTTAGAGGAATTTTAGATGGTGAATGGAGGGAGGAGAGACCAGAGTTTGAATACCGTAAAGCACTGCTTCCTTCTGGATTCCTCATTGTTGAGGTTGAGTTTGAGTTCCATCCAAGGGAGAGGAAGGAGATGGAGGAGGTTTTGAGGGAGTGTGTGAAAAGAAGGAAAAGGACCCAGCCCCTTGGTGAAAAGAGTGCAGGATGCGTTTTCAGGAATCCACCGGGTGAGAGTGCAGGAAAACTTATTGAGGATGTTGGATTGAAGGGCTTTTGCATGGGGGATGCATGTGTCTCAGCTGTTCATGCAAACTTTATAGTGAATAGGGGAAATGCACGTGCAAAGGACGTTCTTGAACTTGTGAAGTTAATAAAGGAGAGGGTTTATGAAAAAAAGGGGATTTTACTTGAAGAGGAAATCAGGGTCATCCCGGAGAAGGTTCAGGCTTAGATATCTTTTGCCTTTCCTTTTCCTTTTCTACCTTTCAAAGGTCGGGGAAAGACCCCTTGCTGTGGTTGAGGGAGGGGTTCTCACATCCCGTGGAAGGATAATCCCTGCGAGGGTTGAGGAGAAACTTCCCGTGGTTGAGGGTGAGATAGAAAATCTTGAGATACTCCTTTCTTTCCTTTTTGAGGTGAGGGATGTTGAGAGAATATGGGTGAGGGAGGATGGGATAGTCACCCGGTACGGAAATAAGGTCTTTTTATGGGGAAAGAGAAACTTCAGAGAAAAGAGAAGGGTGTACGAAAAATTGAAGAAGAAGGAGATTGAAGGTGTAATAGATATGAGGTATCCAAACTACATAATTCTCAGGAAAGGAGGTGATAAAATTGCCAAAAGATAGATATTTCACCGGTCTTGACATAGGGACAACCAAGGTTGCGTGCGTGATAGCGAATCGGACAGAAGAGGGAAAACCCAACGTAATCGGGGTTGGTGTTGTTCCATCCGATGGTATAAACCGTGGGGTGATACAGAACATAGAAAAGGCAACCCTCTGTGTCCAGGAGGCAATAGAGCGTGCAGAAAAGATGGCGGGAGTTAAGGTTGAGGGGGTTTTTGCAGGGATATCAGGGGAACACATAAATATCGTTCCCTCTGCGGGAATGGTTGCCCTTCCAAAGGCCAACAGGGATATAACCCGGGAGGATGTGGAGAGGGTTATGAAGCAGGCAGAGACCATGAGACTCCCGGCCGATGAGGAGATACTCCATGTTATACCGAGAAAATTCATCGTGGATGGAAAGGTTGAGGTTGAGGACCCGGTTGGAATGATAGGGACAAAACTTGAGGTTAAGGCAAATATAATAACCGGTGCAACCGCCGCAATTCAGAATGTGAGAAAAGTTGTTGAGCGTGCGGGATACAAACTTTATGACATAGTCCTCCAGCCACTTGCATCCGCTGCATCTGTTCTTCAGGAGGATGAACTCATCCATGGGGTTGTTCTTGTGGATATAGGAGGGGGAACGACTGATGTTGCAATATTCACAGAAGGGAGCATAGCCTATGCATCCATAATCCCCTGGGGAGGTGATTCCATAACAAACGATATTGCCCTTGGGCTGAAGACCTCAAGAAGGGATGCGGAGAAACTGAAAATAGAGTACGGTGTTGCTGCAAGAAACTTCATAAAGGATGATTCGGTAAAAATCAGGGTTCCAGGAATAGGAGGAAGGAAGGATAAGGAAATCCCGATAGAGACACTCATAATGATAATAGAGGCAAGAGTGGATGAAATACTTGGTTTTGTCAATGAAAAGATAGAGAAGTCAGGATTAAGAGACTTCATAGGTGCAGGGGCGGTTATAACCGGTGGAACTGCAAATCTCCCTGGTATTGCCGACCTTGCGGAGGCAAGGCTTGACCTCCATACAAAGGTCGGGGTTCCAAGGGAGGTTGCTGGTCTCAAGGATGCCGTTGATAACCCTGCCCTTGCAACAGCAGTTGGGCTTGTTCTGCATGCAATGGAGGGAAGAGAGGTAAAAAGGGAAATAAGGGGTACGTCCATCCTGGAAAAGATAAAGAAATGGTTTGAGGAAATCTTTTAAAAAAGGAGGGAAGATGTTTCAGATGGAACAAACGACAAACTTCAGGGCGGGGATAAGGGTTGTAGGGGTTGGGGGATGTGGCGGAAATGCAGTAAATACCATGATTGAGGAAGGGCTTGAGGGAGTTGAATTCTGGGTTGTCAACACAGACCAGCAGGCACTGGACCTTTCAAAGGCACAGGAGAAGGTAAGGATTGGAGAAACAATAACCAAGGGACTTGGTGCAGGAGGAGACCCGGAGATAGGGAGAAGGGCAGCAGAGGAGGATGTTGAAAAACTGAGAAGGGCAGTTGAGGGAGTTGAGATGATATTCATAACAGCAGGAATGGGAGGAGGAACCGGAACAGGAGCATCTCCTGTTATTGCAAAACTTGCAAAGGAGAAGGGGGTTCTCACGGTTGGTGTTGTCACAAAACCGTTCACATTTGAGGGAAAGAGAAGGATGAGAAATGCAGACCTGGGAATAAGGGAATTGAAGAAGTATGTTGACACCCTGCTTGTTATCCCGAATGACAAGCTCCTCACCCAGAAAAACATCCTCCTTTTCCAGGCCCTTGCGAAGACCTCAAACGATGTTCTTGTGAAGGCTGTCAAGGGAATTTCAGACCTGGTTATAAAACCCGGATTTGTGAACAGGGACTTTGCAGACCTGAGGGCGGTTATGGCAAAGAAGGGCAAGGCAATAATGGGGATAGGGACAGGCAAAGGAGAGAATGCGGCAATAGAGGCAGCACAGGCGGCAATAAATTCTCCATTCCTTGAGGATGTCTCCATTGGTGATGCTCAGAGTGTCCTGGTTAACATCACAGTAAATCCTGAGAACTTTTACATTGAGGACTTCCACGAGGCAATGAACCTCATTCAGGAGCATGTGAGTGAGAATACCGAGATATTCATGGGGGTTGTTTTTGAACCCATAGATGAGGTGAGGATAACCCTCATAGCAACGGGAATTCCGGATGAATATGGCGGGATAAAGGATTTTGAACTTGAGGAGGAACCCGTATTCAGGAAGGAGACAAGATTTCGGGTTGACCTGGAGACCCCTGCCTTCATGAGAAGGCAGTTCGATTGAGCCTGTAGGTTCTCAATCCCTTAACCCTTCCCCTCCATGCATGCCTTACATAGGGGAAGAGTGAGGGATTGAAGAGAGCCCTTATGATGGAGGGAGATGCGTAATTTCCAACAAGAAAGCTGTAGAGGAAGGCAACTATTTTCCTCAGTGAGGAGGTGAAGGTGAGGAGAATGTATATTTCATTATGTCCCCTCATGTATGCATCCTGTCCCTTTGTATCCTCCCTTCTTCCATCAAATGTTACACCAGGATAATGGTCAACGATAATTTCAGGGTCATAAAGGAGTTTGTACCCCTTTGATTTCACTGAGAGAGAAACCCACATGTCATTAAAAGGCTCTGCAAGACCCAGGAGGTTATGGTCAAAATCCGTGAGCAATTCTCTCCTGAAGCACATGTTTACCCCCTTAAGATGGTCCACATACTGTATCTCATTTCCTCTGTGGTGATTTCCAATGAATTTACCATACCAGGTTATCCTTCCCACCTTCTTCACTGGAGGAAATTCACGGGGTTTATTTCCACTCCATATTGCATCCTTTCCTCCAGCCCCTCCAAGGGAGGGCTTGTGTTCAAAATGTTTTTTTATTTTTTCAATCCACTCAGGTCTTGGAACAGCATCATCATCGGTAAAACATACTATATCCCCTGTTGCAGCCTCGGTCCCTGCCCTCCAGGCCCGGGTCTGTTTTGGACCGGTGAATGCAATTTTAACGCCTTTTATTTTTTTCAGCACCTCAAGGGTTTCTTTATCATCCTCCCTTACAGCCACTATTATCTCCCAGGGAGGTATGCTCTGCTTTTTCAATCCCTCAATGCACCTCTTCAAATCCTCCGGTCTCCTGTAGGTGGGAATAACCACCGAAATTTTCAGCATCTCCCTTCTATTTTCTCCATCATCCGCACAATTGCAAGCCCCATCCTTCCATCACTCAGCGGTTTTTTTCTGTTGCTCACACACTCCACAAACTCCTCCATCTCCACCCGTAAAGGTTCCCTTGGAGGAATGTAAGGGGCATAACTTGAGCCCATCCGGTATGTAAGGTACCAGTTTTCCTCCCTGAAGGATTTTTCCACCCCCTTATCATAAACCCTCACAGGTTCCTGGGGCTCTGTATCCCTGTAAACTATCATCTTCTTTTCGCACACAATTACCATATCCCTTACCTTGAGTGGAGCAACCCACGAGAGCTCAACATGGGCTATGGTTCCGGATGGAAACTCAAGCCCTATAAATGCGACATCAGGATGATTCTCTATGGCAAGGGAACGGGTGATGAGATTTACCTTTTCAGGTTCCTCTTCCAGCAAAAAGTAGAGAATTGAAAGGTCATGCGGGGCAAGGTCCCATATCACATTCACATCATACCTGTGTATTCCCAGGTTCATTCTTCTGGATGTTATATATACCGGTTTCCCCATCTCATCCTCTTTCAGCAGTTCCTTTATCTTTCTCACGCGCGGGCTGTACTGGTATGTGTGCCCCACCATTATTATTCTTTCTCTCTCCTCAGCAAGCCTTACCAGTTCTTCTGCCTCTTGAGAGGTATATGTAAAAGGTTTTTCAATAAACACGTCCTTTCCTGAAAGAATGAGTTCCCTTGCTATGGGATAATGCTCCTTCACAGGAGTTGCAACCAGAACCGCATGTATTTCATCATCCTTCAGAATATCTTCAAGATTTTGAGAAAAAAGAACCCCGGGATACCTTTCCTTAACCTCCTCCACCGCTTCAGGATTTACATCCACCACCCTTTTTACATCCACCTCTGGAACCTCATGGAGGACCCTCAAAAGTTTCTTTCCCCAGTAGCCACACCCGACCAGTGCAACCTTTATTCTATCCATTGAAAAACCTCCTTATTTCTTCAACAACCCTTCCTGCATCCTCTTCTTTCAGGTGTGGATATATGGGAAGACTCAGAACCTCCTGTGTTATCCTTTCGGTTAAAGGTAGCATACCTTCTTTATATCCATACTCTCGCATAGGGGGCTGGAGATGGCAGGGAACCTTATAGTGTATTCCGCATCCTATGCCTTTCTTTCTTAAATAATCAAAAAGCCCATCCCTTCTTTCGGTCCTTACCACGAAAAGATGCCATGTGTGTGTGCATCCGGATTCAATCTCTGGAAGTATGACCGGAAGGTCTTTAAGTTCCTGGAGGTAAAATTGTGCTATTCTCTGTCTCTTTTCGTTCCACTCCTCAAGCCTTTTAAGCTTTGCTCTTAAAACCACTGCCTGAAGTTCATCAAGTCTTGAGTTCGTTCCTATGAGAATGTGCTCATATTTTGAAACCTGCCCGTGGTTCCTTAAAAGTTCAATGCGGTCCGCAAGTTCCCGGGAATTTGTGGTTATGCATCCTGCTTCTCCAAGTGCGGATAGATTCTTTGAGATGTAGAAGCTGAATGCCGCTATATTCCCCATGCCTCCTGTTATCTTCCCATCCCTTCTGCTTCCATGCGCCTGTGCAGAGTCCTCAATTATGTAGATCTCCCTTTCCCCGATTATTTCCTTTATCTTCTCAACCGGTGCAGGGTGACCGTAAAGGTGAACAACAATCACTGCTCTCGTCTTATCCGTTATCTTCCTTTCAACATCCTCGGGTGAGATGCAGTAATTTTTCTCCTCAATCTCTGCGAAAACCGGTATCCCACCCGCCATCACCACAGCCTCTGCGGTGGCAAAGAACGTGAGAGAAGGAAGAATAACCTCTTTCCCTTCAACTCCAACCGCCTTGAGTGCAAGGGTCAGGGCATCGGTTCCGGATGCAATTCCCTTTGCAAATTTAACACCGCAGAAGGAGGCAAACTCCTGCTCAAATGCCTGGACATTCGGTCCTAAGAAAAGATTACATGTCTCAAGCACCTCATTCCATCCTGAAAGAACCTCCTCCTTCACCTCTTCCCACTGTGCCTTGACATCAACCAGTGGTATCATTCCTGCCATTCGTAAACCCTCCTGTAAAATCCCCTGAAGCATTCAAGCTCATCTATCCTTTTTCTCACCCGTGCAGGATTACCGTACACGACCGAAAAAGGAGGAACATCCCGGGTCACCACACTTCCACCTCCGACAAGTGCACCTTCCCCAATCGTTACACCTGGAAGAACAAGAACTCCTCCTCCAATCTTTGCAAGCCTCCTTACCGTAACCCCACCAACACACTCCTTATATCTCGGGCATGGAGGATGGGGGTCGTCGGTAAATATAACCCCCGGACCTATGAAAACATCATCCTCAATCGTCGCAAGTTCAAGGAAGCACTGTGAGTGTATTCTCACCCTGTTTCCTATTCTATTTCCGTGTTCAAGAACCGAGTGGGTTCCCACAACAACATCATCCCCTATGATGTTATCCTCCCTTATGGATGCACCCTTCCCTGTCTGGAAGTTGTCCCCTATCACGGTCCCTGCATAGATGATGGTAAAGGGTCTTATAACCGCGTTTTTACCTATAGTGGTTTTCAACTCTCCCGGCCTTCTCCCCCTCGGCGGATAGCCTATGACAACATATTCACCTATAAAACAGTTTTCCCCGAGTTCAACCCCGGGGTAGATTATGGCTGTCTCGTGTATCATATCTTCAAAACCCCCGTTGCTTTAAGTTGTCTTTTCTTTAAAATCTTCAGGACCTCGTTTGCTTCCTCAAGTCCAAATACCTGTGTGTGGGTCCTTATCGGAATCTTTCCTGCAAGTTCCATGAGTTCTTCTCCGTCCTTCCGTGTTGCCGCAGTGGTTGAAAGAAGTTTCTTTTCGTAGTAGAGGTGCCGCTCGTAGTCCATGGGTGGAATCTCTGTCATGTATATCCCGCCGAGGGATACAACCCCTCCAGGTTTCAAATGCTCAAGTGCAACCGGAACCATCCAGCCTGCAGGTGTGTACACAACACACCTTTCATATTTTGAAGGAGGGGTATCATTGTAGTCACCTGTCCATGAAGCCCCGAGGAATTCAGCAAGTTTTCTTCTTTCAGGATTTCTTGTAAAAACATAAACCTCAAGCCCCATGTATATTGCTATCTGGATTGCTATGGCTGCGGATGCACCAAATCCAAATATTGCAAGTTTATCCCCCCTCCTGGGCTCTGTTAGTTTATACGCCCTGTATCCCACTATCCCTGCACAGAGAAGTGGTGGGGCATGTTCGTCGGGGAAAAGAGATGGAATCTTATATGCGAAATCCTCGTGAATTATGGTATACTCGGCATATCCACCATTAACATGAAATCCTGTAAATCTTGCATTCGGACACAGATTTTCCATTCCCTTTTTGCAGTACTCGCATTCTCCGCAGGTATAATTAAGCCATGCTATCCCAACCCTCTCGCCCATCTCAAATCTATTTGCATTTTTTCCCTTCTTATCAACAACACCAACGATCTCATGCCCCGGAATTACCGGCAGTTTTGCCTTTATTTCTCCCTCAACCGTATGGAGGTCTGTGTGGCATACACCGCAGTAGGTTATCTTTACCCTTATTTCTCTATCACCCGGTTCAGGAACAGGAACATCCTCAAGTCTTAAAGGATTTTCCTCCGCGGGTTTTGGCTCATGCAGGACCATCGCCCTCACTTTTTCCTCCCGAGTTTTAAATATGCCTCAATGAATACATCTATATCCCCATCCATCACCCTCTCAACATCCCCCACCTCAACTCCTGTTCTGTGGTCCTTGACCAGGTGATATGGATGAAATACATAAGACCTTATCTGGTTTCCCCATGCAATTTCTGTCTTTTCCTTCTCAAGCTCTTTCTTTTCCCTTTCCCTTTTTTCAAGTTCAAGCTGATAGAGTTTTGCCTTTAAAATCCTCATCGCAATCTGGCGGTTCTGGTACTGTGAGCGCTCGGAACGGGATACAACGGTTATACCGGTTGGTATGTGAATGAGCCTTACCGCAGTATTGACCTTATTCACATTCTGCCCACCTGGACCTGATGACCTGAAGGTCTCCATCTTTATATCACCATCCTTTATCTCTATCTCTATATCCTCATCAACCATGGGATACACAAAAACCGAGGCAAACGATGTGTGCCTTCTTTTATTTGCATCAAATGGAGAGATTCTCACAAGCCTGTGCACTCCCCTTTCTGCCTTTAAGAATCCGTAGGCATAGGGTCCTCTCACCTCCACGGTTGCATCCTTTATCCCTGCCTCCTCTCCTGGCTGGAGGTCCACTATTTTATAGGAATATCCCTTCCTCTCCATCCACCTGAGATACATCCTCAAAAGCATGGAAGCCCAGTCGCAGGACTCGGTCCCTCCTGCTCCTGGATGGATTGTGAGAATTGCATCTTTTTTGTCCGCAGGGTCACTGAGAAGGACTTTGAGTTCAAAATCGGAAAGCTCCTTTTCCAGCCTCTTTTTTTCCCCGGCAAGCTCCTCCCCCCCTCCCAGTTCTTCCAGTGCCTCTATCTCACCGTGGAGATATTCCCACCTTTCAATAACTTCCTTGAGTTCCTTTATTTCCTTTAAAACCTTCTGTGCGTGTTCCCTGTCGTTCCAGAAAGAGGGAGAGGATGCCTCCTCCTCCAGGGAGGAGAGTTTTTCCTTTTTCTTTTCTATCTCAAAGATACCTCCCGAGGTCCTCTACCCTTTCTTTAAGCGTTCTATCCATCTCTCCTCATCCTCCTTCGTTCTTACAATACCTTTAAACCTGAGATAGAAAAGCTCCTCAAGTATCCTGCCTATTTCTCTTCCCTGGAAACCTTTCTGAACTATCTCCCCCCCGGAGGTCTCTACTTTTAAGGTATCAATTTTTTTGAAAAAGTCAAGGGAAAGTGTTACACCTTTTGCATAGAGAGTGGCAAGGGCAGCCGGAGAAAGCCCCCTCATTGAAAGAACGATTTCCTTCTCATCCTCAAGTTCCACAATTTTTCTTGTCTTTATTATCTCTTCCCTTTCCTCCTTCCTCAGGCAGTACAGTCTCTCAAGCAGTGAAATTTCCTTTTCCCACGTTAAGAGGATGAAATAAAAGAACCAGGGGTCTGAGAGGGAGAAGAGTTTCTGTGCATCTTCAGGAGGATTTATGCAATGGAGGGAGGAAAATCCAAGCAAGGGTAAAAGTTCGTATTTTTCAAGCAATCTTATGGCTGGCAATCCCTCCCTCAGTAAAAGCCTTACTTCCTTTCTTCTCCTTTCTCCTGATATAAGCAATAAACCATCTTTGTCTTTTTTTATATGTCTTTCCGTTGTTTCCTCAAACCTGAATCCAAACCTTGCAGAAAACCTCAATCCCCTGAGAATTCTTGTGGGGTCATCCACAAAGCTCTTTGGATGAAGAAATCTTATAACCCCTTCCTTTAAATCTTCATATCCACCAAATGGATCAAACAGCTCTCCGAAGTTATCGGGATGGAGGGAAAGAGCCATTGCGTTTATGGTGAAGTCCCTCCTTTTCAAATCTTCCCTCATGGTTGCCGGTATAACCTCGGGGAGTGCAGCCGGAACCGGATAGTATTCCCTTCTTGCAGTTGCAACATCAATCGTTCCTTCCTCCCACTCAATCCTTGCTGTGAGAAATTCAGGGAAGAAGGTCACCTTTCCTTTGAGTTCATCTGCAAGAATGGATGCAACCTGCTGGGCGGGTGTTTCCGAAACAAGGTCCAGGTCAATGGATGTTTTTCCCAGAATAATATCCCTTACCGGACCTCCAACGAGATAGATTCTTATTCCCCTTTTCCCCCCTATGGCCCCTATTCTCTTCAGGATCTCAAGGGAGGATGGAATCCTAATGAACATTTTCAAGCAGGAAGTCAACGATGTTTTCTGGTTTAATCCCCTCCGCCTCTCCAAGAAAGTTTACTATTATCCGGTGGTCAAGAACGTAATGTGCAATGGAGCGCACATCTGTAAGGGATGGGGTGGGTCTCCCCGAAAGCCCTGCAAGGGTTTTTGCTCCCAGAATCAAATACTGGGATGCCCTTGGGCTTGCCCCCCATCTCACATATTTTTTCACCATATCAAATTTTGTTCTTTCGGGTCTTGATTCGTTAACCAGTTTCACCGCATACTCAATTACCTCTTTTGATACCGGAATCCTTCTTATGAGACGCTGAAAATCCAGTATTTCCTTTTTGCTCATCACCTTTTTCACCTGAGGAATCCTCTCCCCTGTTGTCCGCTCAACCACCTCTATTTCCTCCTCATAGGAGGGATAGGTTATGTTTATGGAGAACATGAATCTGTCAATCTGTGCCTCCGGCAATGGATATGTTCCTTCAAGTTCTATTGGGTTCTGGGTCGCCATGACAAAGAAGGGTAAGTCAAGTTTGAAGGTCTTTCCTGCATATGTTACCCTGTACTCCTGCATTGCCTCAAGCAGTGCAGACTGTGTCTTCGGGGGGGCCCTGTTTATCTCATCTGCAAGAACAAGGTTTGCAAAAACCGGTCCTTTTACAAACCTGAAGTGTCTTTTTCCGGTTTCAGGGTCCTCTTCAATTATATCCGTTCCGGTAATATCTCCGGGCATAAGGTCAGGGGTGAACTGAATTCTGGAGAATTTCAATCCCAGGATTGAAGAGAGGGTATTCACAAGCAGGGTCTTTGCAAGACCGGGGACTCCTATGATTATAACATGCCCTCCAGCAAAGATTCCTGTAAAAACTATCTTTTTCACCTCGGCCTGTCCAACAATGACTTTATCCAGTTCCTTTCTTGCCTCCTTTACCTTCTCACCGAGTTTTTTCAGTTTTTCCCTATCCCTCATTCATACTCCCTTTCAAACGTGTGAAGGATTATGTCAACCTCCTCCATGTAGGGCCATTTTTTCTTATCCGGAGAGAATACGTGTCCATCCAGTATATAGGTCCTCACACCGTCCTTGAAGTAGTAAAGAATAAAGGGGCCTCCCATCACCTTTTCCTCGTTCTGCCATACTCCTATTATCCTCAGGGCAGGAATTCCACCTATCTCTGTTTCCTCAAAGGAAAGGTACTTCGGGTCCCTCAAAACTTTATCTCCCTCAAAGTAAATCTCAAAGACCTCGTCCCTCTTTTTCAGGGGGTCCCATTCCCTTGTTCCCTCTTCAAAGTAAAGTGTAACAAGCCTTGCAGGATACTGCCTTATGAACGAGATTATGTTCCTGTCCATAACAGAAAGCCGGTATCCCTGTGGAACCTTAAACCATACTCCATACATTTTTCTCATCTTTTCTGTTAATTCTTTATTTTCTCCATCCCTGTAAAGCACATATTCCAGTCTTTCCCTTTCCCGGTATCTTATGGTGTAGTATATTCTCTCACCCCATTTCCTCAAACCCTTAAGCGTATTTTCTTCATCCTTTCCTGCAAGAACGAGAACCTCCTGTCCGTTTATCCACAGGTTCTTTTCCTCAAACAGTTCCGAGGTTTTTACATTTCCCCATGCACTGTCTGATAGAACTGTATCAAGATATGTTCCCCTCCATCCAAGCAATAAAAGGTTTCTCCAGAATTTGAAGTGCTCAAGGTCCCGGGGCCCCGCCCTTATCACCTCAAAAACCTCTTCTCTGGAAGGAAGAAAGAGGCTTCTTGCAAGCAGACTCTCTGCAACCTCATAGAGTTTTTCCGGGGCTCCATCCGGAGCAACCACAACAACCTGGTCCCTTCTCCCTGCTGCATGGGGGAGGGGATTACATGCGGCGAAGACTATCAAGCATGCGACGAGCCTCTTTATCATCTGGATGCTCCTTTAACCACTCCTCAATGCCTGCAATGAGGAGGTCTTTTTTCTGTCTGAAGTTACAGTATCTCATAACCTTTGCGAATATTTCCGGATTCTTCATGAGTTTCCTTAAAAACTTTCTTGCCGCGGTTTCGTTCTTCTCCTTATACCATGCAATTTCAAGCAAACCTGCAAGGGCATTCTCTTCTTTGGGGTTTATCTCGAGTGTATTTGTGTACGCCTGCTTAGACTTCTGGATGTCTCCCTTATCATAGTAAACATCACCAAGCAAAGAGTAGTAAAAGGCAAGTTCTTCAGGATTTTTTGTCGTTGCTATTGTCTCCTTCAGGATTTTCTCCGCCTCATCATACTCTCCCAGGAGACAGAGGACACCCTTGAGTTCAATTACAAATGGGGCTATGTCTCCGGAAAGGAACCTCATCCCCATAAGATATGCCTTCTTTGCTTTTTCGAGATACTTCCTTTCCTCCGGGGTGAGATTGAGTTTAAGGTCACGGGTGTACATGAGAAAGTAATTTCTTTCGGGTATGACTTTCCTTCTGTAGCCATTTCCTAAGGTGAAGAAGACAGCGCCATAGTTCGATATTATCCTTCTCGCATTGTCATCCTTATACACATTCGGGTCAAATATGCTTGTGTATCTGAAGTTGTAAAGAAGGCTCTCCGTCCTTGCAAAGTCAATCATGTTTTTCCCCTTTTCCTCAACAAGCCTGTATGCAAGTCCTTCGAGAACAAAATGCTCCTCGTATCCTTGTCTGTTGTCCTTTGAAACCGTGACTGCGAAGTATATGTTCACAGAGGGGTTGAACCCGGATTCGATGTATTTCTTGACAAAACTATCAACAGGGGCTATCATGTCCTCAAAGGGAAGTTTCCTTCCGCATGCAGTTGCTATTATGTTTCTTATCGCCATATCTTTGACATACAGAATCTTTCCATCAAGAGAGCGTGTTGGATAGAGGTGGTCTATAACCCACTCCTCAAAGTCTTTGTCTGTTTTTCCTGTCATTCTCGCCTCTTCCCATTTCCTCCGGTACACTGTATTCTCAAAGGTTGATGCAAAGTCCATCGGGACACCCCTTCTTTTTAACTGCTTGATGTACCAGGAGGTGTTGAGCAATGAGAGATTTGCAACTATCACCCCTTTCTTCTCTTCCGCATCAAATAGCCTGTATCTCTTGACAAACTGATAGAACCAGAGCGGGAATGTGTCGTTGTCTCCGTTGGTGAAAAGAATGGAGTTTTCCCTGCATGTTGAGAGCATGTTGTATCCAACATCATGTGCCATCCAGTTCCCTCTTCTGTTCACGTGGGACTTTATGTTTGAGATAAAAGGAAGGAATGCAAGAATAACCATTCCTGCATAAACGGGATAAAGCGCCTCTTTCTTTTCCCATTTCTCTTTCGCCTTTTCCGCAAGGTATGCAAGTGCATGCCCTATGTAAAGCGCAAAGAGGAAGAAAGAGGTTAAGAAGAAGTAGTCCCTTTCACGCACCTCCCTTGGTTTATGTGCGGGATTCGGGTCGCTTGGAGAGAATTTCAGATTGAGATATACAACAAGCCCGAGACCTGTCAGGAGGTAGGTTATGAAGAGATACCAGAATGTCTTTTTATCCTCCCGGTAATGGACCCACATTCCGAAGATTCCGAGGAAAACATATAAATAGGTCCCTATGACCGAAAGAAATCTCAAAACCGTATTTACGTCTTCTCTCGGGAATGGCACATACTGCCAGGAGAAGTATTTGAGGTATATCTTTATCTGCTCCCAGAAGGCAGGAATAAGAGATAGTCCTGTTTCAATGGATGTCCTTCTGGGGAATAGCTGCATCGGTCCGTACTGTTCACGATTGAATACCGCCCATAGTGCCTTGAAGGTTGTTGGTTCTGCCTCGTTTATATCAGGGTCAAGGTGTGCCCTTATCATGAGATAGGCATAGGTGCTGACAGCAATGAATATGAGCAAGATACACAGGGATATGTTTCTTGTAATAACCGGAGGTTTTTCCCTTCCGAAGTCCCTGAAGTTTATAATGACTGTATAAACGAGTCCTGAGAGAAGAAGCATGAGGGGGAGAATCTGCACATTTGCTGCAGCCTTCAATATTATCATAAAAAAGAGGGCTCCGCCTGAGAGTGCAAGGAATAAGTAAACGAGTTTTTTATCCCTGTGGATTTCGTGGTCAACTATGAGGATATAGATGAGCAATCCTGGAAAGGCAAGGAAGGGAAGGAGATGAACACCTATGGATAGAAATACCAGGTAAAGGATGAGAAAGAGGATGTTTTTGCTTCCATGTTTTTTAAGATTATCTTCCCAGAGCAGGCCAAGCCAGAGGATGAAGACAACAAGGAAGTTGCTTGGAGAGTAAACCTCCGCCTCAACAGAACTGTCCCATACGGAGAAGGAGAAGGCTCCTGCAATTGCACATGCTCCGGCTGCCAGATGGTGCAGAAAAGAGGGGCTTCCCCTCCACCGCTCCCAGAGTTTTACAACTATGAGGTAAAGAAATCCGGCAGCAAGTGAGCCGCTCAGGGCAGATGCAAGATTGACCCTTCTTGCTATCTCACTGAATATGGGGAGGAGCGTAAAGATTCTTCCAACCAGAACCACAAGAGGGGTTCCCGGGGGATGGGGGACACCCAGGATGTATGAACATGCAATAAATTCCCCACAGTCCCAGAAGGAGACGGTGGGGGCAAGGGTGTAGAAGTAACCTGCAAAAACAATGAAGAAGACAATTAAAAAACCTGCAAGTTTATCCCTTCTCTTTTGCATTCCACCTCCTTTTTTTGGGATATATTAACACATTCCCTTGCATTTGTCCATAATTTTATGTATAAAATTCGTGTGAGGAGAATCACAGGAAGACTTTTATTCTATCTCCTATTTGTTCTTCCTCCACTTTCACTCTCTCTCCTCGAGAGATACAATACCATTGATTTTTTCAAAAATTCCCCCTTTTCAAGCAGGGATGATTCCCTTTCTGCCTACGTCAGAAAATTTTTTGTAAACTACAGACCCAGGGCAGGATGTGTTGTTTTGCTTGAGGTGCACTCGGGAAGGGTTCTGGTTCTGGAAGAATGGAATCTTCCGGATGCATGGGAAAGAAACGATTTTCCTTTTGCCTCCCTTTTTAAATTTATAACCCTTTCAGGGGTGATAGAGGAGAAAATGTACGGAAGGAAGGACATGGTTGAATACCGGGGTTACCCCCATTCATATATAAAAGAGGCATGGGAGAAGTGCGATAAGAAGAAAATGTCCCTTTCAAAGGCTTTTGGAATATCAAATAATCCCCTTTTTGCAGAACTGGGAAAAAAACTCGGGAAGGAAAGACTCCTGAAGTATGCATACCGGGCAGGGTTCAACACAACTTACTTTGACCTTTCCTGGGGATGGGTGAATGAGGATGAGGATGTGGAGTACCTTGCCTCCGGGCTTGCGGGGTCTTATGGGGGTCCCCTCCATGCAGCCCTTGTGGGATATGCAATCGCATCCGGAGGATGGTTGATAAGACCCTCTTTTTCAAGACTTGCATGGAAGAGGGTGATAGGAAGGTTTGTGTCAGAAAGAACTGCAAGGGAAATCCTGGAGGCATCCGAATATACGGTAAAATATGGAACTGCAAGGGAGGTGTGGAGGGAGGCACACCCTCCATTCAGGGCTGGTGGAAAGACCGGTTCACTGACTGGAAGCAATCCGAGGGGAAGATATGAGTGGTTTGTGGGGTTTGCCCCTCTTGAAGCCCCCGAGGTGGTGGTTGCGGTTCTCATAGTTAACGGGAAGTACTGGAGACTCAAGTCCTCCTATCTCGCACTCAAGGTAATGGAAGAGTACCTCAAAAGGAGGGGTTATGTTAACTGAAAAACTTGTTTGCTTCTTAGGTACATTTGTTCTCCTTCAAAAGGAGGTGTTCCATGATGCTATTGCTCTTGTCTTTAACATACTCTTCCCCCACCATAGATGGGGTGGTGGGAACAGATTGGGCATCCGATGAGGTGGTTGCCTGGAACACAGTTTCAGCCAGCTGGAGTGGTTACGAGCTTGATACGCTCTATGTCACCTGGGATGCGGAATCCCTTTACATCGGAATAGAGGGTTCAATAAATGCATCGGATGGGAATGTGGTTCTTGTTTATCTGGATACCGATTTTGGCTCGGATGACACGACCTCAGGTTTCAACGACCGGTGGGACCTCAACGATGAATCCGGGAACCTTGACCAGGCAATAACGGGTAAATTCCCTCAGGCAGTCCCCATCTCAGGATTCTATGCGGACTGGGTAATTGGAACAAAGGACCAGAACAGCGTGACCCCGGGCAACACCAGTGACTATGCAGGATTGAGACAGATAGAATATCCTCAGCGTACCGACTTCTGGTGGTTCTCCGAATGCCATGTTGCTGCAACTACCGGAGGAGATGTTGAGATTGCCATTGCATGGGAGAGACTTGATATAGATACCGGGGCAGTTCTCGGAATGTTCGTTGTTATAAAGAACTGGGATGGTGATTACATATCAAATCAGTGCCTTCCTGAAGACAGTAGCCCTGGGGTTGTAAATGCTGTGGTTACAATTCCGGTTGATGCGGACAGTGATGGGATTCCTGATAGCAATGTTTCTCCCTCAGACATCTCCTCCATCGTCACAACCTCTCCTTACACATATCATATTCCCTCGGTGGATGGGGCAGTGGCAGAGGGAGACTCGGACTGGAATGCAAATGAGCATGTTCTTGAGAATACAACCACAAATAACTGGAAGGGAAATTCCCTTTCCGATCTTTATGTGACCTGGGACCGGTACGACCTCCTCATCGGGGTAAGAGACACCATTCAGAACTCCGGAAATGCCTTTCTTCTTTATCTTGATATTGACTTCGATGCGGATAAAAACGATTCAGGATTCTGTTCTGCCTCCGATGTTGCAGATAACACAGGAACCCTGGACGATGCAATCACGGGAACATATCCGGATACCGTTGAAATAGGAGGATTTCTTGCAGACTGGGTTCTTGGGGAGACCTGGGCAAGGAGTCTTACGGGATTTGAATCTCCCAATGATTCTTCCGGATTGAGAAAGATAGAGGACCCGGGAGACTTCTGGTGGTATTCTGTTCCTTTAAGAATAACTGCTGGAGGTGACCTTGAGGCAAAGATTCCCTGGGATAACCTCTTTGGAAAGGGAAGGGGATTTGTGGATACAGGTGCCGTTCTTGCACTTTTCTGCGTGATAAAGGATGGAACAGGTGATAACATATCAAACGAGGCATTGCCCGATGACCCTGACCCGACCCGAATAAACTGCATATGGGTTATTCCGATAGACCAGGATTCAAACGGGATTCCCGATGAGGGAGTAACTCCTGAGGCAGAGGGATATGTGCTCTCAACTCCCTATGTTCTTCTTTCTGATTCAACAGAACCCCCAAGGAATGAACTCACCGCAGAGGATTCATTCAGGATATGGATATACGCAGACCCATCCTATTCATCCGTTGACATTGAGGTTATCAAAAACGATACCGATACCTTCTATGTGGATGCAGCATACCTTGACCCCTCAACCCATGCAAATCCCGAGGTATATGTTGGGAAGGATACGTTTGAATGCCAGTGGTATGCAGTAATTCCTGAGGAATCCCTGGATGTTCAGGACCTGCTCATGGTTCAGGCAAGGGCATGGAATGCATCAGGGGATACGGTGAAGAGCGGGAACTATAAAGGAAAATACACAACCGCATGGGTGAGGACAGGGGTGAGCATGGATAGTCTCACAACCTATCATACTTTAAGGACCGACTGCTCCATGGAGGACTGGAGAAGCAACGAGGAACTGGGATACGACAATCCTGCATACTACAACATTACCTGGGACTCCCTTTATATCTATGTGAACTTCCATGGATTCAATCCGGATTATCAGAAGCTCAACATTGCCTTTGATGTCAATCCTGGAAGCGATACCGGAACGAGCAAGACCTGGTCAGGGGCATACTTCCCTGACCCCACTTTAAGACCCGACTATGTTGTCCAGATAGACGCAACATCCCAGCCATATCCAAAGGTATGGGTATCAAGGGCATTGCCATATCCACAGGATGGATGGGAGACCGCCGCTGACTCCTCCCGGTGGATGAACTGGGTTGAGAAGGTCTCATTTGGATTTGCAGAGGTTAGGATACCCAGGAGTTTCTTCAATGGAGAACTTGACCCCGATGATGACATGGCTGTATTTATGTGGATTGAGGATACAAATCTTGATGTCTGGTCCTCCTTCCCCCTCCAGAATGCGGATGAGACTGATGACCCGGACCCGGAAAATCTGGATGTTCCGATGGAGTACGCTGCATACTGGAGTTCAACAGGAAGAGGAGTAAATCCATCCGATTTTGATGTTCTGGAGGTTACCCTTACCTTCTTCAATGCCCGGGTGACTGATAAAGGGGTCATGCTTTCATGGAGGGGCTCCTCAAGGGTCAGATGGTGGAGACTCTCAAGGGATGGAAAAGAGTGGATGTTTGATGGGGGAGAGAGGGAGTATTCCTTCCTGGATAGATGGGTTGAAAAGGGAAGAAAATACGTGTATACTCTTGAAAACAGCGAGGGAGAAAAGAGAATGCTTGAGGTTCTGGTTGGAGGAAGGGAGAAGCGGAGGATAAAGAATATGGTGAAGAATGAGATAGACCTGAAGATGAAGGAAAGATACGAAATATTTGATGTTGCAGGAAGGAAGGTGATGAGGGGAGAAGGAAGAAAGGTTGATGTATCCCGGCTTCCATGCGGAATATACTGGATAAGAACCGAATCCCTGAAGGAGAAGTTCATAAAACTCTAAAAGGGAGGCAGGTATGATAATCCTCTTTCTTTTCTCTCCAGTTATAGATGGGGTTCTTGACCCACAGGAGGGATGGATGGCAGGAGCTGGAAATCCGGATACAACCGCATTTAAAGGTGCAGACCTTGATTCCCTTTACTACGCAGCCTCAGGGGGAACCCTTTATCTTGCAATAAAAACAGGAAATCGGGCAAACTGGTCTTTGTCTTATGGATTTGCCCTTGATGTTGACCGGACCCAGAACTCTGGATGCACGGATACCGTTGATTCCTGGCAGCGAAGGATAGTATTTCCAAATGAGGCACCCGATTACTTCCTTCCCGACTACGAGGTCTACTTCTACTGGAATGAGGACAGCGCAAGGATCACATCCGCAGGTCTCAATAAATGGGTGGGAAGCCCGGATACCCTGTGGATATGGAATCTCTGTCCCTTTAACTATGCATGGAGTGGTGATACATTGACAGGAC
Organism: bacterium; assembly: GCA_029258725.1. Lineage (GTDB taxonomy): Bacteria > Hydrothermota > UBA3072 > JAPDKE01 > JAPDKE01 > JAPDKE01. Next base: position 13,405 of record JAPDKE010000012.1, on the reverse strand, counting down.
TCCAGGTTCTTGAATTTGCAATCCCCCTTGACACCATTGGAAATCCCACAAAGGTTCTTGTCAGCACATGGATTGCGGGCGCAACAGAGGGTTCGTCCGCGGTTGATGCACTTCCTCCTGCTCCATCCATTGACCCCTTTGACACTGCAAAGGAATGGACAGACACCGATACATCCTCAACCTATATAACCGTGAACATAAGCGGGATTCCGAGGGTGAGGCATGAGGTTCCTTTGAAGGATGGAATCTACAATGTTATGGGGAGAAAGGCAGCCGAAGGAACACCCGGAGTTTACTTCGTCATAGAGGAAGGAAAGGTAAAGAAGACACTGCTTATAAGATGAAGGATACCCTCACCTCCTATCTTTTCCTTTTGCCCTTTCTCCTCATCTTTCTTGTCTTTCTTGCCTTTCCGGTCTTCTATGCCTTTTACCTTAGCATGCATGAGGTGAGGGACCTTGCCGATGTCTTCGGGGGGATGGAGTGGGTTGGGTTAAAAAACTACCTCAAACTCATGCACGATGCAAGATTCTGGTGGTCTTTTTTGATAACCCTTTACTACGCAGCCCTCTCCATCCCCCTGGGAATACTGGTTTCCTTTACACTTGCCGTTATTTTAAACCAGCCCCTGAAATTCAGGAATGCATACCGAAGTGCAATCTTCCTTCCCTATATTCTTGATGTCTTCGTTGTTGGAATTGTATGGACATTTTTATATTCCTATCCTTATGGGGTTATTACCCGGCTTCTGATGAAGATTGGAATAAAGATACCAGGACTTTTATCCACTCCGGGGACCGCCCTTCCGTCGGTTGTTGTTGCAATGGTTCTCAAAAACTGTGGATTTGGCATGGTCCTCTTTCTTGCCTCCCTGCAGAACATCCCCCGGAGCCTTTATGAGGCATGCGAGGTTGATGGGGGAGGGGTCTGGGAGAAGGTAAGGTTTGTTACAATTCCGCTTTTAAAACCTCTCTTTCTCTTCATGGTTATTATTGGAATAATAGGTGCATTCTCCGCATTTGCTGAGTTCTATGCGATGACTGGTGGGGGTCCTGCTGTTATAATAGGAAATAAGACCTTCCTATCAACAGAGGTTACGGGACTCTACCTCTACCGGAACTTTGAGCAGTTAAAGCTTGGATATGCTGCCTCCATATCCTACACCCTCCTCTTCATAAACCTTGCCTTTTCCTATCTTGCCTCCCTTTCAATGCGGAGGAGGTTTGTATGAAGAAGGGGATACTCTATATTCTTCTCACGGTCTTCACATTTATCGTTCTTTTTCCATTCCTCTGGATGCTTTCAACATCCTTCAAGCCCAATCCTGAGGCACTTTCTTTAAGGTTTTTCCCGAAGCATCCAACCCTTGAGAATTTTAAAAGGATAATAAGGGACTACTCCTTTGGAAGGTATTTCATAAACTCATTGATAGTTGCGACCTCTGCTGCATTCTTTGCCACCCTCTTTGCCTCCCTTGCTTCCTATGTCTTTGCAAAAAAGGAATTTCCGGGAAAGAGGGTCCTCTTTTCCCTCTTTCTTTCCTCCATGATGGTCCCGGGGCTCATGTTCATGATACCGCAGTTTGCAATAGTTTACAGGTTTGGATGGATAAATACATATCGCGCAATGGTTGTCCCCCATCTTGCAAATGTATTTGGTCTGTTCCTTTTAACCCAGTACATGAAAACCCTTCCTGATTCTTTGATTGAGGCGGCAAGGATAGATGGGGCTTCTGAATTTCAGATATTTCTGAAGATAATCCTTCCCCTTTCTGCCCCGGTTATTGCAACTGTGTTTTTGCTAACATTCCAGTTCCACTGGAACAACTTCCTGTGGCAGCTCATCGTTACCACCAGTGAGAAAATGTACACGGTTCCGGTTGGACTTGCAATGTTCAGGAGTGCCCATGAGGAACTTTACTCACTCAAGATGGCTGCATCCACACTTTCCATCGTTCCAATAGCCATTATCTTTCTCTTCACCCAGCGCTACTTCATAGAGGGATTGACACGGGGGGCGATAAAGGGATGAATGAGTATGATGTTCTTGAAAGATACATACACGAAAGCAACTACATAGTGGCACTCACGGGTGCTGGAATATCAACTGCCGCAGGAATACCGGATTTCAGGGGAGAAAAGGGGATATACACCCTGGGGATTGTTCCTGAGAGGGTTTTTGATATAGACTATTTTCTCAGAGACCCGAGACCTTTTTATGAATTCACCCGGAGGATGATAGAGACCCTTGAGGGAAGCGGACCAACCCGGATGCACAGGTTTCTTGCATACCTTGAGGAGATAGGGAAACTAAAGCTCCTTGTAACCCAGAACATAGATGGGCTTCACACCCTTGCGGGTTCAAAGAATGTTATAGAGATTCATGGAAGTTACAGGCGTTCCTTCTGTTTGAACTGCGGGAAGGAGTATGATTTTTCAGAGGTTAAGGAGATGATTTTGAAAAATACAGTTCCTTACTGCTCCTGCGGGGGTTTGATAAAGCCTGATGTGGTGTTTTTCGGTGAGGGGGTGAAGGGGTTTGAGGAGGCAAGGCAGCATGCGTGTCTTTCCGACCTTTTCTTGGTTGTTGGAAGTTCACTCCAGGTCCAGCCTGCATCCCTTCTCCCCTACTTCTCTCCGGGTAAGCTCGTGATAATAAACAAAGGTCCTGTTGCCTTCCCCAGGTCAAGGATAGATGTTCACATAGATGAGGACTGTGAAAAGGTTGCGGAGGAGCTCATGAGGAGGCTTAAGAAATGAAACTGGGTGTAACAGGTGTTGGATACCTGGGTGAGCATCATACACGGATTCTTACATCCCTTCCGGGAGTTGAGGTTGTTGGGGTTTGCGATGTTGATTCAGGAAGGGGGAAAAGGATTGCTGAAAGATACGGGACTTCCTATTTTGAAGACTTTGAGGATTTGCTCGGTAAAGTTGATGGGATGGTGGTTGCGGTTCCAACCGAACTCCACTATGAGGTTGGAAAAAGGGTCCTTGAGGCAGGGGTTAATCTTCTGCTTGAGAAGCCCATTGCAGCATCCGTTAAGGATGCCTATGAACTTGTTGAACTTGCAGAGCAGAAAGAACTTGTTTTCCTCGTTGGACACATAGAGAGATTCAATCCTGCAGTTCTTGCACTTGAGGGGAAGGTTCTTTCTCCTGTTTTTATTGAGGCAAAAAGAACCTCTCTCAGGACAGGAGAGGACCCGCAATCTCTCATCATAGACCTCATGATTCATGATATAGACCTTGCACTGTATTTTTCAGGAAAAAGACCTGAGAAGGTGAGGGGGAGGATTGTTTCCTGTCCTGATGGACCCGCATTTGCCGTTGCAGAACTTGACTTTGGCTCTTCCTTTGCGGTTCTCACCGCATCCCGTTCATTTTGCTGGAAGGAGAGAAAGATGAGGATAGCAGAACAGGACAGGGTATTTTCAATAGACTTTGTTGAACGAAAGTCCGAGGTGGTTGAACGGAATGGAATTCCCTTCAGGTTACCTGTCAGGGATGAGGAGCCCCTCAGGCTTGAACTTGTCTCTTTTATAGATGCAATTCGCGGAAAGCCTTTACCTTTTTCCCCTTCTGATGCCGTGCTTGCCCTTGAGGTGGGGATGGAAGTTGTAAGAAGTTGTGGTATTTAACTCTCCGCCAGCAACTGCCCGCACGCTGCCTTAATCTCTCTTCCCTTACTCCACCTTATGGTTACGGTTACATTAAAGGGATAGAGCAGTTCATAAAACCTCTGGACATCCCGGTCATCGGGCTCCTCAAACGGAAGTTCATCACAGGGATTGTATGGAATGAGGTTTATCTTTGATGGAATACTCCTTGCAATTCTACCGAGCCTTTTTGCATCCTCGTCTGTGTCATTCACACCCTTTATGAGAACATACTCAAATGTGATTCTCTTTCTCTTCCTTGCACAGTAATGCCTCAGTGCACGGAAAAGTGGTTCAAGGGGATAGGTTTTGTTGATGGGCATTAAATAACTCCTTACCTCATCCGTTGTTGCATTCAGGGAAATTGCGAGTTTGAACTGCTCCTTAACCTCTGCAAATTTCAGTATCCCGGGAATGATACCGGCTGTTGAAACCGTTAACTTTCTTGCCCCTATCCCGAGTCCATAGTTTACATTATTGAGCATCCTCAACGCATTAAGGACCTGGTCATAGTTAAGGAACGGCTCTCCCATCCCCATAAAGACCACATTTGTTATCCTCTCCTTTACCTCCTCTCTCACCGCCCTCACCTGTTCCACTATCTCCCACCATTCAAGATTCCTTTTAAACCCCATAAGACCCGTCCTGCAGAATGCACACCTTAAAGGGCATCCAGCCTGGGTTGAGACACACACGGTTCTTCTATCCCCTTCAGGAATAAAAACACTTTCTATTTTCTCTCCATCCAGCAGTTCAAAAAGAAACTTAATCGCACCATCAGAAGAGGCTACCTTGCGTATGAGTCTGTGGGTGGGAATGAATGCCTCCTCTGAGAGTCTTTCCCTTAAAGATTTTGAGATATCCGTCATGCATGAGAAGTCCTTTGCATCCTTCTGCCACACCCACTTTAAAATCTGATATGCCCTGAAGGGTTTGTCCTTCAAAAATTCCTTGAGCTTCCCTGGTGTTGCCGCTTTTATGTTAAAGGGTGAGTATTTCTGGTTCTCCATCGGTTATAACTATGGTATTTTCATAATGTGCCGAGAGTTTCCTGTCCTTTGTCACAACCGTCCATCCATCCTTCAGTATCTCTACATCCCCGCTTCCCTCGGTTATCATTGTCTCAATGGCAAGGGTCATCCCCTGCCTCAGCCTGGGACCTGTTCCCGGTTTCCCAAAATTCGGGACCGGTGGGTCCTCGTGGAGTTTTTTACCTATCCCGTGCCCTGTGAACATCCGGACAACATCACAGCCATGTTTTTTTGCATAACTTTCTATCGCATGGGATATATCCCCTATCCTCATCCCCTCCCTTGCAAATTCAAGTGCGGCAAAAAATGCTCCCTCCGCAACCTTTATGAGATTTAGTTTTCTCTTATCCACCTTTCCCACGGGATAGGTCCTGGCTGCATCTGCATGGTATCCTTTAAACTCCACTCCCAGGTCAATCCCGACAATCTCTCCCTCATGTAAAATGGTTCCATCCGGTATTCCATGAATGACAACCTCATCAACCGAAACACATATGGATGCAGGATATCCCATGTATCCTTTAAATGAGGGCTTCCCTCCCCTTCTTCTTATCTCCTTCTCCGCAATCCGGTCAAGTTCGCGCTTTTTTATTCCCGGTCTTATCTCCTTCTCAAGTACCCGAAGAACCTCTTTCAGAATCCTTCCAGCCTCCTTCATACGTTCTATTTCCCACTCACTCTTTATTACTATCAATTTTCCTCCTTATCTCCTCAAGCCTTTCTTTGAGTTTTTTCTCCCTTCCTGCATCCTTGGGTATGTAAAACCTCCTTCCCTTAAGTTCAGGCGGAAGATAGTCCTGCTTTACCCATCCCCCGTATGAATGGGGATAGAGATACCCCTTCCCGTATCCCTCCTTTTTCATGAGTTCGGTAACGGGATTTCTCAGATGTAAGGGAACAGGATAAGGAGGGGTCTCCTTTATTGTCTCCTTCACCCTTTTTAAGGCAAGTAAAACAGAGTTTGATTTTGGAGCAAGGGCAAGGTATATGGTTGCCTGGGCAAGGTTGAGTTCACATTCGGGAAGTCCAACAAATTCACACGCCTCCTTTGCGGCGACTGCAAGGACAAGAGCAAATGGGTCTGCATTTCCAATGTCCTCTGATGCAAGGATAACAAGCCTTCTTGCTATATAAAGAGGGTCCTCCCCACCCTCAAGCATCCGGACCATCCAGTAAAGTGCCGCATCCGGGTCGCTTCCCCTTATGGACTTTATAAACGCAGAGATTAGATTATAATGCTCCTCACCTGCCCTGTCATAGGGGAGGTGTTTTTCCATCACCTCCTCAATAACTCCCTTCGTCACCTTCCCTCCGGTTATCTTCACTGCTATTTCAAGTGTATCAAGGGCAACCCTTGCATCCCCACCTGAAAGAAATATAAGGATTTCAAGTGCCCCCTCCTCAAAATTCACATCATACTTCTTCATCTCCTCATCAACCTCAAGCGCACGGTTTATTATTCTTTTCAGGTTCTCATCGGAAAGCCTTTTTAATGTATAGACCCTCATCCTTGAGAGAAGAGGACCTATCACCTCAAAGGACGGATTTTCCGTTGTTGCACCTATGAGAATAATAATTCCCCTTTCAACCCATGGAAGCAGTGAATCCTGCTGCAGTTTGTTGAACCGGTGAATCTCGTCTATGAATACTATGGTCTTTTTACGTTTGTAATCCCAGTTTCTTTTTGCACGCTCAACCGCATCCCTCACGTCCTTTACCCCAGAGAATACCGCAGAGAGGTTTATGAAGTCGTGGTCAAGTTCGTTTGCAATGATGTTTGCAAGGGTTGTTTTCCCGCTTCCAGGAGGACCCCAGAAGAGAAGGGAAGGGATATCCCCCCTCTCTATCATTCTCCTCAGGGGCTTCCCTTCCCCTACCAGATGCTCCTGACCGAAAAATTCAGAAAGTTTTCTCGGTCTCACCCTCTCCGATAAAGGAGAAGGTGGTGGGTTCTTAAAGAGTTCAGAAGTCAATATCCCCGCTTACACCAAAGGTTCTGAGAGGTTCGTATGTATCTATTGAATCGTTGTATGCGTATGTCTGCTGGACCGTGAGGGTAACATAAACATGCGGGAGAACCCGGTATCTTGCAATGAGTGTGTACATTATATCCTCGTCGTTCTCAAAGGTTATATCTGAGAGGGAGCTTACCGAGTTATTGTCGTATATGAGTTTGAATGGAAGGTTCTCAAAAGCCCTGGTTGCATCAAGCACAAGGTGAAGTTTCCCGGTTTCCCACTCATCATACCACTCGTATCCTCCGCCAACGGTAAGGTTTTCCATAAGGGTTGCATACAGGTCCCCGAACCATCCATGGACGGGGTTATCAGTGGCTTTAAGTGTTTCCTTTTTCTCCTCCTTGTTCACCTCATAGAATGCATCAAAGTAAGATGGTATGAACTGTGAGGTTATATCCCTTCTCTCAAACTTGAAGGAGAGTTTTAGAATCTGGATAGGTAAAGAAATGGATGCCCTTATTCCGTAAGCCTTTCCTCCTCCGTATGTAAGAATCTTTGCTATGCTTGCACAGGGGGTTATGGAGAGCATGGATGTAAGGTTAAGAGGAAGCCCGGCATCAAGTCCAAGGAAGGTGAGGTCCATGTCAAAGTCCCTCATCCAGGTAAAGCCCACGTCCACATTGGAGATAATCGGAATATCCGCAAAGAACTTTATTGGTCTTATGTATGGTCTTATTCCCACTATATCAACACTTGCAAGATTTGACCACACGAAGTCAGCCCCGAAACGCTTGAGGTCGGACTTTAAAAGCAGTCCTATCCTTCTCTCATTCTCATCTATTGAGTTGTTGTAGTTGTCCATGATAAATCCGTATCCCATGGTCAGATGGTCCAGTACTCCCCCTCTCAGATAAAATGGGGAGTGTTCATATCCAAGTCTTATATACCTTATCTTCCCCACCCAGTCCGCAGGACTGTCCCAGTCCTCTCCCCTGAGTTCCCATGTCTGGACATTAACCCTTATGGGAATATCAAGACCAAAACCCACAGGACCAATTCCCACCTCGGGTGCCAGCCTCACACTCACCCACCATGCGTCTTCCATGTTGAAAAATCCAAGTCCCCCATCAAAACCGAACTGAGCAAGAAGCAACAGGAACATACTCACCTCCTTTTTGAAGGATTTTAAAAAATTTTGGGAAAAAGTCAATTGAGTTGACACGGGTTTTTTCTGCTGTAAAATGCAGGAAGGAGGAAATATGGAAATCCTTTTGAAGTTTTTTTATGCAACATGGGAATTGCTCCTCATGATAGGTCCCTGGCTGCTCCTTGGATTTTTTCTCTCAGGGGTGATTCATGCATGGGTGGGAGGGGAGACGATAAAGAAACATCTTGGGGGAGGGATTTCCTCTGTTTTCAAGGCCACCCTCTTTGGCATACCGCTTCCTGTCTGCTCCTGCGGTGTTATTCCCATTGCCGCATCCATGAGAAAGGATGGGGCAGGCAGGTCCTCAACCCTTTCCTTTCTTGTCTCAACTCCAACAACCGGGGTTGATTCAATCCTGGCAACCTACGCCCTCATGGGACCTCTCTTTGCCATTTTCAGACCCGTTGCTGCTCTTTTTTCCGGGATTCTTGTTGGAGTGATTTCCTATGCGTTTGAGAGAGAAAAGCCTTCATCGGTAACATTCCATGCAAGGCATGCAGTCTCCATGCAGAAGAAGTTGAAGGAGATATTCAGGTACGGGTTTGTGGAACTTCCAGAGGATGTGGGGAAGAGCCTTCTTTTTGGAATTTTACTTGGAGGACTGATAACCGCGGTTATACCCGGAGGTATATTTGAGAGACATTTTTCAAACCCCTGGATTGTCTATCCCGTGGTTCTTTTATTCTCCGTTCCTCTTTATGTCTGTGCCATGGGTTCCATTCCGGTTGCCGCATCGCTTGTGATGAAGGGGCTTACCCCTGGTGCTGCCCTCACGTTTCTCATAGCGGGTCCTGCAACCAATACGATAACTATAATCTTCATAGGGCAGAAACTCGGAAAAAAGTCCCTTTTTATTTACCTTTTTTCCATCATCCTCATCTCTCTCGGAATGGGTATAATTTTTGACGGAATATGGAACATGATGGGGAGAAATCCGGAACTCATCACCTCCAGGGGTGAATATCTTCCCTATCCTGTAAAACTCCTCTCTGCCCTTGTTCTTCTTTTCCTTCTTTTAAGAACACCCCGATGGGGAAGGAAGAAAAAGATGGAGATGAAATATACAGTAAAGGTCCCGGATATGCACTGCAGGCACTGTAAGTTTACCATAGAGGAAAAGATATCCTCTCTTCCTGGTGTTAAGAGGGTTGTTGTGGACCTGGAAGAAAAGAAAGTTATGGTGGATGGGGATGTGAGGAAGGAGGATATTAAAAGGGCGGTGGAGGAGGCAGGATATACCGTGGAGGATTGACATAAGAAGGGTTTTGGAATATAGTCCGTGAAAAAAAGGAGGTTAGTATGTTACCTGCTCCTCATGGTGGAACACTGAAAGAGAGAATGGCATCTGAAAAGGAAAAAGAGGAGATTCTCAAGGAAAACCTCCCTGAGATTGAGGTTGAGAGGGACCTTGCATGGGAGGTTGAGAATATTTCCGTGGGTCTCTTCAGTCCACTTGAGGGGTTCATGAAAAAGGAGGAACTGAAAAGTGTTCTTGATACAATGAGGCTTCCGGATGGGACACCCTGGACCATTCCGATAGTTTTTCCTCTAAAGGAGAACCCGGGGGAGAGGGTTATAATAAAATACCGGGGTAAACCCCTTGCTCTGTTTGAAATAGAAGAGATTTTTACCTATGACCCGAAGGAGATAGCAGAGAAGACCTATGGAACTGACTCCACCGAGCATCCTGGAGTTGTTCACACCCTTTCCATGGGAGATAGATTTGCAGGAGGAAAACTCACCCTCCTTTCAAAAATCTCCCATCCTTTTGAAAAATTCACCCTGACCCCGAAGGAGACGAGGGTTCTTTTTGAGGAGAAGGGATGGAGGACGGTGGTTGCGTTCCAGACGAGAAATGTTCCCCATCTCGGGCATGAGTATGTGCAGAAGAGTGCGCTGACATTTACGGATGGGCTCTTTATAAATCCTGTTATAGGGAAAAAGAAAAGGGGAGACTTCAGGGACGAGGTTATTCTTGATGCCTATCAGGCTTTAATTCAGCATTACTATCCTCCTGACAGGGTTGTTATGAGTATATGGAATACACGCATGAGATATGCAGGACCAAGGGAGGCGATATTTCATGCAATAGTGAGGAAGAACTTTGGATGCACCCACATAATCATAGGAAGGGACCATGCAGGTGTTGGGAACTTCTATCACCCCTATGCAGCACAGGAGATATTTGATGAATTCCCTGACCTGGGGATAATTCCCTTCTTCTTCCGCTCCTTCTTCTACTGCAGGCGCTGCGGGACGGTTGTTAATGAAAAGATATGTCCACATTCTGAGGAGGACAGGGTGAATTTTTCGGGAACGAAGATAAGAAAGATGCTTTTATCGGGTGAGGACCCATCCCCACTTTACATGAGACCTGAGGTTGTTCAGGTGATAAGAGGATATGAGAATCCATTTGTGGAGGAGTGAGATGAAGATAAAGGAAAGATACATATTTTTGATTTTCCTTTTCCTTTCTCTTGTCTTTTTCCATCGCTTTTTGACCGGTGCAAGAATGATTTATGGAAGTGACTGGTTGCTTGCGGCATGGGCAAAGAGGCAGTGGGTTATAAATGCCATAAAAAAGACGGGGCACATTCCCCTGTGGGACCCTTACATCTTCTGCGGAATGCCCACCGTTGGAACATTCATGGGATATATCTTTTCACCCCAGGCACTCTTTAACTTCATACTGCCCACCTGCATAATCTGGAACTACACCTTTCTCTTTTACTCCTTCCTTGCAGGATGCGGGATGTTCCTGTTTTTGCGCGAACTTGGATTGAGGAAGGATACCTCATTCCTTGGGGCACTTGCATACATGTTTTCAGGAATTCTAATCTCCCCGGCATACGGGGGGCATGATGGAAGGACCATAGCAATAAGCCTTGCTCCCTTTGTTTTCTTTTTCCTTGAGAGGGGAATAAAGAGGGAGGACTGGAGATACTTTGTTTATACCGGTGCAATGCTTGGCTATTCCTTCCTTCCAGGGCACATTCAGTTAACCTACTACACTGGAGTCGCTGCACTTTCCTATGGACTTTACAGGGTTATAAGGGATAAAAGAAGAGGAAAGCACTTTGTGCGTGCTGTTCTTTTTGCCCTGCTTGCCTTTGTTGTTGCAATGGGAATAATGCTATGTCAGGTTTTGCCTGCATTTGCGAACTTCAAATATGCAGCCCGCGGAGGACACAGGGGATATGAATACGCAACCTCCTGGTCCATGCCCACATCAGAGGTTCTCACTCTCCTCATTCCCACATTTCCCGGAGTTCTTGACCACTACTGGGGAATGAACTACTTCAAACTGCATACAGAATACTTTGGTATTCTCTTCTTCATCCTTGCATTCATGCCTTTATTTATAAAAAAGAAAAAACATCCATTTTATCACTTCTTCCTTGGACTCGGGATTGTTGCAATTCTCTTCTCCCTTGGTGGAAATACCCCGTTTTACAGGCTTGTGTATTATCTCCTTCCAGGTGCAAAGAAGACAAGGGGGCCCAGCATGTTCTTCTTCGTTGCAACTCTCTCCTTTATTGTATCCGGTGCAATGGCACTCAATCACATCCTTGAGAAAAAATACACTAAGAAAGAGGTTTTGAGGTATCTTTCTGGCTGGTTTGGTGTTTTTATCTTTCTTCTTATAGTCTTCTCTGCAGGGAAGGGGGCAATTTTCTCCCACTGGAGGAGCGCACTTTCAAGGCTTTACTCTCCGGACTTTGTCCAGAACAGGTTATCAACCATGCATAAATACTACGGGGATGTCTTTCCCGGGGTATGGAGGAGCATAATTCTGCTTGTTTTATATCTTTTTTCCCTTGTTTACATAAAGAAAAGGGAATGGATTTTACCCGCACTTTCTGTTTTGCTGCTATTTGACCTGTGGAGTGTTGATAGGTATTACATACAGGAGTTCAAACAGCCTCACAGGTATTTTGCTCCTGATGAAATGGTAAGGATTATGATGAAAGACACCGGAAAATTCAGGGTTTTTCCTCTTCATTACCGGAGGAGCGGGGGTGTATTCAGGCTGAACGGGATAGAGAATGTTGGAGGATATGCACCAAATCCACTGAAGAGATATCAGGAATTCATCGGGGCCGGAAAAAGCGTTATGTTTCAGCCTTTTAACTTTTTTAAAAATCCACAATTTTTAGACCTTGCGGGTGCAAAGTACATAATAGGGATACCCGTTGATACCTCACTTTATCCCGTGGAATTAAGACCAAAGGTCCGGGAGTGGATACCATTCTATTCAAGGTACCGGGAAATAGGGAGGCGTGGTGGAAATTCTCTCTACCTCAATGAGCATGTATTTCCCAGAGCCTGCCTTGTTCCTGACTATGTGGTGGTTGAACCGGAAAGCGTTCTTTCCGTGATGGGGAGGGTTGATTTAAGGAGGGTTCTGGTTCTTGAAGAGGACCCCGGTGTTCCCCACCTGAAGGAGGTGAAGGGAGAGGTTGAGGTGGTGGAGTATCTTCCCAATGAGATAAGGTTAAAGGCAAAGATGGAAAAGCCGGGATGGGTTCTCTTTACCGATAATTACCATCCCTACTGGAAACTTGAGGTTGATGGAAAACCGGAGAAAATCTTTGTTGCCGATAAGACCTTCAGGGCGTTTTATCTTGAAAAAGGAGAGCATGATATAGTGATGAGGTATATCTCAAAACCCTTCAGGGTTGGCTCAAAAGTATCCCTTATTTTTGCCATACTTGTCTTTGTTCTTTCCATGGTCCATCTTTCCACAGGATTAAGCTCAAAGAAATGGTAAATGTTATTCTCGGCTTCGGGATAGCAGTAATTGCTGGGTTTCTCTTTGCACGGATGGCAAATAAATTGAAACTGCCTTCCGTAACAGGTTATATAATCTCCGGGATTATTATAGGACCCCATGTTTTAAATCTTGTTCCTGAAAAAATCCTGAATGCCTCATCCATTATATCCGGAATAGCACTGAGTTTTGTTGCCTTCAGTCTTGGAGAGGGATTCACGTTAAGGGAGATGAGGAAGATAGGAAAGCTGGTATTATTTATATCCATTGGTGAGGTCCTGGGTGCATTTTTACTTGTTACACTCTCTCTTTATCTTCTTTTGCGACTCCCTCTCTCCACTGCAATGGTTATAGGGGCGATAGCACCCGCAACCGCACCTGCTGCTGTTTTGATGATTGTGAGGGAGACAAAGGCAAAGGGGATTTTCACAAATACCCTGCTGGGTGTTGTTGCAATAGACGATGCATGGGGAATAATTCTCTTTTCCTTTACTCTGGCACTTGCAAGGGCAATGATGGGGACGCATGGGATGGTCCTTGACCATACCGCCCATTACATCTTTCATGGATTTATGGAGGTTGTTGGGAGTCTTGTCCTGGGATTGCTCATGGGATTTTTGTTCTCCCTTTTCTTTCGCTTTCTTGATATTCCATCCCACATAATGGTTTATGTTATAGGATTTGTTCTCCTTACCGGTGGAATTGCAATGGAACTTCATCTTTCAATTCTTCTTGCAAACATGGTTCTTGGTGCAACGGTTGCAAATCTTGTTCCCCATT